>DASQSS010000378.1:0-6687 GCA_035642255.1 Ktedonobacterales bacterium | reverse complement strand
CTTCCCTGATCACGAGAGGGCGTCCTACATAGGAGCAAAGAGCACATTGTGGACCAGCCCATCGGGTAGCGCCCATCGGGTAGCGCGTGATTGCCGCCAGTTGTCTGCCAGCGCGCCACGCCCGAGGACTACGCGACGATGATGACGGTCGCTCCAATGCCAATCCAGCCATAGAGCGCGCCCGCCGCAGTGACGGGCAGGTTGACGCAGCCGTGGCTGCCTGTCTCATAGGAGCCGTCGGGGTTGGTATGTGGCACATTCGTGCCGGGGCCAAACGCATGTCGCCAGGCTGCCGCATGCAGGTAGAAGCCACCCGAGCGGAAGAGCATGGCGTAGTCCACATGCTCTGGGGTGTAGTAGTAAGGCGAGCCGAGGGGCCAGGGCGAATAGAACCAGACGTTCGCTTCCTTCATGCTGATGTGGTAGACGCCGGTCGGGGTAGGAAGCTGGGGCATGCCGGTTGTCACTGCGCTTGCCATGACGAGCCGACTATCCTGATAGGCCCAGAGCCATTGCTGCGTGAGGCTCACCAGCACCACCTGCCCGCCCATCCGCGGAACCCCATATGCGGGCGCGGGGATGTTGTTGTGCGCGGCTGAACATGCGCAGCTCTCGACAGCGACCGGAACGGAAGCTTGCTGGCTGGCGGAGCCTGAGGTGACAATGGGCGCCAGCGCCGTAGTGAATGTGACTGAGCGTGTCGTGATATACGTGGCCTGGGCGACCCTCCGGGCGGCGAGCGCGCCACCCCCGCCAATCGCGCTGAGTGTCACCACAACGCTGAGGATCACGAGCCAGATGTGGCGCGTGCGCGTGCGGCGAGCGCCTCCTTCTGGATCGCGTGGCGTGCGCGGCGCGGACTGAGTAGCTTCTGGCTCGTGGCGCATGGGTTCCTCCTTGCGTTCGCTGCTACGGGCGGCCGGGCCGGGATACTATGTCCGGGATACTATGTGTGGCTGCTATCTCATCCTACATGACGCTGCGCGCGGCCGATTGTGCACACCTAAGCGGTCAAACGGCCAGAAAGTCCAATGCGCTGCATGGCTGGCCCTGTCTCATCAGCCTATCCAACGGTCGCCAGCCGAGCGTGCGCGGAATGCTCCCTGTTCGCGGGCATTCCCAGTCGTTGCGTTGGACCGATTATTGCTGTGATTGAGCGTGCGTTCGCTGCGCCATGCCTGCGATGCCAGCCCGTGGGGGACGGGTCGCGCCAGTCGAAATATCATCGCCGAGCGGGCGCGTTATCGCCCGCATTGTCTCTGTCGTCACTGTCGTCACTGTCGTTCAATCACCTGCGCCGCCAACTCTATCGCTTCATCTCTGGAGCGTCACTCTGCGTTACTGGCGGCTATGCGTGTTCGGAGTTGAGAGGCTCTTATCGATGCTGCTCGTATGTCCACAGGCGCCTGTGTTTCGTGACGTGATCGACGAAATTGCGGCTCTGATCGCGCTTCAGCCGGTGGGTGGTGATTCCCTGCGCCATATGACATCCGTATCGTCATCAGCGATTCTGGTGGAGATGACACATGTTTGACCGGAGAGATGGACCCCTCTCATCCGCTGATGCGGGACGCGTATGTATCGTTGACGATGATCCGGGCATCCGCGACAGCCTGCGCTTCTTGCTGGAGGACGCTGAGTACGACGTGGAAGAGGTTACGGACGGCGGCGCGCTGATCGCTCTGCTTCAGGCTGACCCTCGCCCCCGTGTCGTGCTGCTCGATCGCATGATGACGCGCCTCGACGGCATCGCTACCCTCCGGCTGCTGGAGGATGCGCCCACGTTGCGCCAGCATCTCACCATCTTCATGACGGCCGGGCAGGAACTGCTGGACGTAGATGCGATGCGTCTGGTCGAGCGGATGACGTTCGCATCCGTGAACAAGCCGTTCGACCTCGATACGCTGTTGTCCGTTGTGCGGCGCGCCAGCCAGCGGCTTGCTGAGCGTGTACCGGGGAATGGACCGCTATGACGCTCCGGCGCGCCCGCTCACCTATGAGGTATGCGCGCGCCTGGCTTTGTGTGTCTGGCCTGTGCGACTGGCTGTCGTGTGACGCGCGTTTCGATGCGACTCCCTGACAGTGTAGGAGGTAAGGATGGATCAGGTCTCCAGGCAGATGCCCGGAACGCCTGCCGCGATAGAGGCGAAGAACAGGATGTCGGGGTCCTCTGGACCGCTTGCGAGCAGCGAGCGGCTATTCGCTGGGGGTGGCGAGAGCGGCGCGCTTCTGGCGAGCATCGACTGGGCGAAAACATCGCTAGGTCCGGTGGAGACATGGCCGCAAACGCTGCGCACGAGCTTACGCATCTGTCTGAGCAGCCGCCATGCGATGATCATCTGGTGGGGGCCCGATCTCATCTTCTTCTACAACGACGCCTATGCGCCGACACTCGGCATCAAGCGTCCCTGGGCGGCGGGCAAGCCGGGGCGCCAGGTGTGGTCAGAGATCTGGCCGACGATTGGCCCGATGCTGGAGGGCGTGCTGCGCACCGGTGAGCCGACTTGGTCCAATGATCAACTGCTCTTCCTTGAGCGCAGCGGCTACCTGGAGGAGACCTATCACACCTATTCGTACAGCCCCATCGAGGATGACACGGGCGCGGTGATGGGTGTCTTTACCGCTGTCACCGAGACGACTGAGCGTGTGCTGGCGGAACGTCGCACAGGCGTGGCGCGTGATCTGGCCGCCGCGCTGGTGGACGCCCGCTCGACCGAAGAAGTCTGCGCTCGCGCCGCGCGCGTGCTGGCGACTGATCCCGCCGATGTCCCTGTCGCGCTGCTCTACGGGCTGGACACTGCCACGCAGCGGGCCACCCTCCTCAACGCCGTTGGGCTTGTTGGCGGCGGACCGCTCAGCCCGTGGACCGTCGCGCTTCATGGCGCGGCGCGGGCGACTGATCCCTGGTCGCTCGCGCATATCGCGCAGGCCGGGCAGGAGGCGCTCATCGAGAAGATCGCCTGGAAGGGCGTGAGGCTTGAAGTTGAGCCTGGCCTCATCCCGCACGACGCGCTGGCGCTGCCACTGATCGAGCCTGGGCAGACGACACCGACGGCTGTCCTCGTCGCTGGCGTCAGTCCACGTCGTAGGCTGGACGTCGAGTATCGCGCCTTCTTCAGTGTGCTTGCGAGCCATCTGGCGACGTCACTCTCCGCGGCGCACGCCTACGAAGCGGAGCGCGAGCGGGCGGAGGCGCTGGCGGAGATCGATCGCGCGAAGACAACCTTCTTCAGCAACGTCTCGCACGAGTTCCGCACACCGCTGACGCTGATGCTTGGCCCCCTGGAAGACATGTTGGCGCATCGCGACGCCTTCCCCGCCCCCGAGCGCGAGGATCTGGAGCTGATGCATCGCAACAGCATGCGCCTGCTCAAGCTGGTCAATACCCTGCTCGACTTCGCGCGCATCGAGGCTGGGCGCGTGCAGGCGTCGTATGCGCCGACTGATCTGGCGCTGTTGACCGCTGAGTTGGCGAGCAGCTTCCGGTCGTTGATCGAGAAAGCTGGCATGGCGCTGATCGTCGATTGCCCGCCGCTGGATGCGGAGCTGTCGGCGCCCATCTATGTGGTCCATGAGATGTGGGAGAAGATCGTTCTCAATTTGCTGTCCAATGCCTTCAAGTTTACGCTCGCTGGCTCCATCACGGTCACGCTGCGCGCTGCCGAGCAGGGCCGTGCGGTCGAGCTCGTCGTGCGTGATACCGGTATTGGCGTTCCAGCCGCTGAGCTTCCGCGCCTGTTCGAGCGCTTCCATCGCGTGGAAGGGGCGCAGGCGCGCACGCACGAGGGGTCGGGCATCGGCCTGGCGCTCGTGCAGGAGCTCGTCCACCTGCATGGCGGGACGATTCGCGCCGAGAGTGAGGCAGGGGTTGGCGCGACGTTCGTTGTGCGCCTGCCGACCGGGGCTGCGCATCTGCCCGCCGACCGCATCCAGGCGCTGAGCAACCTGGCCTCGACCGCGCTCGGCGCGGCGCCCTATGTGGACGAGGCCGAACGCTGGCTGCCAGTGGACTCGCGTGACGATCTGATGAATCTGCCGGATGTGCGGGACCAGGACACGACGATACTGAGCCTGAGTGGTGTTTCGGCGCCCGCGGCGCCGCGAGCGGGCGCGACGGGGCAGCGACTCGCGCGGATCGTGTTGGCTGACGACAACGCCGACCTGCGTGAGTACCTCGCACGCCTCCTGCGCGAGCGGTACGAGGTCGAAGCGGTCGCGAACGGAGCGCAGGCGCTCGCCGCCATCCGTCGCGCGGCGCCAGACTTGATACTCAGTGACGTCATGATGCCGGAGCTGGATGGCTTTGGCCTGTTGCGCGAGCTGCGCGCCGACTCGCAGACGATGAATCTGCCTGTGATTCTGCTCTCGGCGCGCGCTGGAGAGGAGGCGATCGTCGAGGGGCTGGACGCTGGCGCCGACGACTACCTCGTCAAGCCGTTCTCGGCGCGGGAACTGCTCAGCAGGGTGGCGGCTCGCCTTGAGATCGCGCGAACGCGTGACGAGGCGGCGCAGCGCATGCACGAGGCGCTCATGGCGCTGCTGAACATGGCGGCGGCGCTCGTCACCACGACGCAAGACGCGCCAGACACGGATGCGCCAGACGCGCCCGATGCCCGGCAGGTCGAGTGTGAGCAGCTGGAGTATGCGAGAACGACGAGCGCGACGGCGGTTCGCCGGGTATTGGCGCTCGTGCAGCGTGTGTTCGGTGGACAGTACACCGCCGCGACACTGGCTGATCTCACGATGGATACCCTCGGTCCGTTGGGCGTTGTCGGCCTGGCGCCTGAGGTCGAGGCGCGCTGGTGGACGAGACTTGGCCAGCAGCCAGTGACCTCCTACCTTCCCAGTTCATTGCTGGAGCGCCTGGTAGCCGAAGAGGTGATCGAGCTGGATCTGACCGATCAACCGCCAGTCATCGGCCAGGATTACTTTGGCCTTCGGCGCACGCTGATTGTTGGACAGCCGCTGCCCGACCGTCAGCTTTGCATCATCGGTATCGAGGTGCGTGATCGGCCCGCGCTGACGCAACAGGAGCGTGACCTCGCGCGGGCGGCGGTTCGCCTCGTGGCGCTTGTCGTCGAGCGCGTCCAGCTGCTGCGTGAGCGCGAGGAGGCGCGTCTGCGTGAGCTAGCGCTCGAAGAGGCGACGCGCCGGATGGACGAGTTTATGGGCATCGCCTCGCATGAGCTACGCACGCCGCTCACCAGTGTCTCCGCAAATGTGCAGCTGGCGGCGCGCACCATGGGAGCGCTCTCCGCCGCCGCGAGTGGGGCGATCCCCGACACGCTGGTCGCCAGGGTGCAGCGCGCGCGTGATCTGCTCGAGCGGACGAATCGCCAGACGATGCGACTCGATCGCCTGGTGGGAGATCTGCTCGACACGTCACGCATTCAGGCGGGCAAGCTGGAGCTGCGCCCAGAGCCTTGTGAGCTGACGACGATCATTCGTGAGGTGATGCAGGAGCAGCGCGCGGCGTGGCCCTCACGCACGATCGCGCTCGAAGTGCTGAGGCGTGCCGTGATGCCCCTCAACGCGGATGTCGACCGCATTGGACAGGTGATCACCAACTTCCTGACCAATGCCCTCAAATACTCAGCCGATGACCGGCCAGTCATCGCGCATGTGGAGGCGCATGGCGACATGGCGCGGGTCGAGGTGCGCGACCAGGGGCCTGGCCTGACCGCTGAGCAACAGGCGCGCTTATGGGAGCGCTTCTATCGTGTGCCGGGCATTCAGCAGCAGAGCGGATCGGGCGTCGGTTTGGGGCTAGGGCTGCACATCTGCAAAACGATCGTCGAGCGCCACGGCGGCGAGGTCGGGGTGGAGAGCGAGCCAGGCGTCGGGAGCGTCTTCTGGTTTACCCTGCCACTCGCGACACGGCAGGATCATCACCAGCCGTCGCAGTGATGATGGCGAGTGGGTGCGGCGCGGCGCGGCCTTTCAATGCTGCGCCACGTCGCGCCGCGCCACATCTCTCTTACGCCAGGCCGGGGAAGTAGTCGCGCTTGATCTGGCTGCGATGCACGCCAAGGTGGCTCAGCGCCGCTTCAGTGGCATGCACCATCTCCGGCGGACCCGACAGGTAGAAGGTGCGGTCGCGGTAGTCTGGGATGTTCGCGGTAATCATCTGCTCATCGATCCGACCCTGCGCGCCCTGCCACCCCTGCGGAACCATTGCGGGGTCCGTCAGCGTGTAGATCACACGCGCTCCGAGACGCTTCTGCGCATCGGCCAGCACGTCCTGATACACGATGTGCTGTGGGGCGCGGTTCGCATAGAGCATGACGATGTCGCGTCCCTGGCGCATGTCGATCAGGTATTTCAGCATGCTGCGGAAGGGCGTCACACCGATGCCGCCCGCGATGAACGCCAGCTTGCGGTCGGCGTCGCGCGGCAGCGTGAAGTCGCCCGCCACCTGGCCTGCCAGCAGATCGGTGCGGCCATCGAGGCGCGCCAGCGCACGCTTGAAGCTGCTCCCCTGTTGATAGAAGCGCACACCTAGCCGCATCTGCTCTTCGGTCGGCGAGGATGCGAGGGTAAAGTAGCGACGATTGCCCCGACTATCCGTCTGCGAGTGGCCGAGCGTGAACTCCATGTATTGCCCCGGCTCGAAGGCGAGCCGCTGCGCAGGACGGAAGACGAACTCCAGAATGTCCGGGGCCAGGCGTGTGCGCTTGCGCAGCCGGA
>DASQSS010000377.1:0-10170 GCA_035642255.1 Ktedonobacterales bacterium | reverse complement strand
TGCCAGCAACGACGTGACTGTCGTTCACAGTGACACGACCGGGGTGATGATGAGCGCGCGTAGAGGAAGATAGGGGAACGCCATGAGCCGTGAATTGCCATTCGCAGACGTGCAGAGCGGGACACTCGTCATCCGCTTCCTGGACGCGGCGGTTGCGCGATCCGTTCAGGTTGAGTGTGTGATTGATCAGACCGACTTCGGCGATGTCGTCGGTATCGAGATCCTGCCGTTTCGTGCTCAACTGACTGGCGGCCGACTGGAGGGTCCACAGTCGACCGGTGCGGTGAGATGGTCCTATGATGCAGAGGACGATGCGTTGTGGGTCCATGTCATGAAGGGACGGAGCCAGAACCAGACAAGTATCGTCGCAACGGTCGGATTGGACGTCGCTCAGCGAGTCGTGCGACTTGAGGCTCCTGTGCCTCCGCCCAAGTACTGATATGGTCGGTATCGACTCACCGGTCTACCCCGCCTGGGACTGAATAGTTACATTTCTGTTACACCTGCGAGACGGGTATTCGGAACTTGTCGGCCAACGTCTTCACGAGCGACGCTTGCATCACTCCTTTCCATTTATTCAGACTCGTGAGGTTGTAGGCGAAGCGGTCGTAGTTCACCACACTGGATTGAACCCCATTTACCGGGTCTTCCTCACTTTAGGTGCAAGTCGGTTGCTCGCGATTGGGGTATGGTCAAGAGCCAGCAGGTGATACCGTGTCATTCCCACCTGCGCGAGTAGCCTATGAACTTAGCCATGCTCCTGGGATTGCCCGCGAATCTGCACGTCGTGAAGCTCAAGATTGAGGCGACAGCCCTCTCGGTCGAGGTCTGTTCTGGCTTGGATTCAGGCGTGTGTCCATGCTGTGGAACAGCGTCGCGCCAACGGCATAGCGCCTATATCCGCACGCTGTATGACGCGCCATGTGTCGGGCGAGTGGTTTCTGTCACCCTCCATGTCCGCAAATTTCGCTGCGGGAATCGCGCTTGCCCACAACGCATCTTCGCTGAACGGTTTCTCGACTATGTGCGTCGCTGGGCGCGCAAAACCGTGCGCTGTATCCAGGACATTATGAACCTGGGATGGGCGTTGGGTGGGCGCGGGGTCGAACGCATCGCCACACTGTTAGGTCTGCGCGCCTCCGATCAAACTGCGTTGCGCTGGCTGCGTAAGGCTCCGCTCCCCACTGTTTCGGCAGTGACGATTTTGGGCGTGGATGACTTCGCCTTTCGACGCGGCCGCAGCTATGGAACCATCTTGCTCGACTTGGAGGCGCGGCGCATCATTGATTTGTTGCCTGACCGCTCGCAGGAGACGTTTGCGGCCTGGCTGCGTCAACACCCACAAATTCAGGTGATCAGTCGAGATCGCGGTGGTGATTATGCCGCAGGCGCTCGCCTAGGCACGCCGCAGGCCATGCAAATCGCGGACCGGTTTCATCTACTGGTCAACGCCGGAGAAGCCTTTGAGTGCTGTCTGACCCGGCACTCGGCGCTGTTGACCCAAGCGGCGCACGCCTGCGCGCCAGCCGAGGCGACCGCGCGTATGACCAAACACTGCCCTTCAGACATCCAACGACGGCAAGAACGTCGGGCCGCGCGCCTGGCGCGCTATGAGCAGGTCAAACACCTGCACGAACAAGGTGTCGCCGCGCACCACATCGCACGTCAACTCCAGCTCGTCCGCGGAACGGTCTTGCCGTATATCCGCGCCGCCTCGTTCCCGGAGGCGCCAGCGCGTCCCCGTCCGCGCCAGATTGACCCGTATCTGGATTATCTGTGCGAACGCTGGAATGCCGGTGAACACAATGCCCTGGCGTTATGGCGCGAGATTCGCGCGCAGGGGTACAATGCAGGGGATGAACAGGTACGGCGGGTCGTCAACCAACGCGCGCTGATCCGCACCATCCTGGCAGACAACGGGGTAGCGCCGCAGTTTCCGCCAAAGCCGAGGTCGCTACCTACTCCGCCCACAAAACGCGCTGGCTCCTGTGGAAGCCGGTCACCGATCTCAGCGACGCGGAAACGCGCTACGTCACGACGCTGCACCAGCTGTGCCCCCAGATTGCCCAGGCGCAAGACCTGCTGCTGCAATTTCGCGCGCTGCTGCAAGCGCAGGACAGCGCCGGGTTTGACGCGTGGCTAGCGCGGTGTGAGCAGTCGGGCGTCTCGGAAGTTGTGGGCTTTGCGCAGGGACTCCGCCGCGACGTTGCCGCTGTCAAAGCGGCCTGTTGTTCACCGTGGAGTCAGGGGCCCGTCGAAGGGCAGGTCAATCGTCTCAAAACGCTCAAACGCCAGATGTACGGACGGGCCAGTTTCGCGCGCTTGCGCTGCCGTGTCCTGCACCAATCGGTCACACTCTCAGAGAATCAACCGACTTGCACCTAAAGTGAGGAAGACCCCATTTACCGGACCATGGGGCAAGCCAACTCATCAGTGGATTGACATGTCCCCACCCCAAAATAGAGCCCCCGATTGACGCGATGCTCGACGTCAGGAGCGCCCGTTAGTAAGAGAAATTCGTCTTGAGCTCGCAAATACAACGCGATGAGCGGTATTGCTTCCGCAAGGGTACAACAGGTGGCGACGTTCGCTCTGGAAACGATGGCGCTGCCACTATGAAGATAGGGGCGATCGGACACATAGATGCCCGCATCAAGCGCCCGATCGGCGACTTGGAGCGCTAGCATGTCTAGCGTGCCGTTCCGCGCGTTGCTCCAGGTCGCCGTAGACTGGCTGGGAGATGTATCCTGGCGCGCAAACTCAATCATCGCGCCAGGTACACTGATGTTTGAGTAGCCTTTCGCCCTGGCTTCGACGTTCTGGGTGCATGCATGAGCTTGAGAAAGCACGAACCAGTGGCCAATTCCTAGTTGGCCATGTTGGCTTGGTTGTTCTTGGTCATCAGGATAGGCGACTGCCCATCCCGCATAGACGGGATAGCGAGACGTCAGCGGCGCGAGTTCTACTGGGTCAATGTCTGATGGCGGGCCACCATCGCGATACCGATGCCACTCAATCACGTCGCTGCCCAACGGCGCGCGGAGCAGCGTCACTCGATCCAGCGGCTTCTCGCACGTTCCATTTCCTCCTGTTTCTCCCGAAGCGGCGCCATCGATCCCATTGATGAGTTCAGCACCCACGAGCGCGCGCAGCTTGCGCAGCGGTTTACGGCGCGAGAAAAGCGTCGACGTTTCCCTGGGGTTGGTTAGCCACGCCGCTGTGGTGAGCGAGGGACATGATCGCTCCCTGGTGAAGCGCTTTATCATCGGGTGTCTTCTGCGTTCGCTTTGCCCTGCCTGGTTCTGTCCGTACAGGCGCCCAAGGTCTGAGAGCGGCAGGTAGGCTAGCGCGCGCCTCCACTGGTTCCGTCTCTGGCCCATCCGGCCAGCTGCGTTTCCACGCGTCCTGTGACCTTTCATGCTCGCCTGGAGCGCACGACGCTGATCGCCAAGCAAAGGCTGCTTATTTCTCATCTGCGTCCTCTCCGTCCATATCAGCGCTGGCCTCCCCAGTGACCTCGGCGTCGTCGTCTTCATCGAGCGCGTAATCCGCAATGTATTCCTTTGCCAGACGCGCAAAATGGAGCGGCGCGGGCTTGGCGCTCCACTCTCCGAAGTGCGCGTAGCACTGGCGCAGCCACTCGACCAGCGCCGCGACTTGCTCCGCCGCCTCAGCGGCTTTCTCCATTCCCGGCGCTGTGTTCACGCCAGTTTGCACGACGACGATCTCCACACCGTTGGGTGTGGTCCACGCCTCAGAGTAGGGTTCAAAGGTGGCGATATGGTAGCGCGCAGCGGGGCCGCTGTGGTCAGCGTTCTCGTCGCCCGCACTCCCTGGGCCGCGATCCAGCCCTTCCAGGCGCCGATAACTCGACGTCCCGTGCTTCCGCCCGTGGCGCAGCGCGCTGCCGAATGAGAGGTAGGTCGGCGCGCCAGCGGTATCCGTGACCTGAAACAGGTCGGCGTCAGCGCCAATTGGGCCACGGTACTGGATCAGCGTCTCGCCGTTGGGGCCGACGCCGGTGTAGCGCTGATCCCACAGCACTTTGGGGCTGTTGTCGGCGCGGATGCGCACAATCCGCAGGTGCGGCCAGAGGACCTGCGCGTGGTCAGCGCCAGCGATAGAGATATTCTGGGGATCGAGGCGACTGTCCGTCAGCCAAGGCCACACGGAGCGACACGTGTCGGCGTCAAGCAAGACCAGGGGACGCACACTGCGCTCATGCAGACTGACCAGGCGCTGCGCGAAGAACTTCTGGGCGTAGTTGGCCAACCGCGGGGTGCGGTCTTTGGGCGCCGAGCTCAACGGCATGGGGCCTAGACGCGCCAGCGCGGCGAGCGCCTGCGGCAATGGGTGGAGGTCGGTCATCATCAGGGTCTGCGTGGCGGGATCCTCGTAGGCGAAACTCGCCTGGCAGACGCCGGTGGTGACATCGAGTTCCAGCGCGACGGGGGCGACACTGCGCTCATTGCCAATCCAGCGCTGGCTGTTAAGTCGCGCGACGCACAGCGCTAAGATGCGGTCAGGCATTTCGTCGACGGGCATTGTGCGATCAGGGGCGCTTTTCGCATGCCGTCGCCGCTGGCCGTCGGGTGGCGCGCTCGCATCCTCAGCCTTGTCAGCCTTGTTGGAAGCGTCCGCGGCGCTCATGATGCGCTGCAAGCGATCCAGACGCAGGAGGCCCTGCGTCATGAATGCCAGATCGAGCCAGGCGTTCATCAGCCGCCGGTCAAAGTCATCATCCGCCTGTTGGAGCTTCCGGGATCGAGGAGGTGGCGCGTCCGCGCCAATCCTGGCTACCAACTCGTCGGCGACGGCGTGCGGGAGCAGGTATTGCGCCGGCGCGCCCAGGCGTGCGATCAGCGTCGTGCGCGCGGCGCGCTTATTGATAGCGTCATCATGCGCGCGCGCCCGCCCCGCTCCCTCCGCTGCTCCATACCATTCTGGCGCAATAACCAGGACGCCATCAATGCGCTGTCCCGCTTGCCGCAAGTGATCCTGCCCCCAGTGGATAAACGGATCCCAGGCCCGCTGACGCACAGCAGCGCGCTTGCCGGGGTCACGCTCCTCGGCGGCGGGCAGCGCCTGGCGTGGACCATGCGCACCTGGCGGGATCGGGCGCAGGGTGATCTGGATCGCGTCGCCGAGCGCCGCCTTCAATCGCCGTTGGGCCTCCTGGGCGCTGGCCATCGAGGCGACACCCTGATAGGCGGCGATCACCAGGTGGTGACGACCGTCTTGGGCGACCGCGCGAATCTGCGCCTGTGTTTCAGCGCGCCAAGCGGCACGCTTCTGCTCATCTTCGGCGCTCCATCCTTCATTGCGATCTTTGGCAGTACGTGTGAGCGTCTTGATCGGGCGCAGCCCGCGCCACGGCGTTAGCCCCACTGGCGCGAGCAGGCTGGCAATGGCGTCGAAGCCATCCGCCTTATCGCGATCTGGCACACCG
Source organism: Ktedonobacterales bacterium (assembly GCA_035642255.1). Classification (GTDB taxonomy): domain Bacteria; phylum Chloroflexota; class Ktedonobacteria; order Ktedonobacterales; family JADMIN01; genus JAKAIY01. Next base: position 4,721 of record DASQSS010000377.1, on the reverse strand, counting down.
GCCTTCACCACTGTTCGTTCGCTCACACCGTTCTTGGCGCCAATCAGCAGCCGACAATCGGGCAGGTTCAGCCCGTGATCGAGCATCTCAGCGACAGTGATCTGCTGGTTCTCCAGATAGGCGCGCGCGATCGGCGCGAAGTCGTCGTCAGGGACAAACGCATAGCGCGGCTGACGTGTCGCTCCTCCCGTCACTGAGGTTCCACCGGGCTGACCCGCCTCCCCTGACTCTACCTGAACGCGCTGGCGGCGCAGGGTGAAGCGCAGCGCACGATGTGGCGACGCCATAGGGAAGGCATAGGCGCTGAGGCGCCGCACCCCGGCGTATTCGCGCAAGCTGGTCGCCCAGATGCGGCGGGTGGGGGTGCAGATCACCACCGGCCCCGGACGGCCGTGATAGGTGACGACCTGCACATGGACAACCAGGCTGAAGCGCGCCACCTCGCTGGTCCTGGTACGCGGATTCGTCACGCTGACCTCGATGGGATCGGTCATGAGTTCAGCTTTCCCGGTGGTGAGGTCACCAAGAATGATCCGCCGGAGTGGGGGAAGTTGGGGAAAGATGACCTGCCCTTCCAGGCGCCGCGCGACGAAGTCCGCCAGGTCGGCGAAACCCGCTGTGGTGTCGGGCTTGGCTGTGTGGTTACCAAACTGCGACCAGCCCTTCGGCAAAGCAACACGGCTCCCAGTCTCAATCGCCGCGTTGCTTTGCGCCAGTTGTTGGAGCCGTCTGACACTGGCCAGCGCAGCCTCATCGTTTTGCGCCGCGCGCCCGACCTCGTTGGTGAGCCAGCCCAGCGCGGCGGCGTTCAGGGCGTCCCGACTGGCGCGCGGCGCCGTCGTGGTCACGAGGATGGAGTGCGCCGTTACGCCTGGCGCCGTAGATCCTGTTCCCAAGCGCGGATCGCAGCGCTGGATGTGTTCATCGGCGATTTCCAGCCGCGTTCGTAAGCTGGCGATGGGCAAACTGACGGGATGGGGCGCGCGCTGGGCAAAGATCCTACGGAGTTCCATGAGTTGCGCGAAGGCGGTTGCGCTCCAGGACGCGACGGTCGCGCCTGCTGGCGCATCACCAGACGCCGCCTGTGGCGCTGCGGCGGTCTCCGGATCAAAGGCGAGGGCGAGAGCGAGTGGGGTGGGGTTGCGAGCCTTCGGGCGACGAACCACTCGCGCGTGGGGTTCCGCTCCGCTCGTCGCAGATGTGAGCGCCGTTGATTCGTCAGATTCGCCGGTCATCATCCACCTCCTAGAACATTCTTTCAGAACATTCTTCGAACATGCTTCCGCATTCCGCGTGACGGCGCGCTCATGCAGCGTGGCGTCACGCCTGTATACACGCCTGCGTGCGTGTGGATACATGGCTGTGGGCACCTGAACGTCTGTCGTGGGCGTTCAGGCGTCCGGTCTGCCTGAAATCTGGACATCTCGTCGCAGACTTTGGGAATCCGCCGTGCACCCTACGTTTCACGTTTCGGCGCTTTGGTTGGATGTGTTTGCGTCGGCTATGCGTCGTCTCTGCGAACGGCGCCTGGGCTATGCGCTCGCGCGCCATCAGTTGCGCGGGCGAAAGCGCCGTCCACGTCGGCGTCGACGGCTTCGGACGGAAGATCGAAGTCGAGCGCGGTCGTCTCCAGTGTTGGCTCGAAACCTCCGTAACCCTGGTCTATCCCCTCCTCCTCGCCTGCGCCGATGAGCCCGTCAGCATCGTCAACAAGGTTGTCATCTAGGTCTTCCATCTCCTCCCACTCGTCCGCCTGCCATAGCTGGTATGGCTGTTGTCGTGGCTGTACAGAACTCTGCCTTGTCGCTAGAGCGGTCTGGCCACTGAGCGGCGCCCTGGCCTCCGCTGCGCCGACGTTCTCACTCGGTGTATCCGGCAGCAGCAGGCCATCAATATCGTCGAAGGCGTTGCGGAAAGGCCCGTAGAGCGCCTGATAGACCGTGCGGAGATCGGGCGCTGGATGATTGAGGCAGGCGCGCAGGATCGCGCGCATCGTCACCAGCAAGCTGGAGCGATCGCTTTCGGGGAGCGCCAGCTTGCTGCGTGGCGCCCAGGCCGCGTCCACGAAATACACCCGCACTGGCATCCCCTTGCGCATCCCACGCCCAATCGTTTGCAGGATCGGCACCAGGAGATTGGCGGCGAAGTTATTCAGCGTGGCCCGGTCGAGGCGGCTGGCCGACATTGGGCGCGCCAGCAAATTGACCACACGCTTGTAGGTTTCCGCGCGGCTGGCGTCATAGCGTCGGCGCACCTCCGCCAGCCCCAGGCTGGTGAAGTCCTGGTGATCAAACTCTTGCGTATCGCGTGCCAGCAACGAGGTCATCAGGCTGAGATCGCCCGCCGCTGGATGGGGTCGTGTCAGGAAGTAGACAACACCGACGGCGCCGCGCCCATCGTCGTCATCGTCGGTGTGGAAGACGATATTGACGCCTCGCCCCAGCGCGGCGAGCGGGAAGACAATGACTTCCACATCATCATCATGGCCCAACTCCTCGACCTGACCGCGCAGGACGTAGCGCGCGCGATCTACGCCGGGCGGCGGCGCCTCCGCCAGGACGCCGCGCGTGCGCCTACCAAGGTTGGGGTTGACATCGTAGAGACGCTCGACGACCAGGCGCACCTGGTCATACGAGTTGACGATGAGCGCCGCTTTGCGCCGTCGCCGCTGGATCGGGGTAATCGACGCCTGTGTCGCCAGCTCCAATTGCGAGAGACCGCCGAAGGTGGGGCGCGCCAGTCCCGTCACCATATGCTGCAAGTTCTCCTCGCGGTCGCGGCCAGCGCCAGAGAAACGCAACGGCGCGCCGGTCACGGGATGGAGTTGGGGGCGCACATAGAGCCGCACGTCGCCGACCTCACTGACATCGCCAGGCGCGGCAGGCGTAGCGCCGGCAGGCGTTGGTGTGGATAAGGCTGATTGGCCAGAGTGAGTCGCTGTCGCCAGGCGGAGCACGTAGTCGGGCCGTTTCGCTACATGGAAAGCGCTGGAGGGTTCGAGCCAGGATGTGGCGCTGGCCAGCAAGACGTTGGCGCGCCCCAACTCATGGAGGCGACTGAGTAACAGGCGGGGCGCCAGATCCATAACCAGATAGTCAATCTCGAATCCGGGGCCTTCGGGCGCGCGCCGAAACCGTACCGCTGAGAAGGACCCCACCAGGGAGCGCGGTGTGACCTCACGCAGCTCGCGGGAGACATTGGCCAGGAAGAGCGATTGTTCCTCGCCAAAGACCTCGCCGCGCAGCGCCAGCGGTTGCGCTGTCACGGCAAGCCGCTGATAGCTGGCGACGACGAAGCTGATGACCACCAGCAGCCGGACCGGCGCCTGGACGCGCTCGATGACCTCCGGCGCGGCGCCCATCAACCCCACTAACTCGGTCGTGATGTCGGTGATGACTTCCTCTTTGGTCGCCGTATCATCCTGCGCGAGCAGATAGCGCAAGAGCGCGTCGTTGAGCCGTCGCCAGCGCGCGCTGGCGATGTCCGCTTCCAGTCCTAGGTCAGGAGCGTACTTTTCGGCGCGGCGCCAGGTGGCGCCCCCAGCGGCGCGGCGCAGGTAGTACGCCTGATACATGGCGCTCTCCCAGAAGTCGGAGATCGCCGCCAGACGCTTGCGTCCGAACTGGCGCGCGACCCCGGCGACGCGTAGCGCCTCGTCCAGCAGGTAGTGCGCCGTAAGAAGCCGGTCGGTGTAGCGGCGCGCCAGGTGTTGCAGGTGGGCGCTGCTGGTGAGCTGACGAATCTCTTCGATGAATTCCAGTGTGTGACGCTCGAACTCGACCGCTCGGTATTCATACTTCAAGACCCCGGCGGTGTAGGGCATGCGATTGGCGGCCAGCAGGCCCCGCGTCTGTTGGAGCTTATGGTGCAGGCTCTGCTCATTGCCCGTGATGCGGACGGTGATGGCGCCGCGATCATCAAGCACCTGTTGCGTGGCGTCACACTCGTCCACAATGATCAGGTCAAACGTCTCAGCGAGCAATTCAAAGTAGCGCAGGCGCTCGACGCTGGTGTGGGCCGGTACTGGCGTGTCGGCAGAGATGATATGCCCCAGCCAGATCGGCGCGCGGACCAGCGCGCGCTGGTTCTTGACGCGCCCACAGCGTTCCCAGGCGGGACAGAGCCGCGCGCTCGCGCCGTCCGCCTCGCGCAGCGTCTCGCAGGGCGCCCAGCCAATCGGCCAGGTCTCGACCCATTGGCGCGCCTCCAGCGTCTCGGCGAAGGCGGGCAGTGGGCAGCGGGTGGCGAAGAGGTCTGCGCCAGGGCGAGTGTAGCCGAATCCGCCGGCGCCCTGCGTGGCGATCAGTTCCGCCAGGTGGTCAGCATGCCGCCGATGGGTCGCGCCTGAGCGCCCGACGAGCAGCGCCGCCATCTCTGGCTCCGCTCCTGGCTGCGCTCGCTCCTGGTCGTCCTCCTGGTCGTCCTCCTGGTCGTCCTCCTGGTCGTCCTCCTGGTTGTCAAGGTCGCTGGCTCCGCCGCGCAGCGCTGCGGTATCCAGCGTCTGAACCGGCGCGGCGGAGCCAGGGGAAACGGGATAGCGGCGCAGGGTCTCCAGGTATTGGCGCGCGGTCTCGATCGAGGTGAAGAGGACGGCGACGCGCTGGCCGCGCCGCGCGAGCGCGGCACAGAGCAGCATGATGAGCGTGGTTTTGCCCGCGCCCGGCAGGCCGATCAGGTGTATGAGGTTGGTCAGGTCCAGCGTCTCGCTCGCCGCTAATCCT
>DASQSS010000376.1:0-4227 GCA_035642255.1 Ktedonobacterales bacterium | reverse complement strand
GACCGTCCAGGTATGGAATGCGACAACCGGTCGCCTCCTGTTGACATATCGCGGACATACATCAGGCGTGCGGGCGCTGGCGTGGTCGCCGGATGGCGCGCGTATCGTCTCAGGAGGCAACGACAATACGATCCAGGTCTGGAACGCGACGACGGGAAAGCGGCTGGTCACCTATACCGGCCATCTGGGTTCCATCTGGACGGTGGCGTGGTCGCCGGACGGCAGCCGCATCGCTTCAGGCGGCAACGACAGCGCCGTTCAGGTCTGGGATGCGACGAATGGACGCCGTCTCCTCACCTATACTGGGCATACGGCTCCAGTGCGCGGAGTCGCCTGGTCGCCCGATGGGACGCGGATCGCCTCGACGAGCCAGGATGGAACCACCCAGGTGTGGCATGCGACGACCGGGCAGCGCATTGTCACCTATCATGGGCAGACGGCTCCGCTGTGGGCCGTCGCCTGGTCGCCAAGCGGGACGTGTATCGCATCGGCGACTGGCAACATCAGTGACGAACAACAGCGCGAGACGGCGCAGGTCTGGAATGCCGCGACCGGGCGTCTGCTCCTCAGCTATCCGATTCCATCGAGCGCAGGCTACGCGGATGGCGCCTTGAGTGTCGCTTGGGCGCCCGACAGCAAGCGTCTCGCATCGGGAGGCGCGGATACGGTGGCGCGTCTCTGGAATGCGGCAGTCTGTGCGCAGTGATAGCGTGAGCGCCCACTGGTGGTCGAAACCAGGCGCGTCCGGAGGAGTATCTCACAACCCATCGCCCGCGTCGGGTTTCTCCCGTGCGGTGTACGTCACGCCGCTCTGCTGGCGGTTCAGCATCGTCGCCATCGCCTCCGCCTCGTCGCGAGTCACGCCCGTGTACAGCACCGATGTCACCGCGCACGCACGCCCGAAGTGACCTGTGGCGCGGCTCGCTAGCACCTGCCACGTCTTACCACCACTGGCGCCTCGTCCAGCGCCACCGCTATCTTTATTCTCGTTCCGCCTCTCCATATCGCGAGTCCTATGATTCCTTTCCGTGGTCTATCAGATCTGGCAGTCCTCTCAATTCACTCTATGCTCGCTTGCGACCTGCGAGAGGAAATAGAATGCGATGTGGCGCTCGCACAGCGCAAACGCCGAGCTTCCGCGACGCCGCACCAGTGGGGTCGGCTTTCAGAACAGCCAATCTGTTCGGGTGTCCTGGGAAGCAAACAGGACGTGTTCACTCGCGACCGAGAACCCAGGGCCGCGCATGCGCTGCGCACGCGCTGGACACACATCCCAGATGTTGGGTATAAGGCGCTCATCAGCGCCACGGAATACCGCCCGTGGCGCGGCGAGTAGACTATTGAGGCGACCTGCATCGCACATGACGACGCGACGACAGCATGACAGAAAGCTGGTGGAGAGCATGGCGGAGAGTATGGATCTGGGCGCGTTGTTTGACATCCGCGGGCAAACAGCCGTTGTGACCGGCGGGAGTGGCGTGCTGGGGCGCGCGATGTCACTCGGTCTGGGCGCGGCGGGAGCGCGGGTAGCGGTTCTGGGGCGGCATGTCGAGGCGTGCGAGCGCGTCGCGCAGGCCATTCGCGCTGCGGGCGGCGACGCTACTGGCGTCACCTGCGATGTGCTCGATCGCGCCTCCATCGAGCGCGCGGCGCGGACTGTCAGCGCATCGCTCGGCCACGTCGACATTCTGGTGAACGCGGCGGGCGGCAACGCGCCCAAGGCCACGACCTCCGCCGACTGCTCGTTCTTTGACCTGGATGAGCGCGCCATAGACGACGTAGTGCGCCTCAATCTGAACGGTACCATCACATGCTGCCAGGTCTTTGGCCGCGCGATGGCCGCGCGTGGCGCTGGCAGCATCGTCAACATCGCCTCGATGAACGCGATCCGCCCACTGACGCGCATCCCGGCATACAGCGCCTCGAAGGCCGCCGTCGTCAACTTCACGCAGTGGCTCGCGGTCCACATGGCGCAGGAGTACGACCCGCGCATTCGCGTCAACGCGCTTGCGCCCGGATTCTTCCTCACCGAGCAGAACCGCTTCCTCCTGACCGATGAGGAGACTGGCGCGTGGACCGCGCGTGGAGCGGCGATCGTCTCCCATACGCCAGCGGGCCGGCTCGGAGCGCCAGACGATCTGGTGGGCGCACTGATCTGGTTGGTCAGCCCCGCGGCAAGCTTTGTCACAGGCGCCGTAATTCCCATTGATGGCGGCTTCGCGGCGTATAGTGGTGTCTAGGCGACGCAGCCGAGAGCCGAGCCCATCGGTCCTTGATGCTGCCGCCGGATGACAACTACAGGTGACAGCCGCCCCGCCACGCGTAGCGCTTAGCGCATCATGGCGCGAGGGCCGCACGATGAATGCGGTGATGACGATGGTAGACCCTTCGACGAATATGGTGAGCGCGGCCCAGGACGTTATTGGCGCTGGCTACAGCGACCGAGCCGTGACAACAGACGAGGCGCAAGCGATTGTGGCGCAGGCGCTCGACCGTCTGCCGCTCGATGGCAAGCGCATGCTCGTCCTGATTCCCGACGGCACCCGCACCGCGCCAATCCCGCTGCTGTTTCGCTTGCTCTATGCGCAGGTGGGTCAGCGGGTGGAGGCGCTCGACTACCTGATCGCCCTCGGCACACATCCGCCGATGGAGGGCGACGCGATTGACCGTCTGGTCGGCGTGAACGCAGCCGAACGCGCGAGCCAGTACCCCAAGACACACATCTTCAATCATGACTGGGCCAACCCACAGGCGCTGCGGACCATTGGCGTCATCTCCCGCGCGGAGGCGAACGAGCTGAGCGGTGGCCTACTGGCTGACGACGTTCCGGTGACGCTCAATCGCCTGGTCTGCGAGTATGACCTCGTACTGATCTGCGGGCCAGTCTTTCCTCACGAAGTCGCTGGATTCTCTGGTGGCGCCAAGTACCTCTTCCCAGGTGTCGCCGGGCCAGAGATCATCAACTTTACCCACTGGCTCGGCGCGCTGGTGACGAGCATGCGCACCATCGGGGTGAAGGACACTCCCGTCCGTCGCATCATCACCCGCGCCGCGCAGTTTGCGCCAGGTCCACTCATGTGCCTGGCGATGGTGTTGAAGGGCGAGACACTGCATGGCATGTACGTCGGCTCGCTCACGGACGCATGGAGCCGCGCCGCCGACCTTTCCGCGCGGCTCAACATTACCTACGTGGATCATCCCTTTCGACAGGTGCTCTCTGCCCCAGCCGCGATGTACGACGACCTCTGGACCGCCGCGAAGGCGATGTACAAGACGGAGCCAGCGATCGCCGATGGTGGCGAGGTCATCATCTACGCGCCGCATATCACGGAAGTGTCGTATACGCACGGCACGCTGATCGATGCGGTCGGCTACCATGTCAAAGAGTACTTCCTCAAGCAATGGGACCGCTTCAAGGACGTGCCGGGGAGCATTCTCGCGCACAGCACCCACGTCAAAGGGACGGGAACTTTCGACGCGGCGACCGGCATCGAGACGCCCCGCATCACGGTGACGCTTGCCACCAGCATTCCTGAGGAGCGCTGCCGACGCATCAACTTGGGCTACGCCGACTACCGCGAGATCGATCCGACCGCCTGGGTCGGGCGCGAGCATGAGGGCATCCTCTATGTGCCGCATGCGGGTGAACGGCTCTACCGCGTTCGCGGCGCATGAGTAAACGCGGCGAACACGTGAGCGATCGGGCCAGACCGAGGAGTGGATGCGGCTTGATGTGGCACAAGGAGTGCGCTGCGTCCAGTGTTCCCACCCGCGCTGGACTCACCTGAATTCACCTGGATTCACCTGGATTCCGGCATTGAGAGGAGTGACCTCATGCCCGCACGCTCCGGCGAGAGCGCTAGCGCCTCGGATTCCGCCGCCAACCCCAGCGCGCCCGTGACCGCTGGGCGAACCCTCATCGTCGCCAGCAATCGGGGTCCGGTCGAGTTCTATCATGCCGCAGACGGGCGTCTCGCGACCCGGCGCGGCGCGGGCGGAGTGGTCACGGCGCTGGCCGCGTTTGCGCGTGAAGTGCCCCTGAAGTGGGTCGCCACGACGATGTCAGCGGCGGATCGGGAAGCCTTCGCGGATGCGCAGACGCCAGCCCGCACGGTGCGGCTGGGTCACCAACCATTGCAGGTGCGCTACGTGCCTGTTCCTCCGGACATGTATCACCGCTACTACGATGAGATCAGCAACGAGATTCTCTGGTTTCTCCAGCACTAT
>DASQSS010000375.1:0-11549 GCA_035642255.1 Ktedonobacterales bacterium | reverse complement strand
TCATCCGCGAGCGATAGGGCCACAGGATGAGCCAGATGAGCAGATCACGAAGCCGCATCACGCCATAAGTATCCCCCAGCAATCCATTGACAATCTTCGATTGATCTGGTAACGTCTGGGCATGAACATCCAGACCGACCACCCGACATTGCCCGTTCGCCATAAGAACGGGTCCTGCTGTGGCCCGACTGCCCTGCCAAGCCTGACACACGACGCGACACAGACGCTCGCCATCCGCCTCAAGGCGCTGGCTGACCCAACCCGTCTGCGTATGCTCGACCTGCTGGCGCAACAGGCGGAGCCGCTGTGTGTCTGTGACATGACCGACCAGTTCGAGCAGAATCAGCCGACGATCAGCCATCACCTCAAGCTGCTGCGCACGGCTGGGCTGATTGACTGCGAGAAGCGCGGCATCTGGGCGTTCTACTGGGTCACCAATGACGGACGGAAGAGTCTTGCCACCGTGACGGACCTGCTGCGGTAGCCCGTCACATGTGGCTCTTTTTTTGCCACAATCCATCGAAGTCGATCGATGTGATGTCACAGTTGAAACGGAGAGAACACAATGGCATCCGCAGCGCTCCCAGCTACCAGCGCACGAGCTGGGCTTCCAGTGGCGATCATTGGCGCGGGACCGATTGGCCTTTCGGCGGCGGCGCATCTGCTGGCGCGTGGAGAGACGCCGCTCGTGCTCGAAGCGGGCGCGGCAGTCGGCGCGAACGTCGCGCAGTGGGGGCATGTACGATTCTTTTCGCCCTGGAAGTACAGTATTGACGCAGCCTCGCGCGAACTGCTGGCGGCGCAGGGATGGACCGAGCCAGAGCCTGATGATTACCCAACCGGCCGCGATCTGGTGGAGCGCTATCTGGCGCCTCTCGCCGCAACCCCACAGATGGCGCCGCACATCCGGCTGGACTCGCGCGTCGTCTCAGTGACGCGCCAGGGTTTCGACAAGATGAAGTCCGCGGGTCGCGAGGACGCGCCCTTCCAGCTCCATATCCAGCACTCGGACGGGCGTGAGGAGATCATTCTGGCGCGCGCCGTGATTGACGCCTCAGGCTCGTGGAATCGTCCGAACCCGCTTGGCGCCAGCGGTCTGCCAGCTATCGGCGAGCGCGCATTCGCCGAGCGCATCGCCTATGGCATTCCTGATGTACTGGGCGTGGATCGCGCGCGATATGCGGGTCGGCGCACGCTGGTCGCGGGCAGCGGACACTCAGCCTTCAACGTGATTGTTGACCTGGCCGAGCTGGCGCGTCAGGAGCCTGGCGCCTCGGTGATCTGGGTCATTCGGAAGGCGGCGGCGGACCAGCAACTCTTTGGTGGTGGCGAAGACGATGAGCTGCCCGCTCGTGGCGCGCTGGGCCAACGTGTGCGCGAACTGGTGACGGCGGGCGCGCTGCAAGTGTTCACCGGCTTCAAAGCGCTGGCGCTGCGGCAGGAAGAGGATGGCGTCGCGGTCCTTGGCGAACGCGACGGCGCTGAGTTCGCGACTCCTCCCGTGGATGAGCTGATCGTAGCGACGGGATTCCGCCCTGATCTCACGCCACTCGCCGAGCTACGCCTCGCGCTAGACCCCGCGACTGAGAGCCCGGAGGCGCTCGCTCCCCTGATCGATCCGAATGTGCATAGCTGCGGCACGGTCCCACCACACGGCGCTGGTGAGCTGGCGCATCCTGAGCGCGACTTTTACATCGCGGGAATGAAGAGCTACGGGCGGGCGCCGACCTTTCTGCTGCTGACTGGCTATGAGCAGGCGCGCTCGATCGCCGCTGCGCTCGCTGGCGATTGGGATGCTGCCCGCGAGGTCAAGCTGACGCTCCCTGAGACAGGCGTCTGCTCCTCCAGCGATGGCTCCTGTTGTTCCACCAGCGCCGCTCCGGCGTCGGCCTTCCGGACGTTCTCTGGCAAAGCGCTCAGTGTGCGGTCAGTGAGCGCGGCAGAGGGCCACAAGTAGGCGCGAACCCACCACAGACGCAACGTCTTCACCCCGTGGCCCCCTCACCCTTGAGGAGAGGAATGCCGCTGCCCTCGGCCGCTGGGAGAGGGGCCAGATGGGGTGAGGGCGCGTCACTAGTCATCTCTTGCGCCATCCGCGAGCCGTGGACGCGATGGACGATGGGCGACGCGAGCGCGCACGGCTGGCACGATAGCGCGCATGAATACCACCTCGATGACCGCGGCGGCTGGCACGGCTAGGATGCCGCCGATGATGCCCAGCAGTTCTGTCCCGAGCAGCACAGCGATCACCACGGTCAACGGGTTGAGCTTCACGGAGCGCATCATGACGAAGGGGATCAGCACATGTCCCTCGACCTCCTGGATAAGGACATAAGCCACCACCACTTCGAGCGCCGCGATCGGTGAGACGGCGATCAGCGCGACGATCGCCGCGATCCCGCCACTGATCCACGGACCGAAGTAGGGGATGATTTCTGTCATGCCCGCCACGATGCCCAGCAGCAGGGCATAGGGAATGCCGAGCAGCCAGTCCACCGCGCCGCTGAGCACGCCCACGACCAGCATATTGACACCCACGCCGCGCACGTACCCGCTCAAACGGTAGCCCATATCGCTGAGCAGATCAGATACGGACGGACGCGCTTCCTCAGGGAAGAGGCTGAGGATGAGCGGCTTCAAACCTTGCACCCCTGTCAGCCAGAAGAAGGCGATCACGGCGACCAGCACGATGCTGAGCAATAGCGACCCTAGCATCCTCGGAAGTCCGAGGGCGTAGGATAGGAGCGATGTCGCGAAGCCCGAGGCCGAGGAGCGCGCTGAGGAGAGTACGCTACTCAGCTGTGAGTTAGAATTGAGTCGGTTTTGCATGGACGTAAGGAAGCTTCCGATGCGGCTCATATACCTGGGGAGATGCGCGGTTAGCTGCGTGATCTGCGCGATGATCGGCTGCAACAGAAACCACATCAGCAGCGCGACTATCGCTACGAGGCCCAGATAGACGAGCAATACTCCCAACGGGCGCGGCAGACGCCAGCGCTGCAGACGATCCACCAGCGGGCGAATGCCCTCCGCCAGCACGATGCCTGTGAAGAGCAGCAGAAAAACCAGTATGCCTTTTAGCAGTACAACACCCACGCCGACGAAGAGCACGGCGATTCCCGCAATGAGCCAGAGGGTGCGCGCCGAAACCGCAACTAGAAGTCGACCCTCCGCGCCAGTGTTGTTCGGCGAAGGACGGACCGATGGCCGATGAACATCCATGATACGCGTTACACTTTCTACCTTTCTTGCTGCTTATGTCGCCAAGCGCGACAGCCCGCAACAGCATGTGGGCGCCGGTGACATCCGTCACGCGCCAGCAGGAGAGGGCCGCATCCTTACCGCGCCTTCTCCCATCTCGTCATCTCGTTCCACGCATTCTTGATACCGCAGTCACACCTTTGATGCCACTTCACTCGAGGCGTCTGACAGACCCAGTGACAGAGCGCGGGACAAGATGGGAATCACCCTGCTTCCCGACGCCGAATGGCCGCCACGAGAAATACCTATGGACCGATTCTTGCTACTTTTGAGGTTGGCTGGCGCATGCCGAAAAGCAAGGGAAAGTGAAAGGCAGTTTCGTTCGCGCATGTGACCCAACTACAGAGGGCTATCAGAGCGACCGATGCAATCCGCGCCAACACGATCAACTTGTCTAGTGTTCTGGAAGGAGAATGCATGGTCGCAATCAAGGATGGGACGGGCATATTTTCGCCACTGTCGGACGACCGAGAGCGCATTGCGCAACGGCTCGACGAGCATAGTCGCGAAACGATTGGCGAGAATGCGGGACTGCTGACGATGGCAGTCAATCATGCGGTCGCCTCTCGGGGAAAATACATCCGTTCACTGCTGCTCCTCGACGCCTGCCGCGCTGTGGGCGGTAATCCAGACACCATATTCCCAGCGGCGATGAGCGCCGAATACGGACATCTGGCCAGCCTTATCCACGACGACATCATGGACGGGGATACGGAGCGGCGGGGGCAGGAGACGGTTCACCATCGTTATGGGCGCGACGCCGCAGTGCTGGCGGGTGACACATTTATCTTCATGGCGTTCCTGGGCTACGTTGAGTGCCACGACCAGGGCGCTGACGCCGAACGCACGCTCGAAGCGATTCGCACCCTGAGCCTCACCTGCATCGCGATGTGCCGTGGACAGGCGCTGGAGGCGGGCATCGTCGGCCGGCCAGATACCACGGAAGAGACATACTTTGAGGTGGTGCGGCAAAAGACCTCGGCGTTCACGCGTGCGGTCTGTGAGATTGGCGCGCTGCTTGGCGGAGGAGACGATGCCGCTGTCGGGGCGCTCGGCGCATTTGGCGATAACCTGGGCGTGGCCTTTCAGGTCGTGGATGATGTCCTCTGCTACGACCAGGTCGGATCGGGACTGGGCAAATCCACGCTGAGTGACCTGCGCAATCGTCGGGTGACGCTACCGGTGATCTACGCGCTGCAAGCTGCGAACACCTGGCAGCATGATCGCATCCATGCGCTCTTCGAGTCGCAGTGCGACGACGAAGGCTCATTGCGCAAGCAGCACGCTGAGCTCACAGAGATCATTCAGGCGACGGGAGCCCTGGAGCGCGCGCGAGCCGCATCGCAGGCGTATACCCAACTGGCGCGTGCCAACCTGAATCTGCTGGCGCCTTCAGATGCGCGCGAGCGGTTGGCCGCGCTGGTGACATTGCTTGCGGTGCGCGACCGATGAGCACGGAGATCGAACAGGCGTCGCGGGATAGCCGCGCCCCCACTACTGAGGACACAGCGACGGGTCCACTCGCCGCGCAAGGCGATGAGCGTCTTGACGAGAGCATCAGACGTGCGCAATCGCTGCTGGTGAGCGCGCAGCGTGATGGCGACCACTGGGTTGGAGTCCTTTCGTCGTCGGCCCTGGCGACAGCCATTGCCATCGCCGCACTTTGGGCAACCGACCCGCGCCGCTACGCCGAGCGAATCAGCGCGGGCCGCCAGTGGCTGCTCGCCACGCAGCTTGAGGATGGCGGCTGGGGTGACGCGCCCAGCGCGAAATCGAATGTCAACTCGACGAGCCTCGCGTTGGCGGCGCTCACACTCACCGCGCCAATGGCCACAGGCAACCACCAGAACACGCTGAGCTTGACACAGGATCAGATGCGGCGTGGAGAGGAGCGTTTGCGAGCGTTTGGCGGCTGGGAGGCCGTAGGCGATCCGGATCGTTGTACCCTCAGCGGACCCTGCCGCACCATTGCCGCCATCGCCGGCATCATGGACTGGGCCACGCTCAAGCGGTTGCGTCCCGAGGTCATCCTGCTGCCCGCACAATTTCGACGCACTATCTCCACCACTTTCCCAGCCTACCTGAGCATCTCGGCGCTGCATGCCGCCAGCGCGCCCCATCCGCTGAATGCCCTGCCTACCTATCCGCGCGCCGTAGAGGCCGCGCTTCACTGGCTGGCGCGCGCGCAGGGGCCGAACGGGTCGTTCGAGGAGTCAGCCTTCCTCACATCCGTCATCATCACCTGCCTGCGTGAGGCTGGGCATGGGTCACTACCCTGGCTCGCCGCGGCGACGCGCTTCGTCATCGAAAGTCAGCGGCCAGACGGCTCATGGCCGATTGACCGCGACCTGGAATGTTTCGACACAGACCTCTCCGTCTTTGCGCTGATGGAGGATGGCGCGGACGTTCCCGGCCCCGAGCGCGTGCGCGGCTGGCTGCTCGCGCATCAGTACACCCAACGCTGCTTCCCGACCTCAGCGGCTCCAGGCGGCTGGCCATGGGCGCTGCCCGCCGGATGGCCTGATGTGGATGACACGGCCTTCGCGCTGCTGGCGCTGGCGCGGCTGGGGGAGCCACAGGATGCGGCGGAGCGTGCGGCGCGGCTGGCGGGGGCGCGCTGGCTGGCGGGCATGCAGAATCGTGATGGGTCGTGGTCGACTTTTGTGCGCAACTCGCGCATGCCCTTCGACCACGACTGCCCCTATGTCACCGGGCATGCCCTCAGCGCGTTGCGCGCGGTTGGCTATCTCGACACGCATCCGTGGATCCGCGAGCGGGCGCTGGCCTATCTGCGGAAGGTTCAGCGCTATGACGGCTCATTCGCCTCGATCTGGTTCCGTGAGGCCACCTGCGGCACGGCCTCCGTGCTGGAGGCGCTCACCGACCTGGGACTCGCCGACACCCCGATGGCGCTGCGAGCGCGCGAGGCGCTGCTGCGGCTGCAGAACGACGACGGCGGCTGGGCGGGTGTCCGCTTGCAGGCGAGCACGGCGGAGGAGACCGCATGGGCGACGCTGGCGCTCGCTCGCGATCCGGTGGATGAGCGCTCGCGTGCGGCGGCGCTGCGCGGGGCCGCGTGGCTGCGCGAGCATCAACTGCCCGATGGCGCCTGGACGCCTGCGCCGATTGGCCTCTACTACAGCGCCATGTGGTACTCCGATAGCTGGTATGCGCTGACGTTCCCGCTACAGGCGCTCAAGCGAGCGAGGTCGCTGCGATGAGAGCCGCATTGGCGATGATAGGGCAACGACTTGCTAGATGGGCGCGCAAGCTGCTCGCGCATCTGGAGATGACACGCCCCTACACGCTCTTCCACTCGGGCCTGCTGGCCGTGGCGGGCGCTGTGGTCGCCTCGGGTGGGCATGTGTCGCCGTGGCGCGCGGGGCTGGCGGCGGTCGTCACGATCTGCGGATGGGAAGCTGGCCTCTATGCGGGCGACTACTACGACCGCAAACTCGACGCCATCAGCAAGCCATCACGCCCCATTCCCTCGGGCCGTGTGTCTCCGCGCGAGGCGTTCATGACGATGGTCGCGCTGATCGCGGTCGGCTATCTCGCCTCACTGGCGCTGGGCTGGGCGAATCTGGCGCTGGCGATGCTGACCACAGCGCTTGGCATCGCCTACTCGAAGACGTTCAAATCGCATGCGCTGCTCGGCAACTTCGATCGTGGTGTGCTGGGGGTCTGCGCCGTCGCGTTCGGCGCGCTGGCGGCTGGCTGGGGACCGCTCCCGCCGCTGCTGGCGCTGGCCGCGCTCGTCTTCTTCCACGACTCCGCGACCAACCTCGTCGGCGCCATTCGCGATGTGGATGGCGACCGCGCAGCGGGCTACGCGACCGTGCCGGTCCTGTATGGTGTGGGGCGCAGCAGTCGTATCGCGGCGGGGTTCGCGGCGCTATCAGCGCTGAGCGGCGTTGGCCTGTTCGCGCTGCTGCGCCCTGGCGCGCTGGCGGTGGCGCTCTTCGCCCTGGCATTGGCGCTCGATGCGCGCATCTACGGGGCGCTGCTGCTACGAGGGGATGCGCTCCAACGACCCGAGGCGCTGAGCGCTCACAAGTGGCTGGTGGGCGAGCGGCTGACGCTCGTCTGCGCCGTCATCGCGGTGGGCGCTCCGGCGCTCGTCACCCTCGCGCTGCTCGGCGCGACGCTCGCCGCCACCTACGCCGCCCAGGCGCTGCTGCGCGACCGCTACGAACAGCCTGCCATCTTGCCGCCGCCGCCCACACAGACGGTGAGCGGGTTGTCGCAGGCCAGCCCCAGCAGGCAGGGCAGTTAAGGGAGAATCAGATGCGAATCGCCATCATCGGCGCGGGCGCCATCGGATGCTACCTGGGGGCGCGGCTCGCCCGCCACGGACACGAGGTCATCGTACAGGGACGCCCCGAGCAGGTCGCAGCCCTGCGCGCGCAGGACTTGCTGATCCACCTGCCTGATGGACGTGTTGAGCGACAGGCTCTACGCGCCACAACGGCGCTCGCCACGGAACCCGACTTCACCCCAGATGTCATCCTGTTGACGGTCAAGACGCAGGATATCGCTGAGGCCTGCGCGCCGCTTGCGCAGATCGCGACCAGAGCGCCCATCGTGACGCTGCAAAACGGGCTGCGGGCTGATGAGCTTGCGGCGCAGGTGGTTGGGCGCGGGCGCGTCGTCGGTGGCGTCGTGATGAGCGCCATCGCATATCTGCGCCCCGGTGAGATCGAAGCGCAGTTTCCCGGGTGGCTGATCGTTGGTGAGCCGTGGGGGCATCCCGGCGCGCGTGCGCGGGAGCTGCGCGACCTGCTCAACGACGCCACACCCACCTTCATCGCGCGCGATCTCGCCGCGGTACGCTGGAGCAAGCTGATCGCGAATCTGAATAACGGTCTGTGCGCGGCCACCGATCTGCCGCTCTCTGCGCTGGCGCGCTCACCGCTGGGACGGCGCCTCTCGCTGGCGGTGATGCGTGAAGGCGCCGCCGTGGCGCATGCGCAGGGAATTCATCTCGATCACGGCCTCTACGGACTTGCGCCACGGATGTTGCGGCGGAATCCCGGCACAGCTCCACTGGCGCTGCTCAATGGGCTGATGCCCGCGCTGCTCGGCAGGTTGCCAGCCCCGCTGGCCGAGCGAATCATCGGGCTCACGGCGCGCTCCGCGCTGGGCCGACTACCGGTTCGCGGCTCAACGTGGCAAAGCATCGCACGCGGACGAGCGACCGAGATTGACTACCTCAACGGCGAAATCAGCCGGAGAGGCCATGCGCTCGGGGTACGGACGCCGGTGAATGATCTGGTGACAGCGGCGGTGCGTGAGGTGGCCGCGACACGACAGTTCGTCACACTAGAGACGCTGCGACCTACGAGCGACGTCGCGGTAGGTGTGACACGATCCAAGGGAGGGATGGTATGAGTTCAGCGCTGGATGAGCGCGCATATGAGACAGCGCAGCCCGTCAGGCGGGTGGCGGTGGTGACAGAAAGCGCTTGCTGCCTGCCGCCTGCCCTCGCGCGCCAGTATGGCGTAGACATCCTGCCAATCCCCTACTCCTTCGGCGATGCCACCTACCGCGACGGTGTGGACCTGACGCCCGCGCAGTTCTATGACCTCTTGCGCCGCTCGAAGACGCTCCCGCACACCTCGCCACCGTCTCCTGGCGACTATCTGGAGGCCTGGAAGCGCGCGGCGGCGCGTGGCGAGGATGTCGTGACGGTCTGTGTGGACGGCTCGATCAGCACCATGCAACGGTCTACTCGCCTCGCCCAACGGCTGGCGCCTGCCGAGCTACCGGAAACGACGATCCGCGTAGTGGACTCGCGCTCCGCCGGCATGGGACAGGGGTTCGTCGCGCTAGCCGCCGCGCGCGCCGCTGTTGCGGGAGCATCGCTCGATGAGGTGGCCGCCGAGGCGGAGCGTGTCAGCCAGCGGGTACGCCTGCTGGTCACGCTCGACACGCTCGACTATCTCGCGCAGGCGTCACGCATCCCGCAGGTCGCCGCAATTGTCGGTGGAATGCTCTCGATCAAGCCACTGTTCATGCTGAGTGGCGGCGATGTACAGGTGTTGGAGCGTGTCCGGGCACGCAAACGCTCCATCAGGCGTCTGCTCGATCACCTGCGCGCGATGGTCCCGCCCGGAGCTCGCCTGCATGCGGCTGTGCAGCATGCCGACGCCGCAGCCGAAGCGCACGACCTGGAAGACACCATCCGCGAACAGTTCACCTGTGCAGAGCTGTACACGACGGAGTTCACTCCGGTGATGGGCGGCTATTGCGGGCCGGGCCTGCTCGGCGTCGCGTTCTACTATGACGACGTTCCGGTTGAGGTGACTCATGAGCGCGCATGACACCTCTTGGAGCCGCTGGCGAACAGTCGCGCTCTGGACGGGAGCCTATCTATACGGGTCGGCGCCACTGGTCTACTGGCTCGGCAAGCGAGCGGGCGTGGACCTGCGCCAGGCTGGCTCGGGCAATGTCGGCGCGACGAATCTGCTACAGCACGGGGTGCGCGTGGGCAACGCGCTTGCGCTGGCTGGGTGGATCTTCGACGCCTCCAAAGGCGCGGCGCCATCCGCGCTGGCGGTCACCCTTGGCGCGCCGCCGACGGCTACGGCTATCGCTGGCGCGCTGGGAGTTGCCGGACAGTGCTGGCCCGTGACGCTCCGGTTCCAGGGGGGTCGCGGCATCAGCGCATTCGTCGGCGCCGCCGCGTTGATGGACCCCGTGGCATGGGCATGGAGCTTGCTTCCAATGATCGCTGGCGCACTCTGGCGCGTCGTGGGCAACCGCCAGGCATTGGCGGACACCAACAATTATGCGCGGCCTGATCGCAGCCGCTCGGTGCCGCTGGGTTGCTTCATCGCCACGGTGGTGTTTCCGCTTGTCAGCATCTCGCGCCGCATGCTGGCAGGGCCGCGCGAGCACAGCCCGAAGGTCGCGCCGATCGCTCCGCTGGCGCTCTCCGCGGTCATCCTGCTGCGTCGCCTGACCGCATCGCTGCCCGATGACGCGAGCGCTGGCCCGCGGGAGCGGCCGTCCGCGTTGCTCTACCGCCTGCTCTACGACAGGAATACGAGGGACTGATGGACGCAGCGACGACGGGCGCGCCCAGCGGCCCGTATGCCCCAGTCAACGGCGGCGAGCCGCGCATCCTGCTGCTGGCCACGTTGCCGATTGGCGACACGATCTGGCTCGCGCCGACGACACGCGCGCTGCGCCAACGCTACCCGCGCGCGACGATCACCGCGCTGGCCTACCGCTCGAACGCGGCGCTGGCGGCATGCCTGCCTGGCGTGGACAATACCATCATCTTCACCGGGCCCCGCGGCATGCGCCCCGCGCTGGCGACGGTACGCATGCTGCGAGCCTTGCGCGCGCGCCACTTCGACTGGGCGATCACCTTCACCAGCCCAGCGTTCAAGTGGGTGAGTCTGCTCGCGGGCATCCCTCACCGGACGTACATGAAGTTCGACCGGCTCTGGTGGTTGATTCCCGGGCGACACGACACCTGGCGCGCCACGCACGCGACCGAGCACTACTACAACGTCGCGCGCGAGCTAGACCTGCCGCCTTGGGGGAGCGTTGACCAGCGGCCAACATTTACGCTGCCCGCCAGCGCGGAAGAGGAAGCTGCGCGCTTCCTGGAGGCGCGCGTTGATTCGGTTAGTCCCCAGCGCCTGATCGCCGTCCACACAGGTGGCGCTGGCTTGGGTGGACGCAAGCGCTGGCCCGCCGACCGTTTTGTCGCGCTGATCGAGCGCCTCTGGCGTGAGGAGCGTGTCCACACGCTGCTGCTAGGCGGCGCGGATGAGCGCGCGCTGGCGGAGCAGGTGTGCGCGATGGCTGACAAGGCGCGCCCCATCAACGTGGCGGGCGACATCTCGCTGCTCGGCTCATTTGCGCTCATCGAGCGGTGCGCGCTCTTCATCGGCAACGATTCGAGCCTGCTGCATGCCGCCGCCGCGCTGGGTGTCCGCTACCTGGGCATTTTTGGGCCGACCTCCATCAAGAGCTTTCGCCCTATCTCACGGCGCCACCATCAGGGACGTCTCCTGCTGCCTGCCATCCCATGTCCGGAGCCCGTCGGATTCATAGGTAGCGACGTTATCTGGCGCGGCGCGGCGTGTACAGGCGCCGGTGATGCGTTGGAAAGCATCTCAGTAGACGAGGCGTTCACTGCCGCTGTCGCTCTGCTGCGGGAGTCCGCAGAGCCGCGCGATGCGAACGATGCGAACGATGCGAACGATGCGAACGATGCGAACGATGCCGCCGCGCGCTAACATCGCCCGCTGGCAGAGTCGGGCGCATGAACC
>DASQSS010000374.1:0-15301 GCA_035642255.1 Ktedonobacterales bacterium | reverse complement strand
TCGCGGGTTGCGCGCGTATGCCGGCTTCAGCCAGACCGGCATCCCCTACGAGCGCGCCGAGCGCTACTCAGGCTTCACCACCAATAGCTTCCTCGGGCTGTTCCGCTGGGCCAGCCTCGGCATCATCTCCTTCTCGTTCGCCCCGCTCGACCTGATCTCCTATCTGGCGGGCGGCGTGGTGGCGTTGACGGCGCTGGCGTCATCAGCAGCTTCCCATCGCGCCGCCGCGCCCGCGACACGTCCCATCATAAACGCCATGACCTCCCCAGCGACCGACTCCGCAGCGTACCCCGATACCCTGCGCGACGCTGCCCTGCCGGACGACACCTTGCAGGCCGACACGGTCCGCATGCGCGCGCTGCCCCATCTCGAAACGACCAGCGCGGCGGGGCCACGGCTGCGGCTGCGTCCACGCGAACTGGGACGCCCCCCGTATGTCTCGGTCGTCGTGCCGTGCTACAACGAGCAAGGCAACATCCGCCCGATGTACGAGCGGCTGACCGCCGCGCTGACCAGCATCACGCCAACCTATGAGATCATCTTCGTCAACAACGGCAGCTATGACCACTCACCCGAGATCCTCGACGAGATCGCCAGCCGCGACCCGCGCGTCTCGGTCATCTCCCTCTCGCGCAACTTCGGCTCGCAGGGCGCCTACAGCGCCGGCTTCGCCTACTGCTCAGGCGACTGCGTGGTCGGGCTCGACGGCGACATTCAGGACCCGCCTGAGCTGATTCCCGCCTTCGTCGCCACCTGGCTCGAAGGCTACGATGTCGTCTACGGCGTCCGCGCCCGCCGCAAAGGCAGCCTGCCCCGCCGCATCGGCTACAAGCTCTTCTACCGGCTGCTGCGCAAGCTTTCCTACGTTGACATCCCCGTGGACGCCAGCGACTTCGGGCTGATGGACCGGCGGGTCGTCAACGTGCTCAACGAGATGCCCGAGCGCAGCCGCCTGATTCGCGGGTTGCGCGCGTATGCCGGCTTCAGCCAGACCGGCATCCCCTACGAGCGCGCCGAGCGCTACTCAGGCTTCACCACCAATAGCTTCCTCGGGCTGTTCCGCTGGGCCAGCCTGGGCATCATCTCCTTCTCGTTCGCCCCGCTCGACCTGATCTCCTATCTGGCGGGCGGCGTGGTGGCGTTGACGGCGCTGGCGATGGTGATCTACACCGTCTTGTACTTCGTCCTGCCCGGCGCGCCACGCGGCTATGAGACCTTGCTGCTGGTCGTGCTCTTCCTGGGCGCGGTGCAGTTGCTGTGCCTGAGCATCATCGGCGCGTACCTCGGCAAGATCTTCGAAGAGGTCAAGGCGCGCCCCCGCTTCCTGGTCAACGACGTCCTCAACGATCACCGCGCCTCTGGCGTCGCTGGCGCTTCAGGGGTCTCACAGGCTTCAGGAGCTTCACGATCCTCAGGGGCCTGAGAGGCTTCATGCTCCTCTGGTTCACCGCAGAGGAATGGCTGACATGGCGCAGAGGCGCAGGGCATCACTGTCGGCGATGCGGTTGACATGGTCATGTCGTCGGCCTCGTCATGGGCGCCACGCCATTCTTACGGGGCGGCGCCGACCACGATCACCTGCCACATCCTGGCTCCACACCGCTCGGCATGCCTGTTGATCAGATACGTAAGTGAGTGGCGTTACAATTCCCAATGTCTGCGGTTCAGGCTTGCTGTGCTGTTGTATATCCACACCGCTAGCGTCGCGCCATGCGCTGTCTCATACGCTGCCGCATGTGCTGATACTGGAGGTAGCGCTGCGACCCCACTGGCATGAGTCGCTCCCGCGTACGGCGGGCCAGCGCGATCCACTGGAAGCTTCCGTGTCGTCGCGCCCACTCTACCTGAGGCAGTTCCCAACGTCGCGCCGCTAGCAGGGCAGTGAGCGCCTGCTGGTCCGCCTGATCCGCGTTCACCTGCTGAATGGCGCCACTACCATGCGCGCGCTCAGTGATCCTCTCCGAGATCGCCTCCGAGATGACGGCATCCATGGCCGCGCCCATCGTCGCCAGATCGAACTGGTCGACGACTCGCGCGCGGCAGGAGGCCGCCATCGCCAGACGGCGTGCGGGATCGCGCAGCAGCGTGGTCAGCGCCGCGACATAGCGCTCGACCTCGCTCGCGTCATCTGGCCCTTGCGCGATCAACTCACCGCACTCGGGCGTGATCAGTTCGCCCTGTCCGCCGACTGCCGCCGCGACTGGCACGGTCCCCATTGCCATCGCCTCGTAGAGGACCAGCGCGATGCCCTCGCGCGCGCTCGGCAGCAGCGCGATATCAGCCGCCGCCGTGAGCGCGCGCATCTCCACCTCTGACTGCGCGCCCACACACCGCACACGCGCACGCGATAGCCCGCCACGCGCGAGCATCCGCGTGAGCGGCGCCAGCTCGGGCCCATCCCCTGCCACCACCGCCGCGAAGTTGGTCCCCACGTCCGTGCGCGCGAGCGCGAGTAGAATCTCCCCAGCCAGCCGCGGCCGCTTCTGCTCGACCATGCGTCCAGCAAAAAGAATCAGCGGCGTCTCCGGCGCGATACCCAACTGCGCGCGCGCCGCTGTCGCGGCGGCGGCGATATCCTCGCGCGCCGGATCCCATGCTGTCGTATCGATGCCGCAGTAGATGGCGCGCGTCGTCTCGGCGGGCGCGCCACGCTCGATCTCCCACGTTCGCAGATGCTCCGAGCAGGTCAGACATCGGTCAAGCAGCGGGCCAGCCGCGACAGAGATCGCTGGATAGCCGCCATTGCGCCACGATTCTTCCTCCATATGGTTGTAGTCGAGGATGGGCAGCTCAGGGTGGCGCGCGCGCAGATACGGCAGCAGCCCATAGCCGACTTCACTGTTGGAGACCAGGAGCGCGTCAAATGCGCGTGAGGCGATCAGATAGTCGAGGAAGCGCGGATAGTCGGCCCACGTCAGGAAGCGGTGCAGGCGGAAAATATCGGGGGTGAGCGCTGCGAAACGGTCCACCCATGCATCTTCGCTCCATGCCGTCGTCACGACCGTGCATTCGTAGCCACGCGCCATCAGTTGCGCGATGAGGTCGAGATTGAACTTATCCGCGCCTCCCATCGCCAGCCACGGGGCGATGAGCAGCAAGCGCTTCGTCTCTGGCGGCTTCACCAACGGGTTCGTGAATGGCAGCGCCGTCGGCAAGCACGCAGCCATTGGCCTCTTCGATGCAAGCGGATCCGTGATCGTGGGATGCGGGAAGCGCGAGCGCAAGCCCTGGTGTTTGGCGCGCAACCGTGCGCGGAAGGCGCGTGTTCGTGCGCCATCGGTCTCGATTGCGGTAAGCAGCGACTGCTCCTGTGTGCGATACCACGTCAGGTACTCGGGCAGGGTGTAGCCCCACAGCCCCGCGTCGGCCAACGTCAGCCAGAAATCCCAGTCGGCGTGCTCGTAGCTCAAGCGCTCGTCGTAGCCGCCGACCCGTTCCCAGGCGTCACGCCGGACGACGGATTGAATCGTGACGCGGTTATCATCAACGCTGTACTCATACTCGTGGAAGCCATACGGCCATAGCATGTTCTTGCTGCCGAAAGTGACGGTGTAACTATTGCAGGCGGCGAATTGCGGCTGCGTCGCGAGGAACCAGAGCGCTTTCTCGGCGAACGTCGGCTCGATGAGATCGTCGGCGTCGAGTTGGAGGAAGTACGGGGCGCGCGCCTCCTTGGCTGCCCGATTGCGCGCTACGCCTGGGCCGGCGTTCTCCTGCCGGATGACGCGCACACGCGGCTCCCGCGCGGCCAACGCCTCCAGCTGGCGCACACTCTCCGGTTGTGTGCTGCCGTCGTCGACGATCAACCACTCCCAGTACGGGATCGACATGCGCTCGATCGCGCGCACCGTCTCCTGAAAGACGGGGCCGACGTTATAATAGGGCGTGATGATGCTCACCAGTGGCTCAATGTGTCTAGACGCTGGTCGATAGGTGTATCCTGGGCGACGATTACTCGCCGGAGTATTAGTGAAATCTGATGTACGCGGGTGTATCATCCCTGTCCTCTGTAACTGCTGCTTGTCGCTTGCCGCTCACCTGTCGTCAGCTCGTCGGGTCGGGTCCTCGAGTCACCGGGTCATGACCTCGGGACATAGCTGATGAGTGTGGTCAGCAGATAGATGTTTGGAACATCCGCGACACGCGCTCTGGCCCACGGGCCTCGCGCGCCACCTCGGCTGATCGTGAGCACACCACGGGCGAAGGAAATGCGACGGAGATCACGCCACAGAAGCGTTTGTCCATGGCCATTCATGCCATTCTCCTGCTTATGGTCGTGGTCCGTGATACCCCATTGCGTGACACTGAAGCGGCCGAAACGCACTGGCTCGCCGCGCTCATAGGTGTCTCGCGCGGCAGGCAAGAGCGCGGCGGTGGTCATCCGCTGCAGTGTCTTGCCGAGTTCGTTCATTTGGCCGAATGCGTGGTCGATTCGCGCCACCTGCCCGTTCGCCAGCGTGATATGGTAGCTCATCCGAATCGCGCGAGCCCGCAATGGCACATAGAAGAGACGCTCCCGAAGACTGGTGATCTCATCCCACCGCGCAGTGACGATGGAGCCCGCGCGAGACACGATGAAGCCTTCTGCATAGAACTCGATCCACGCGCCACGCGAGGAGTAGACCGTCCAGCCTCGATACGCGGCCAAGGCTACACATGCTAGAGCTAACATGCCAGCGACGATGGCCACCGTCGGGGCCTCGCGCGCAGAGACATTAGCCAGCCCAACACCGACGAAGATGCCTGCGAAAATGAGCGCTACAGCGGCGCTCCCAATACCAGTCACGCGGCACGCGGGATTCGACTCGTACTTCCCTACAAGTGGACCAAGGAGGGACAAGGTGTGCGATGTCCCTGGCGCGTTATGAGCTACCGTTACTGACATGGATGCGTCACCGCTCCCTCGTGTCGTCTGCCTCTGTCACTCGACCCACCTGTCTGTATCAACGAGTGAGGAACTGCATCGTGCTGAGCGTCGGTACATCTGATGCACCACGACGCCATACCAGCATTCATGCCTGGGCAGTCATTGAGTCGAATGCCGCTGGAGCGAGCGAGCGTAGCTGAGCGCAGGTGGCTGGCGCATGTGCTATCGTCGTCTCTCTGGCGCGCACGGCATCGCTGGCGCGCTGGCCCATTGCCTGTCGTTCCGCTGGCGACTCAATGAGTCGGGCAAGCGCTTCTTGCCACTCGGCCGGGGTGTCCGCGAGCAGTCCAGTGACGCCGGAGGAGATCACCCGGCGAAAGTCGCTGCGTGCGCTGGCGATGGTGGGAACTCGGCAGAGGGCTGCTTCGAGGTACTTGATGCAGCTCTTTGCTTCGGTGAAAGGATTGTCGCGTTCCAGCGGCGCCAGGTTGATGTCGATAGCGCTGTAGAGAGAGGGCAGTCGCTGCCAAGGTTGCAGTGGAACGCGCGTAATACGGGCTGCGTACCGCTCGAAGCGGTGGTCGAGCCAAAGGTGTCCGACGATCTGGAGTCTTGTCTGTGGGTATCGCTCCAGCGCCCAGAGCAGGGAGTCAGCTGCTTCAAGGATGTCCAGATTGTGCGTCTTCGTGCCACTGAAGTAGCCGATGGTCACAGGCGCATCTCCGCCCTGGACTGAGGCGACAGACGCGACTGAGGCGACTGAGGCGGATGTAGCTGTGCTATGTGCGTTTGCGGCAGCGAGCGCGTCGTCGGCGCCCTGAAGCATCGCGACGCTTACAACATTGGGGACGACCGCAACGCGCTGGTGGAAACCTGTCGAGACGATATAGTCGCGTAGGAAGTCGGTGCTGACAGTGACCGCATCGCAGGCGCGCAGCAGGCGCCCGTTGCGTTCGATTGTGTCAGTGACATACTGGCGTTCGACATGGCTAAACTGCTGGAAACCAGGCACATGGTCAAGCTCCGACACGTCGAAGACGAGGTCATCGGTATCGAAGATGACGACCTTGCCGCGTCGCTGCGCCTCCGCGACGAACGCGAGGTAGTCGGGAGCAGCCATGACCCGATGCAGCACGAACACCGCATAGCATGTGAGCGCCTCAGGCAATCGCGCCTGCTCGACGGTGGTGACATCAGCGCCGTAACCTTGCAGTTCGAGTTGCTCGGCCAGGTGCGCGCAGCGGTAGCGCATCGCATCGAGCCCGACCCCTGAAATGCAGAGCGCTAGCTTTTGGGAGGATGGGTCAGCGTTCTCAGGGATAGCGCGAAAGTCTGGAATGTCCATCAACAGGTCGCGCAGGAAGTAGCCACGCTTGCCGCGGAGCCACAGAAGAGCGTTATGAGCTAGAGTGACAGGGCCATGCCGACGAAGCACAGTCACCGCTGACCGTGAGAGACGCACAACACGAGCGATCCGCGCCATCGAGCGCGATCCACGTTGCGCCGGCTGGGCCCCTTGCTGTGGATCTGATGCGCTACGCTGCTGCTTGCTGCTCGCGTCTGCCGTCACTTCCCCGTTGTCTCCGTGCGCCACGACTATGTCCAATTCACTCGAAGTCACACCGTCGATCTATTCACATGCGGGCTTACCGTGGCGCTTGTGCGCCAGTGGCCCGGAACTGTCCTCCGGAGCCGATGTGGACCTTGGCGCGGATCCTGGCCAGGATGCCGTGGCAATCAGGTCGCTTAGTGGCACACCGGTGAGCGCCTCATACATGGCAGCGCGAGAGGGCTCGTCGCTCATGCGGAGGCGAGGCCAGGAAGCACGATACGAGAGATGCGGGCTAAAGTAGGGGTCTCCGTTATCGATATACGCGCCGAAATCCTCGCCAGCGCGCACCTTGTCATGCTGGGATGGCTCGCGATCGTCACGTGACTGGCTCTCGTAGTGCAGGAGGCAGACGAACGGATCATAGAGCACGCGATAGCCGCGCTCGATGGCTTTGACGCAGATGGCGACATCGCTATACGAGATGTCGTAGGTCTCGTCATAGCCGCCAACGGCGTCATAGACCTCGCGGCGCATCATATGCAGGGCGCCTGTGACGGCGGCGCAGTTGCGGTACCAATCGACGCTGCCGAGGATACTGAACCCATGCTCCGGCGCGCCGTAGTAGAGGTGCCCTGCCAGACCAGACGCGCCGAGGAACACCCCCGCATGCTGTATGCGACGGTGAGGATACAGCAGCTTGGCGCCGACAATGCCGATCTCGGACAGGTTCGACCAGCGCACCAGTTCGGTGAGCCAGTCGGCATCAAGTACCTCGACGTCATTGTTGAGGAAGAGGAAGGAGTCACCGGTCGCGTGCTGCGCGCCGACATTACAGGCGCGGGAGTAGTTGAATGACCCGTCGTACTGGACAAACGATACATGCGGGTTGTTCCGCAGAGTCGCGTAATAGTCATGCGTGGCCGCCTCGACACTGCCCGTATCTACGAGGACAATCTCATACGAGCCGTTGAAGCTGGTCCGGTTGAGGATGGAATCCACACAGCGACGCAGAACGTCGACCTTATCTTTCGTCGGGATAATAATGGAGACATGGGTCGGCTTTGGCGTCCACACCACGCGAGGGACAAATTGCCGAGCCCAGAATGCGCGGGCGTCCTCTGCGCCGAGCCTCCGCATGTGGTGTTGAATCGCAGCCAACTGCCGCTCGTAGACGTAAGGCTTGGCGTTGCTATCCGCGGCGGCTGAGCCATCTGCCATGCGCCAGTGGTAGAGCACGCGGGGGACACGGACGATTCGATCCGTGCGCTCCGAGAGACGCAGAAAGAGGTCCCAATCCTGTGTTCCGTCGTAAGCAGGATCGAAACCGCTCACATCTAGCACAGTCTGGCGTCGGATCGTGGCATGGGTGAGGAGTGGTGTGCTCAAGACCAGTTCGGGCGACCACTCAGGCTTGAACAGGAGCCGCTTATGGGTGGCGCCATTGCGGGAGACCAAATCCTCATCATAGTAGACGATGTCCACGTCTGGTTGTGTGTTGATGGCTTCGACCACATGATAGAGCAGGTCTGGCTCGACCAGATCGTCATGGTCGAGCAGCGTCACGAACTCCCCACGGGCCACCGCGAGCGCTTCATTCGAGTTGCCCGCGATTCCTTTGTTCTCAGTCAGCCAGGTAAGGCGGATACGCGGTTCCCGCTCGGCGTACCGCTGCAGCGTCTCGCGCACACCCGGCTTGGTTGACGCGCCATCCACCATGCAGAGTTCCCATTGGTCGTAGGTTTGCGCCAGAACGGACTCGATTGTCTTTGCCAGCACGCGTGGCTGTGGGTTATAGACTGGGACGACGAAGCTCACGAGTGGCCGGAGGACGAAGCGCGCGCTCCGGGCGTGTTGCGCTTCGAGGTCGGCTGGCGTGGCGCGCTGCGACAGGAACCACTGGTGGAAATCCATGCCGAGGTCCTGCATCTCGCGGATGTCACGGAGGGCATAGCCGCGCTCGCCCCCCAGCCACAGTCCTGCCTGTTTCACGAGCGCGAGCGGCCCCTTATAGCGCAGAACCGCAACTGAGGCTTTCGCCAGACGCAGCGCGCGCCGCATCGGTGAGATGGGCTCCTCGCCTGTCTCGGGTGCACTCTGCTTATCCCGCTCGCGAGGCGCATCCTCCGATGCCGGTGTTCTGGACGTGTTTGTCACGCCAAACGGAAGCATGCCGTCGGTTGCCCTGGTAGGCGCTTGCTCCGCTTCCCGTGGGAGATCGGACTCGGAAGCGCCCTCGCGTAGGGAAGTCATGGTTAGTCTATCCTCGTCATCGGCACTGTTCGCTGAACACATACGCGCACTACCCACTCCCCCGATATGCGCATGGGGCAGTGAATAGTGCCCGTATTGTCTTATCTCATCTGGATTTTACCAGAACCCCATTACGCTCAGCTGCGTTTGCCGAACGACCAATGCCCGCTTTGTCTCGGGCGTGTGGGACAGTCTTTGTCGGTGTCCGCATGACTTGGTCGATCAGAGCGTCGAACCGTGTGCGGACGACCTCTGGCCCGTGCCTCGAGAGCACATGCTCTCGGCTCACACTCGCAATCCGCGCCCACAGCGCATCGTCTGTCGCTAGGCGTGTCATGTCCCGCGCGAACTGCTCAGGCGTGTCCGCGACAAGGACGTGCTGTCCGTCCTCGAGAGACAAGCCTTCGGCTCCTACCGTAGTCGAAACACTCGGGGTGCCGGCCATGAGAGACTGAATGAGTTTGACCTTCGTTCCAGCGCCGTGCAAGAGCGGGACAACATTAACGCGAGCGCGGTGCAGATATGGCGTCACATCAGGAACCCACCCAAGCATGTATACGCTATCGATGTTCTGCGCGAGCCTACGGAGTGAGTCTGGCATTTCAGTGCCAATGATGGTGAGCGGATGCGCTCGCAACACGGCTGGATCAACGAGCGGTAAGACCTCTGTGAGAAGATATTCCACTGCCACAACGTTGGGCGCATGGAGGAAATTCCCAACGAAGAGCATCCCGGAGCGCTCCGCGAGAGCAACTGGAGAGGCTGGGATCGCCTCCATATGCCGCAGTAACTCGACGTGTCCACGCGTGCCCAGGAAGTCACGCAGCATCGTCGTTTCCTCCTCGGAAACGGTCGTTACAAGGTCCGCGTTGGCATACGTAGTAAGCTCATTGATCATTGCGCTGCCAAGAGAGGGAGGAATCATGACGTGATGTTCCGTGGCGTCAGCGGTTGTCAACGCGTGCCGCATTTCGCGCAGGAAGTGCAGATCCATCGTATTGACAAAGATGCGTGTGTCGGGTGATAGCGAACGAAGCGCTGGCATACACTCTTCGGCCACCATCCACGGCGCGAGCAACGCCAGTTGGAAGTTGCCGTCACGCACGAGGTCGGCGAAGTCTTCGACGTAGTTGTCTTCGGCTCCTGTGTTGCGATAGCCAGCATAGACCTGGATGCCGAGTTGACGAAGTCGACGGATGTATACGTCTTCAGCGCCGTTGTTCGCAAATGTTCCAGCGGCTACCACGGTCACGTGCCAGCCAGATTCCCGGAGGAAGTCAATCATGGCTGAATGCTGTCGGGATCCTCCTTGGTGGTTGTAATCCGGAACCGCTGGAAATACGACCAGCGCACGTTTTGGCGTGTATTTGCCCGTTACAGCATCGCACTCGCGTTCATGGCGAACAAAGAGTTGACTGAGCGCGCGGCGATCGTACACGTCAGGCGGCGGCCCCTGGCGTCTTAGGGCGTCCTCCCACCGAGCCAGGAACTTCTCCCGGTTGACCACCTGGTAATGCTTGACACCCTGACTGGTGTCACGTCCATTGCTCACGCCCTCAAAGTGGACGATAGCGCTATCCGGCTGGTAGTAGACACGTTGACCCGCCTCGCGCACTCTAAAGCAGTAATCTGAGTCCTCGAAGTAGGCTGGACTGTAGCGCTCATCGAACCTGCCCACGTTAAAGAAGAGGTCGCGCGGCGTCGCGAGAAGTGCGCCTGAGCAGTAGTCAACCTCGCGCAGCGTATTGAACAGCGGATGGTCCGGGTCCACTGCGGTTCGCCCGAAGTTCGCGCCGTCACCGTTGTTGTAAATGACTCCTCCTGCCTCTTGGAGCGTGCCATCCGGGTACATAAGTTTCCCACCAACGGCGCCAGCATGTGGCTGAGTCAGCAAGGTATAGAGCAGCGGTTCGATCCATCGCGGTTCGGGTAGCGTGTCATTGTTGAGGAAAATGAGGACATCGCCTGTCGACACGTCTGCACCATGATTGCTGCTGCGTAAGAAGCCCAGATTGCTCTCATTGCGAACGTATCGCACACGCGCATCAGCGTCGGCCATCTCTTTGATGACCGTCGGCGTCTCATCTGTTGAGCAGTCATCCACTACGATGACTTCAAGCGGAACGTAGGGACGGGCGGTTTCCAGCACCCGTTCGACACAGGAACGTGTGTACTCGATCTTGTTGTAGACCGGGATGATAATCGAGACCGATGGAATGGCGCCCAGACTGGCTTGGGGATTCCACTCCGCTGCCACACTTGCGTTCTGTGCGCCAGTCTTACCTCGCGCAGACCGCGCTGGAGCGGCCTTGAGCGTAGCCGTCACACAACGCGCCAGCTGTTCCTTGATCGCGACCTGTGAAGTGGATTCGTCAGTTACGACGATATCTGCGATGGCTCTGGTGTCAGGGCCGAAGAGCGACGAAGTCCCGCGTCCGGAACCACTTGCGTTCTCCCGCTTGCTTGGCAACGAGAAGATGTCGCATGCCTTGAGAACGGTTGCGAGCGAATACTCCGTTGCAAGATTCAGAATGGTTGGCTCAACATGCGCCTTAAGACGCACCTGCCAGACAAGATCCAGGAGGTCGTCGCGGCACGCTGCCAGTGTCTGCGATCGTTCATCTGGGCGATGGGTCACTACGACCTCTTGCTTGGCGGTCTGCCCTTCGGCATCAACGCACTGAACGTTGAGGGTAAGCGTGCTGGACTTGTGGTTGGCTTGAGGAGCCTCAACAGCGCAGACGATCTCGAAGCCGCTCTGTGCAGCGCCAGGCACATCAGGGAAACGCTGGCGAATGTCGGGACGCGAGAGCTTCACCCGGCTGGCGCCTAGCAGACGTCCCTCATGGTAGGCAGAGGCTATCCTGGGCAGACGCTGCCCGGGCATAAGCGTATAGCCGCGTATGGTCAGCGTATCTCCCCGCCACTCCGCACGCTCAACTTCCAACAGCGCGACGGTCTTCGGACGCACCATCACGGTGCGCGATGTCATCGCTACGGCTCCATCCTGTGTGGTGAAACGCAAGGTAAGCTCATGCTTGCCCGGACGGGCATCGGGAAACTCTACCTCTCCGCGGAACCCAGAAAAGCGCGCAAATGCATTGGGGTGCATTTTGTACACATCATCTCGCACGATGCCGTGAGTGAGCGCTCCTACCTCGTCGCCGTCGAGGTAGCTTACGACCGACCGTATCGGGGACTTCGGATTGAACGCCCATCCGGACACTTCTAGTCTACCGGTTGTGGTGACATGTTCTGCGGGCGAATCGATCCAATAGGTCGTGTCTGCTGCGGTCCGCCCGTTGTCTGAAAGGACAATCCTGCGCTGAATGGTGCGTCGGTGTCCGCTACCATCCGTAACGGAAATTCGCAGATCGTGTCGCCCTGCCGCCGAGTTTGTCAGTAGGTGCGCCAGCCCGTTAAATCCACAGCGCTCGCTGGGAAGACCGAAAGCATCCATGACATCCATGCGTGGCGCGCCGTACTCGATCTGCCCCAGATCGTTATCGTCCAGAAAGACAGCGACCTGCGCGATAGCACCCGACCGCGAGAACGCCCAGCCTTTAATACGCAGGACGTTCACGTCGATGCGTTCATTGTCGTCCGGGCTATCAACCCACATCTCGATCGGTCCCTTGTCACCGCCAACCTTGGGGGCCCGTGCAGGTGCAATGAGGCGCTTGGCGCGCCGTGCAGCGCCTTTGGCCTTGCGAAGTACTGGGTTCATTGCCAACTTTCTATCCTCTCCAATGAATTGCCGCCTGGCAACAGCCTCTGCTGGCCGCCTCTGTACATTCGGTTGGTCGGGGGTGTTCGTGAGTGAATATCCTAAGTCACGGGCGCCACGCCCGGTGAAGTCGTCTTCGAGGACAAACGTCTCCTGCACGTTGTTTGGTACGGTGATACCGTGAGCGCCAAGCATCCCCAAGGGCGCCTGTATCGTCTGAAGGTCTGGGGGCAGGGAGACAATGGCGGGCCCATAGGCCAGTAGGAGGTCGCGGCAGTACGCCTCTGCGCCACTCTGCATCGCGAGGATCGTCTCCACCACTTCGGGTAAGCGCGTATCCGCCTTGAATTTCGGCTCCAGCCCCTCATCGCCGCGCTCAAAGGCGAGGAATTGTCCATGCGGTCCAGTCAAGAGCGCTTCCAACAAAAGGTTGTGCTCGATCATAGGAATGCGCGGCTGCCATGGCTCACCGCCCTCAGTAAAGAAGCCCCGGGCGATCCCACCACCGTGTTGCACCTCGTTGGCTGTCTCGAATGTCGCCATGTAGAGTCCGGTGATCCCACGCCCCAAACAGATCTGCAGTGCACGCTGGATGGTCGCGCTATATCCAATGTCGATGACTGCGGGATGTTTCGCAGTGGAGAATCCAGTGGTATCGCAGTATTCCAGGTAGGCGGCAAGCTCCTGCCTGCCATGCGCCACGATGCGGCCACGTAACGCATCGAGCAGCTCTGCCAGCTCTGGCGCTCCCTGACCGCAGTTCACTTCAATCGCGTTAGCGCCCATAATCGGAGGAAGCGAAAGACCAACCCGGCTCTGCAACAGTCCACTCAGCGACCCTCGCCAGTCCTGATTTTCCAGGATGAGGTGCGGTGCGAACTGACGTCCCTGGGCTGCCCCCAACACGGTGCGTCTCGACGAGAGGAAGTACGTCGATGGTGGCAAACCCAGCTGCGGGCAAGTCTCGCGCATCGCTTCATAGCATCGCCGTAGCCCAAAGCCCTCCCGGCTGAGGAAGAACGCGTGGTCAATGCCCGTGTCCAAGAACATATTCGCTAGCCACGCAGTGAACCCATATACCAGCGGGCCAAACACCACATAGCCCACATCTTCGGCTGTCTCAAGGGTGATCGGACACAAGGTCTGTCGCCCGAGATAGGGATTGCCCGCGATCCGATTGACTACTGGCCCCAACAGGAGATCCGACGACCACGGCGTGTCAGATGAGGTTGGCGTTTGGTCGAGGCCGCGTATGCGCGCGAGCACCCCAGGGTTCATGACGTGGAAGACGCGTATTCCTCGATCGGTAGCTAGCTGGATGTCCGAATGCTCGTTATCACCGACGTGGAGCCAGCGCGCGGGCGCGATGTGTTCCTGCTCCATCACTACCTGCCACAGATCGCCCCGATCCTTCCGCGCTTGCCTCTCGGAGGAGATATAGTAGGCGTCAAATACGTCATCAAGCCCAGCTTTGGCTACCAGGGTCTGGACAAATTCTGTGGTCAAATAGGTATCGCTGATGACGATACAGCGTTTGCCAGCTGCTTTGGCAGCCAGCGCAGCGCGAACTCCAGCCTCCCGCGGCTGGCACACACGCGCTTCTGTCTCGAGTTCGCATGCCTGCGCCGCGGCAATGACGTTTGCAGGCCACTGAGCAACGTCTGGCACCGTGGTGTAAATCTCATCGATGCTTACGTCTCCACGATGTTGCTTTGCCGCGCGCGCCGCGTCTTCCGCCTGCTTACGTACCTGAAAGAAGTCTCGGCACTCGGGATACTGCTGCGCCAGCTCGTATCCAACGAAATGCAGCACCGCGTCAGGCACCCGCGCCGGGCGCATAATCAGTGTATCGAACACATCGAAGGAAACCAGGTCTACGTGATCGAGTATGCTATCGAACATCTCAGGTGTCTGTGCGGCATACATATCGAGGTTCTTGGGGCTGTGTCCATGGTGGAAAGTACGCGTCCGCATGTCGACAGTGTTAAAGGTATACTCGCGCGCTCGAGCCACCTGTACGATGCAGCGCTCAATGGCGTGGGCCAGCGTCCCATCGGTCTGTCCCGCCTCGGGCGGGAAGTCATCATAGGTGAACCGAGCGTCTAAGAGAGGCCGAATTGCGTTGACACGCGCCCAGAACATACCGCCGACTGGATAGTCGATATATCCTGTACGTTGAAAGTCTTTGATGCCCAGGCGGTCAAATAGACCGTGCGCCAGATGCCCATTGGAGAGCCAGTGGTGCGCCCAGTAGGGCATCGTGGGCGCAATTTCTGGATAGATCACGCCGAGGCTGGGATCGTCTGTAAAGGCGCCACAGATGGCCGCGACGACACCCCTATCGCCTACTAGCGCGGCATAGAGGTCTCGACGCCATGCGTCTTGTTCCGCGCCAGTGTAGAAGGACTTCTTCGTATGTATGTGGAGCACGAAGTCGTGATGAGCTACATCCTCTGAGAACTCAGTGAGGAATGTGCCAAAGTTGCGCCCGCGATTTGGGCAGATGCGTATCTTGATGGATGCCTTAACGTGATGGCGTCGTATCGAGCGCTTGGCCGCACGCTGCGCAGCTGCGCTTGGCGACGCAACATCAAGATCGAAGGGAAAGGGAATGTTCTTGAGAAGGGCGCAAACATCGTCGAACACGTCCGCGTAATAGGCATGAACGACGACGACCAGGGAACCAGGCAGCGTCACCTTCCTCATGGGCTGCTCAGGAATCCAGTCTCCACCGTTATGGCGCCCAGCATCGACTGTCTCTCGATCCACTTGTCCGTCAAGGGTATGCCGCGCGTTCGTCAATGCGCTCGCAACCATGCGCCTGTGCCTCCCTCGTTATGCTGCTCCACGCACCTGGGTAGCGGGAGTGTTACCTTGTCTTTACCCGTTACGACCCGTCGTGATG
>DASQSS010000373.1:0-26667 GCA_035642255.1 Ktedonobacterales bacterium | reverse complement strand
GCGGGGCCAATGTATCCCGCCATTGCGGCACGTATAACTCCACATCACGCGAGGAGCGCTGAGCGCGACCGGAGTAGGCGGTGGAGCGTGGCTTTTCCTTGTGGTTCCGCTGTCGCTGGCTGTCTCGGGTTCGCTTCTGCGGGCGACGGCGATGAATCTCGACGCTGTAGGTGGCGGGGCGCGTCAACTCAGCCCCAACCTGGATAGCGCCGATGGATGTGCGGGACTGACTCGCCTGTACCGAGACTCCCTGCTGAGGAAGCGCCGCCAATTGGAGGCCTTCCGCGTGACACATATGGTTAGCGAGATGCTGGCTCGCCTGCTGGTCGATGCGCCGCATGCGCAGGGAGAGGTGACCAAACTGCGCCCGCGTCAGGATAGTCTCTATCTGGCGATTGTCGAGCTGCGCCAATCGAGTTTGCATCCTTTGCCGCAAGATCGCCGCGTTCTCCCTTTCGGAATAGGAGAGCGGCTTGAGATGACCACTTGGCATGCGCCCCGGCAGAGCGAGCGCCCCCCTGTCAGACGCTGGCCGGCGATTGAACGCGACAAGCCTCTGGACTTTCGATACGAGAATGTCTTCTCGACGGCCTTGATTCGGGTCGCGAGCCTGGCGCTCACCCAGCGCACCCATGAACTGTGACGGCTCTGAAAATGCCAGTCCTGGCACATATCCCTGCGCACGCTCTAGGACGGATTGCGCCCATGCTCGGCTAGCCACCAGAGCAGGAATGCGCTGCGATATGAATCGCGTCAACGGCGCGAGAGCGGACGAGAAGCGCTCGATGTCTTCCCTCGGGAGAACGCGCAAAGCGAGGATGGTAATGGCATAGGTGATGATAGAGACAGCGATGATGAAGAAGATACTGAAGGAGCCGAGCGCATGGGCTACGGCGGCCATCGCCAAACTTGCGATGATGATCTTACCTGTGATCGGCAAGAGCCGCACGGGTATGAGTGAGCGGTCTATGATGGCCAAACCGATGCCCAGCAGGAGCAACTCAGTGAGCGACGTAGCCCAGGCTGCTCCCAACTCCATGTACCGTGGGATCAGGAAGAAATTGAGGGCGACATTGAAGATCAAGGCTGCGATCGCCATGAGGGGCAGTTGGCGCTCGTGTCCGGTGCTGACCAGAACAGTGGTCAGCACAGAGTTCAAGTAGAGCGCAACCAGGCCAAGCGCTAGCGCTTGTAGGACGCCCGCGGAGCCAACAAAATCTTGCCGGTGATAGACAAACCCGATGATGTTAGGCGCTGTCACGACCAGCCCAGCTGCGGCGGGCAGAGAACAGAGCAGCATCGCAATAGTTGTCTTTTCGACAGCGAACCGCATTTTGCTCTTGTCAGCGTCCACTGAATGTTTGGCTAGAACCGGCGCCATCACGGAAGCGACGACGATACCGGGAACGAACGTCAAGGTATCAAAGAGACGATAGGCGGCGCCATAGACGCCGATGACCGCCGATGTGCCAAAGATCGAGAGCAAGACAGTATCAACTCGGTAATAGATGACTCCAATGACGCCATAAGCAAGAAACGCCATCCCGGAGTGAATCAGGGTCCGGGCAACCTGGGTATCCCACTCAATCCGAATGCCCATCATGCGCGCGACTCGTACGATCTGCCACACCATCCCGGCAAGGGATCCGAACAGCAGCACCAGCGCAACAGGTACCACACCAGCGCCTGCCCGCAGCAAGATGATCGCAACGACCGCGTCGATCACCTTCTCGATGACTGTGCCAAACTTTGCCAATCCAGGCTGCATGTACGCTGTCTGGATTGAGACGAGCGTGCTGGAAACCGCCGTGCTCGCGAGCATGAGGCCAGTAATGGCGATGAGCAAGCGCACTTCAGGACTATAGCCAAGGAGAACGGACAGCGCCAGAGCCACAATGAAGAGAACTACCCAGAGCACAGACTTGAGCGTCAACCCCATAGTGATATATCGATGCGCCGTATGTGGCTCTCGCGCAACATCGCGAATGATTTGCTGATTAAAGCTAAACTCAATCGGAAAGCCAATAAGCGCGGTGAATGTCGTCGCGAGGTAGAGTTCACCAAACCCCGTAGATCCGAGAAAGCGGCCATACGCAGCGGCCAGGATGAGCGTTGACGCCCAGGTAACGAGTTGTCCTGCCATCGAGATGACGATGTTGCTGGTGATGCCCTTGAATCTATTCATTCACCCACTCCCGTCCTGGGCGCGCAGGAGAGCAAGAAGCGCGAACATGACATACCCGTGTGTCAACGTGTGGTGAAGCGTCGTCATGGAACGGGCGCGTCTCCGAAGTTGCCCTGGCCATTGCGACATGCTGTTGTCCAGGGAACGGCAACGGCGCCACGTCCGCGGTTCTTCCCTTCCATGTCATCGCAGAGCGCTTGGAGAGCCGCCACACATGACACGTCGACCTATGTACACTTTAGGTTCGCATGGTGGGGTGTACGGGCGATGTTTCCTGAGGTATACGATTGGTACACCGCTGGAAAAGTGGGATAGGAGTGAGGACGGTTAGCCATCTTGAGGAATGGGGTTCGCTATACCCACACGCTCACGCAAGCCCGCCGTTCGCGTTGGTACGCGCGATCAACATCGGAATGAACATAGAAAGCTCATTGGCCTGGTCGCGCAGTCGAGTGGACCATATGTCTGAAGATGGGTCGCCAGAGGCGTGGCTCAGCGCACAACAGTACGTCATCAGGTGCGAAGCAGTCATCGGGGAGCGTGCACGGATGAACTGCCGTCCAGCGGCGCAGAGATGGCGCTTCGCTGCAACCATCGTGGATGGGACCTGACAGCCACACGCGATAGCGGCGGCGTCCCTGCGCCGAGTCATGGCGCGCACAGGCAAGCGCAGGCGACACACATTCTCGGTCGCGTGAGAGGCGCCGTCCCATGCGACACCCTGCGTTCAGCTACTCTTCGCGAGCGCCCGCAATGCTCGGAAGATGAGGTCTTCGAGGCTGCCGCTCGCGTCGTCGGGCAAGGAGCGGGCGGCGGCGGTCGCCTCGGCGGGCGCATAGCCAAGGTTCGTCAGCGCCTCCACCACATCGCCACGCGAGGGTGACGCGCCTCCAGCGCCCACCGTGACGCCAGTGAACTCCGGCAGCGGGCCTTTCTCGAAGCGCGGCTTCAACTCCAGGACGATGCGCGCGGCGAGCTTCTTCCCCACGCCGGGCGCGAGCGTCAGCCGTGTGATGTCTTCGCGCAACACCGCCTCGCGCAGGGCCGCCGCTGACATGCTGGAGAGCAGCCCCAGCCCAACCTTCGGCCCAACACCCGTCACCATCAGCATTTGCTCGAAGACGTCACGGTCCTCTGTCGAAGAGAACCCGTAGAGCGTCAGCGCGTCTTCACGCACGATAAACGTGGTGTGCAGCGAGACCGTTTCGCCGACGTTGAGGTTGCTCAGCGCGCTCAACGGCGCAAAGAGACGCAGGGTGACACCGCCAACAGAGATATACGCGCTATCGAGTGTCTTCGCTTCGAGGGTCCCGCGAACGGCGACGATCATGGCTCTCCCCTGAGATGCGCTATCGCGACAACAGACGCTCAGGCGTCAGCATGTTGAGGTGGCAGATGGCAATGGCAGCGGCGTCGGCGGCGTCATCTGGCGTAGGAACCTTGTCCAGGCGCAGCAGCACACGCACCATCTCGCCGACCTGCGTTTTCGTGGCAAGGCCGTAACCGTGGACCGCCTGCTTTACCTGCATTGGCTTGTATTCGCTCACGGGGAGGTCGCTCTGCGCGGCGACGAGCAGCGCCACGCCGCGCGCCTGCCCCACAGCCACGGCGGTCGTGACATTCTTGGCGAAGAAGAGCTCCTCGACTGCCATCTCGCGTGGGGAGTGCGCCTCGATGATAGCCATCGCCTCGTCATGGATGTGCTTGAGCCGCTGAGGCATCAGCATGGAGGGTGACGTGGTGATGCAGCCGCACGCCAACAGCGTCAGGCCGCCCGCGCGCGACTCCACAACCGCGTAGCCCAGCCGCGCTGTTCCCGGATCGATGCCGATTGCGCGACGCGGCGCACTGCCCATCCCCAGCCTCCTCAGAACGCATGCCATATGGCGGCGCGCACATGCGCCCTAGCCAGCGTACTTCTCGGCGAACTCGTCGGCGATCTGCGCGTTCGTAAAGACGTTCTGCACGTCGTCGAGCTCTTCAAGCTTGTCGATCAGGCGCAGCGTCTGGAGCGACTCCTTCTCAGGGAGGTCAATCTTCGTCTTCGGGACGAGCTGTGTCTCCGCGCGTGTCAGTTTCAGGTTCTTCGCCTCCAGCGCCTCACGCATCTGGTTGAGTTGTGTCGGGTCGGTGTAGACGATCAGCGACTCATCGCCATCGACATATTCGTCCACATCCTCCGCGCCCGCGTCGATCAACTCCAGAGTCAGCTCATCTGGATCATGTCCATCAAGCTCGACCTCCAGCACGCCCTTTTGCTCAAAGATCCAGTCCACGCAGCCGGACTCACCCAGGTTGCCGCCGTTCTTGCCGAATGTGCTGCGAATCTCCGCCGCCGTGCGATTGCGGTTGTCGGTCATCGCCTGCACCATGATGGCCGCTCCGCCCGGCGCGTAGCCTTCGTAGACGACATCGTCAAGCTGCGAGCCTTCGCCACCACCCATCGCCCGCTTGATCGTGCGGTCGATGTTGTCCATTGGCATGTTCGCGTCGCGCGCGCGCTGCACAGCCATGCGTAGGCGGAAGTTCGCATCCGGATCACCACCGCCGCCCTCGCGCACCGCGACAACGATCTCGCGTCCGAGACGGGTGAAGAGGGCGCCACGCTTGTTGTCGTTGACACCCTTTTGCCGACGAATCTGTGCCCACTTTGAGTGACCAGACATCCTGTATCGCCCCCTTCAGACGTCGCGCTCGCACTCGATCCCTGGCGGACGTCGCATTACCTAGCACTGCGTTCCGATGCGTTCGGTCAGCGTCCGGAAGGCGCCGCAATAGCGCAGGCAGGCCCGTCAGCACAGGGCCACCGCGCGCGGCGCGCCCTGCATTCTATCATCTCACACGCCACTCGCCAACCTGGCGCCGGTCGAACCATCCCCGCTGGCTGGTCCTGCGCTCAAGGCTTCTGGCTCAACAACGCCGTTACATCGGTATGCAGGGTGGTCGCGTCGAGCGCGCCGACAACCCGATACCGTACAACGCCATCGCGGTCAATGAAGAAGGTGGATGGTGTGTCCGTGACACGGTAGATGGTCGCCGCCCGCAGATCAACATCGCGCACGACAGGATAGGTCACGCCGACCGCATGTACGAAGGTGTCCGCCGTCGCGGGGTCATCCACGATATCCACCCCCAGCACTACGAGGCCTTGCGACTGATATTGCGTGTACGCGCGCTGCAGCGCGGGCAT
Source organism: Ktedonobacterales bacterium (assembly GCA_035642255.1). Taxonomy (GTDB): domain Bacteria; phylum Chloroflexota; class Ktedonobacteria; order Ktedonobacterales; family JADMIN01; genus JAKAIY01. The sequence goes on along the minus strand of DASQSS010000373.1, from coordinate 21,292 downwards.
CTCCAGCTTGCATGGCTCGCAGGCGGCATACCAGAAATTGAGCGCGACAACCTTGCCTTTGAGAGATGAGAGCTTGACGGGGTTATTTGAGAGGTCGCGCAGGGTGATGTCGGGCGCGTAGTGTCCAGCGGCGGGCGCTGTGGGACCAGGGGTCGCGCTGGCCGTGGTGTTCGATGGCGCCGCTGGGGTGAGCAATCCCTTGAGGAGCAGCCCCACCGTGATCAGCGCGAGCGCCGCGATGATGAGTGCGCGTGTCCGGCGATTGGGCGACCGCTGCGGTATGAGCCGCGATTCTGGATCAGGAGAAGGATTGCTCATGAAGACCGGTCCTCTGAAGACTTACCATGCTGTGCGATGACGCGCCGTGCGCAAGCGCGACGATTATGGGCGGCATATCGCCGTTCGCCGCCCATAACCGTCGCAGCCGCGATTACATCGTTCCCAGACCCATGACGTGGAAGCCATTGTCTACATAGAGGATGTCGCCCGTGAGCGCCTTCGCCGCTGCAGAGCACAGGTACACCGCGACATCTCCGACATCACCCTGCTCGATGTTGCGGCGCAGCGGAGACACCTGCTCGACAAGTCCAAACATGTCGTTGATGTTTCCCACGCCGCGCGCTGAGAGCGTGCGCAGTGGCCCCGCCGAGATGCCATTGACGCGGATGTTCTGCGGGCCAAGGTCCCATGCCAGGTAGCGAACCGCAGCCTCCAGCGCTGCTTTCGCTACGCCCATCAGATTATAGCCAGGGACAACCCGCTCGCTGCCCAGGTACGTCAGCGAGACGATGCTGCCGCCGCCGCGCACTTGCATCAGTGGCTCCGCGCGTCCAGCCATCGCCATCAGAGAATAGGCGCTGATGTCGAGCGAGGTGAGGAAGCCCTGGCGGGAGACCCGCGAGACACGCCCCTTGAGGTCGTCCGTTGGAGCGAAGGCGACGCAGTGCACGAGAATATCGAGGCCGCCAAACTCCTGGCCAACCTTCTCGAAGACGGCGTCGAGGTCGCTATCACTCTGCACGTCACAGGGCATGACGAGCGCGCCGTCCATGCCAGCGGTGAGCTTGCGCACGTTCTGCTCCATGCGCTCCTGATAGGTGAAGGCGAGGCGCGCGCCTTCCGCCGCGAGCTTCTGGGCAATCGCCCAGGCGATGGAATTGTGATTGGCTACACCGAAGATCAAGGCAGTCTTGCCGTCGAGCTGGCCCACTGTGGCGTCCTCCTGAAACTCCGCCGGGATCAGAGTATGCCCCGCCCAAGAGCGCGCCAGTCGGCGGAACGGCACAGGTTACGCCACTCTCAGTGTCGCGCGGGGCAATACGACGCCCGCATTCTAGCACCATTGCCCCGCGTGAGGCAATCGAGCGGACGCCGGAGTGGGCGGCGGTCCTGCCCTCAGCTGATGCGCTCAGAGCGAACAGGCGCGGGCGCGCTCTCCTCGTCGCATATCGCGCTCTCCGCCAGCTCGCCAAGGTCTGCGCTGACTTCGGCGCCGACTTCGGCGATCACGTCAAGCTCCGCGAGCGTATCGGTTGAGTCAGCGGAGCGGCGCTGGACGTTGCCCAACAGCTGCGCCCAGCGGGCGAGAATCTGCGCTGGAACGGCTGACTCGAAGCGGTATGGCACGTCGTGATCACCTCCCGGACCCTGCTCGATCGCCCAGCGCTGGCTCTCAATGGTCGCGCCGACCAGCGAGACACGCGGGGTCGCGCTCAACGCGGGCAGCGGACACGACTCATCGCCAGATGGTTCACCCGCACGCAGGCGACGCACCTGCTCGCGCAGGATCGCCCCCGTCTCCGCCTGGATGATACTGACTTCCGCAAAGGTTCGGGTCGCCTTACGCAGGAGAGTGAGCGCATGGAGCGGATCGCGTGTCATCGCCTGGAAAGGCTCCCATGCCGCCTCTGCGTTCGCCCGCGCCAGCACCTGATACACCATTGGATCTTTACCCTCAACTCTGTTGATGATTCCGCTCATGATTCCGCTCATGATTCCGCCAGGCATCGCATCAGCGCCTGGCCCTATGGGCCGCCACCAAAGCATGCGCCCGTATTTCTTTGTAAAACGTGCGAGATGGCGAACGTCATGCTCAACAGCCACATGGACGCGCGCGTCGCCCAAACGGGCTATCCAAATGTCTGGCAAGTTAGACCACGGCTGATCGTGGCCCTAGAGCCAGCCAACCAACGCGCGCCTGATCGGAACAGGCGATGTGATACCCTGATCTAACATGCGACTGACCGTGCGCAGGGCATGGACTCCGGTTCGCCGGCAGTTGGACATTGGACAGGTGGAACCCACAGGGCCAGAAGTGGAGCGCAATTCGATGGAGAGCAGCGCTGAACAGAGCGCTTCCGCGACCCCCAGCAGCGCTCCGGCGCTTGCGCGCGTGCGCGACATCGCGCAGCGGGTCCGTGCGAACGTGAGCCGCGTCATCGTCGGTAAAGAGGATGTGATAGACCTGCTCATCGTGGCCATCCTCTGTGAGGGGCATGTGCTGATCGAAGACGTGCCTGGCATGGGCAAGACGATGATGGCCCGCGCGCTGGCCCGCTCGATCGCGGCGTCGTTCGCCCGTGTGCAGGGCACGCCCGATCTGCTCCCCTCTGACATCGTCGGTGTAAGCTACTACAACCAGCGGCAGAGCGCATTCGAGTTCCGGCGTGGGCCCATCTTCTCCAACGTCGTGCTGGTCGATGAGATCAACCGCGCCACGCCACGCACTCAGTCGGCCCTGCTCGAAGCGATGCAGGAGCGCCAGGTGACGGTGGATGGCGAAACCATGCCGCTGACGGCGCCCTTCCTGGTCATCGCGACCCAGAATCCGATCGAGCTCGAGGGAACGTTTCCGCTGCCAGAGGCGCAGCTCGATCGCTTCCTGCTCCGGCTGCGCGTGACCTATCCCACGCTCGATGAGGAGCTGGCGATGCTGTACCGGTTCAAGGAGAGCCAGCCGCTCGACACGCTGCAGCCGGTTATCAGCGGCGATGAACTGGTGGCCTTGCTGCCCCTGGTGCGCGCGGTGCGGGTCAATGAGCCAGTGGCGCGCTACCTGCTCGATGTCATCCATGCGACCCGTGACTATCCCGCGATGCGGCTGGGAGCCAGCCCGCGCGCGTCTCTAGCCCTCTTCCGCGCGGCGCAGGCGCTCGCCGCAATGCAGGGCCGCGACTACGTCAAGCCTGACGACATCAAGCGACTCGCCGCGCCAACGCTGGCGCATCGGTTGCTGCTCAGCCCGACACAGATGAGCTATCAGACGCAGGACACTGAGCGCCTGCTGCGCGACATCATCGACTCGGTTCCGGCGCCCGTCGAGCGTGTCTGACACCAATCACCGCTAGCGTCACCACAGCCACCACCGTGGCGAGGGAGAGAGGCAATGGGCGCTGACCGCGACCGCGATACGCCGGGCCTCTCCGCCTATACGGCGTCTACAGCGAATAGCATGCTTGGGCGCGGCTTCTGGGGGCGAATGCGCATGCGCCAGCTGCTCCGGTTGCGCGGCGCCAATCCCGGCGAGCGCAAGCCCGCCGACCTGAATCTGACGCGGCGGCGGCCACTCTACATCATCGCGGCGCTGCTCATTCTCGCGAGCGCGCTGACGCAGTACGCGCCGATCTTGATCTGTGGGCTGCTGTTGCTGGGAATCGCCCTCACGCCGGAGCTATGGTATCGCTTCGGCCTGCGCGGACTCCTTGTCACGCGTGAGCTGGAGAACGGGCGCGTCGCCTTTGGCAAGGTCATAACGGTTCCGCTGACGGTAGAGAATGGCAAGCTGTTGCCTCTGCCGATGGTGGAAACAGTGGACGAGTTCCCCGAGACGCTGACCGTGCTGGGCGCACGACTGGGTATCTCGGCGCGACCTGGCTCAGCGCTGCTCTCGCGTGGGATGCGCTTGTGGGCCTTTCAGCGTATGCGGCGACGCTACTATGTGCGCGCGATCCAGCGCGGCGCGTATAGCGTCGGCCCAACCCTCGTGCGCGTAACCGATCCATTCGGCATCCTCACCCGTGAGGAGACCATCGAAACGCGACGCTCACTGCTCGTCCACCCGCTGATCGCGCCGCTCGAACGCTTCGACCTGACGCCGCGCGCGATCTTCGGCGACTCGGCCTCGCGTCTGCGACTGCTGGAAGATCCCCTGCGCGTCGCTGGCGCACGCGACTACGCGCCGGGCGATGATCCGCGCCGTGTCCATTGGAAGGCGACCGCGCGCCTGGGAACGCTACAGAGCAAGGTGCTCGATCCTTCGACGCAGCGCACGCTGATCATCGCCCTCGACGTCCGCACATTCAGACGTGCGCAGTTGGGCTACGATCCTGAGCTCGCCGAGCTGGCGATCGCGGCCGCCGCGTCAGTTGCGGCCTGGGCGACTGAGCGCGGCTATGCCGTCGGGCTGGTGGCCAATAGCGCCGTCTCGATGATCTCGGCAGAGAACGATGGACGCCCACAGCGGAGCCAGCCAGGCGCCGTGGCCACGGCTTACGCGCTGCCGCGGCTGCGGCTGGAGCCAGCGGCGCGACCCGAGCAGCTGACGATGATCCTCGACAGTCTCGCCCGTGTGCTGCTCTTTGGCGGCTCATCTATGGGGTCACTGCTCACCGAGGAGATGCGCTCCGCGCCATCAGGCGCCACACTGGTCTATGTCGGGTTGGAGTCACTGGTAGAGGTCAGCGCGATCATCGCGCTACGTCGCATTCGGGCGACCGGACGCGCAGTCTCGCTCGTGCTGACGACTCGCGACGACGATGACCCCTTCACACAGGACGATGAGGCGCACGATCTGCACGCCGTTGGGCTGCCTATCCACTATATCGGTGGGCGGGCGCGCTGGCAGGCGCTGGTCGCTGAAGCGTTGGGCGATCTGCCGCCACGCGCCGCGACCGACATGGCGACCGATGAGCATCTCGCCGCCGAGCGCGAGCTGATCGCAAGCCTCCGCAAGGCGCGAGCGAGCAGGCATGTGCGACGAAAGACTGAGGAGAGCAATGCGACAGCAGTTCAGCGATAGCGTGACGATGACGACGGCCACGCCGGGCCATCGCGCTCACCAGCGCTGGCTCTCCCCTGAGCGGTTCAGCGCCGTCGTCGCCATTGCGCTGCTAGCCCTGCTGGAGGTTCTCCCGATTCAGGCGGCGCTGCTGACGGTCACGGGGGCGTCCGCCATCTCACTCTCTCAGACATTCGGACCATTCTGGCTGATCGTCGTGGCGATGCTGCTCTTTGCGCTGGCGCGCTGGCGCCTGGAGGGCCACAATCCCGCGTGGCTTACTCTCGCGACGCTGCTCATCGGCCTGCTGGTGGCGGCGCTCTTCGTCGCGCTTTCACCCTCCGCCTATGGCGACACTCCCGGCGGTCTCTTCTCGTCGGGCCGGCTGGACCAACTCCAGACTGACGCGACCATTGACGCGCCGCGCTTCAATAGCCTCTTCGGCATCGCGCCCCTGGTCGTCTACCTCGGCTGGCGTGGGCTGAGACTTGGTGGCGCGCAGCCACAGATCGAGGCGACCCTGCGCCGGTTCACGATCAGTCTGGCGGTCGTGATGGCCGCGTGTCTCGGCGCGCTTGCCGCTCCTTCCGCCCTGCAACCAGCGCTCCAGGGCGCCCTGCTGACGCTCCTCGCGCTTGATGTCTTCGCCGGATTGGCCGCGGCGGCGCTGGCCCATCGGGGCGGTGGACGCGCGACGGCGCAGGCGGATACTGGCGCGGAGACGACCCGCTGGCTGCTAACGGCGCTCGGCGCGGCGGCGTTGGTCATCGTCGTCGCTTTCGTTATCGGGCTCGCGCTCAACCTCCGCCTGCTCTCTGCGCTGCTTGGGAGCCTACGCCCGCTCGGCGGCGTCCTCGATACGGCTCTGACATGGCTCGTGAACAGCATCGCGTACATCCTGTGGATCGCGTTCGTCAAGACGCTCGGCGCCTGGCTCTTCAAGAACCCGGCGTTCTATGTCACACCGCCGAAACAGGCTGGCGCGCTCCCGCCACAGCATCCACATGAGGCGACGCTGGCCTCGCCACCGATGGGCTTCCTGATCGCGGCAGGCGTCATTGTCGGCCTGGTGGTCGCGGCAAGTCTCGTGGTAGCGCTCTACATTGCCGTGCGGGCGCTGCTGCGGACCATGCGGGCGGGCGCCGAGTCTGAGGTGGATGAGGAGCGTGAGTCGCTGGATGCGCTGGGCTTGCTGCGACGGCAGGCGCGCGACCTGCTCGATGCGCTGCGCGGACGCAGCGGCGCGGCTGAGCGCGACCCTCTGGAGCCGAGCGGCGCACGGTGGCTCTATCGCGAGGCTCTGCGTGCGGGCGCGACAGCAGGGATGGCGCGTCGTCCCGGTGAAACAGCGGATGAGTATAGCCAGCGGCTCGATGCGGCGCTACGCGGGAGCGCGGCGGCCAGCGAGGCCGGTGAGCTCTCTGGCGGGCTGAATGCGCTGACCAGCGCCTACGACGATGCGCGGTATGGCGGCGATGACGCCCGCGAAGCAGATGCGACGCCCTCGGTGGTCGTGGCGGTGCGGCGGGTGACTGCGGCGCTGAACCGCCTGCGTCGCTAGGCGCTATCCGACTACCTGGTCTTGGGGCCCAATCGCCCGCCCGCTGCCAATGAACTCCTTGACGCGCTCGGCGAGGTCATGGTTCATGCCGTCCACCGCGGCGATGTCCTCGACACTCGCGGCGGCGATGGCCCGCGCCGAGCCGAAGTGGCGCACGAGCGCCTTCTTGCGCTTCGGCCCGATGCCGGGAATCTCGTCAAGCACCGAGCGAAACGTCCGCTTGCTGCGCAGGTTGCGATGGTAGGTGATGGCGAAGCGGTGCGCCTCGTCGCGCACGCGCTGAAGCAGGTAGAGTCCCTGCGAGCCGCGCGGCAGCACCAGTGGCTCGGGCCGGTCGATCAGATAGATCTCCTCATACGTGCTGATGGCACCGTGGTTCTCCTTCGCGATGCCGATGACGGGGATACGCACATCGAGCGCGGCGAGCGCCTCGGCGGCGGCGTTGAGTTGTGGGCGGCCACCATCCACGATGACCAGATCGGGAATCTGCGCCCAGGGATCACCAATCATGTCGGGGCTGACGCCCTCTTCGTTCGGCGTGTCGCTCTCCGCTTGCTCCGCCTGCTCGATCTGTTCCATAGTCTCGACAGCGTCGGGCGCTGCGCCGTCCTCATCCGCCTGCATGCGCTTGAAGCGGCGGCGCAGCACCTCTTGCAGGCTGGCGACGTCGTTCGCCCCCTCGATGGTCTTGATCCTGAAGCGGCGGTAATCGCTGTTCTTGGGGCGGCCATTCTCCAGCACGACCATCGACCCGACGTTGTTCGACCCCTGCGTATTGGAGATGTCGTAGCACTCGATGCGGCGCGGCGGCGCGGGCAGATTGAAGGCGTCGCGCAGCTCGTCGAGCGCCAGTGCGGTCTTCTGGCTATCTGAGAGCCACTTGATGCGTTGCTGCTCCAGCACTTCGCGCGCGTTCTGCGCGACCATCGCCACCAGCCGCAGCTTGTCGCCGCGCTGTGGCGCCGTGAGCGTCACCGCCGCGCCGCGCTTCTGCCGCAGCCAGGCCCGCAACGCCTCCGCGTTCTCCGGCTCGTGCGCCAGAATCAGCTCGCTCGGCACATGCGGAGCCTGATCGTAGAACTGTTGGAGGAACATCTCCATGATTTCGCTCTCGGAGGTGTCGCGCGTCCCCTGGAGAATGAAGAACTCACGTCCCGTCAGCCTGCCGCCACGGAAGAAGAAGACCTGCGCGCACGTCTCGTCGCCCTCGCCCGCCAGCGCGATCACGTCCTGATCGTCGGCGCCTGTGGTGTTGATGATCTTCTGCTTTTCCAGCACCTGCTCCACCGCGCGCACACGATCACGCAGCGATGCCGCCCGCTCGAACTCGAGATTTTCCGCCGCCTCGTCCATCTCGCGACGCAGATCGATCAGCACCTCATCGTGCTTGCCATCGAGGAAGAGCATCGCCTGGCGAATCACGTCGTCATACTGCTCGCGCGTGACATTCGCGACGCAGGGCGCGTTGCAGCGATGAATGTAGTACTGCGTGCAGGGGCGCGGCAGCAGCTTCAGCTTCCAGTCGCTCGGCGGGTCGGCCTCACGCCCTCGTGGTGGAGCCCAACCGCTGGCGTCGAACCGGCAGGTGCGATAGGGGAAGATCTTGTTCATCAGGTCGAGTGTAGCGTCTACCGCTCCAGAGCTAGTGTAGGGGCCGAAGTAGCGCGCGCCATCGCGGCGGAAATTGCGCACGCGGTAGATGCGCGGGAAGTCCTCGTTGAGCGAGACCTTGATGTAGGGATAGTTCTTATCGTCGCGCAGGCGGACGTTGTACTTTGGCTGGTAGCGCTTGATGTACTCGTTTTCGAGGATTAGCGCCTCGATCTCGCTGCCGACGACGATGAACTCGATGTCGGTGATATGCGCGACGAGCGCCCGATTCTTGGGGCTGAGCTCCGAGGGATCGACGAAGTAGGAACGCACGCGCTGGCGCAGGTCGCCCGCCTTGCCGACGTACAGCACCGTGCCCTCAGCGTCTTTGTGCAGATAGATGCCAGGCTTGTGCGGCAGCGAATGGAGAATCGCATCCAGCTTTTCCGAGATCTCAGGCATACGTTCCTCTGTCTGGCGGATAACGCGCGTGGATGGCGTCCTGCCCCCGGTAGTATCGGTAAATTGACCGTGACGCCCCGCCAGAGTATTATACGCTAAGGCTCGTCATGACCGGACCAGTCACAACCGACGGGCGACGCATACTCCACACTGGCTGCGACAGGGTCGGTGGGAGCCGGTGAGAGCGACAGGGAGAGCGAGTTCGATGCCCAAGACAGCGGAAAAGCGCGCGCAGGCGCGGCGTCAGAACCGAGTGCAGCGCGCACATACGGGCCCGGCCACAGCGACACGACCAGCGGTACGCTATGCGTCGCCTGCCCAGCGTAGGCCCGGCCAGCGACCGAAACGGCGCGGCTTCTTCAGTCGCTATCCCGTCGCGACCTTCATTGGAGCCGTGCTCGTCATCGGGTTGGCCGTGCTCTATCTCCAGCAGAACAAGCTTGGGCCATTCACGCCCCCACCGCCAAAGCCTGTGGCGCAGGCGACCTGTGATCTCAAGACGCACGTCTGCACCAAAGCGCCGATCATGACGATCAACACGGCCAAGACCTATACCGCCACCATCGAGACGGCGAAGGGCAATATCGTCATCCAGCTCGACGCGAAGAACACGCCGATCACAGTCAATAACTTCGTTTTCCTCGCCCAGCAGCACTTCTACGACAACACGTACTTCTGGCGCGTGGAAGCTCCCGGCCTGACTAGCCCGCTGGGTGGCTCCTCGACGCTCCAGCTCATTCAGGGCGGCTCGGTGACAAACAACGGGCAGGACCCAGCGACCATCCCCGGCTACACCATCCAGGATGAGAAGGTCACTGGCTCCTATATCGCTGGAGACATAGCGATGGCGAACACGGGCAAGCCGCACACAGGCAGCACGCAGTTCTTCATCTGCACCGGAGACAACTCGAAGCTGCTCGCCAAGAGCTACACGATCTTCGGCCATGTCATCTCTGGTATGGATGTCGCGACGAAGATCAGTCCGCAGGACGTCATCAAGACGGTGACCATCCAGGTCAAGTAGTGTCGCGATCGGATGCGATGGCGCCCCTCCCCCAATTCGGGTGAGGGGCGTCACTGTCTGTAGCGCGAGCATGAGGGGTGAACAGAGGTAGACAGGAGTGAAACGTGATGCGGGCTGAAGTCATACGGTGGCGGGGCAGCGAGCCATCAGACGCCGATACACTCCGTGCGGCGCTTCGGCGTGAGCCGCACACCTACACCTACTGGAGCAATGGGCCAGGCGATGTGTACGCGCCACACAGCCATGACTACGACAAGTCGCTGGTCTGCCTGCGTGGCGCAATCGCGTTCACGCTTCCCACGACTGGCGAGCGGCTGGAGATGGCGGCTGGCGACCGCCTCTCGCTGCCAGCGCACACGCTACACGGCGCGGTTGTCGGACCCGCAGGCGTCGAGTGCGCCGAGGCGCACATACCGAGCCGCTAAGTCAACGGCTCGACTCACGCTGACGCGTCGCGCAGATAGATGCGAATGACGCCCTCGCTGGCGGGCTCGACGCGCTCGATCACGCTGTTGTAGGCTGGCACGAGATCCACCGTCTCGGCGAGATAGGCTGAAAGCCTGAGAGCAAGCGCTTCCGGGTAGATATTTTCGATATTGGCCGCCTCCGCCGCCAGCGCCAGCTCCACCGCGACACGGGTAAGGTAGCCGCGCTCACCCTCCAGCGGCACGAGCGTCACAGGCGGCAGGTCCACGGAGGGCAGGGCGTTGCGCTCACGAAGCGACGCCATCGCGCGCGCGATAACATCACGCACCAACTCCTCGGACATGCTCGTCTCCTCTCGCTCTAGCCCAGAGGCGATTGCAGCGACGCGCGCCAGACCTTCTCTTCGCGAGCGGCGGCGCGGTCACGCAGTAGCTCATAGATGGCGGCCATCTGATCGAAGGAGTCATCGGTGCAGACCGTGATGACCTTGTTGTCTCGTGAATCGCGGTAAGCAAGTGAGGCGCTCCCGCGCGCGCGCTGCCGCGAGACGCCAGGAATGCCAGATCTATTGGCGAAGTTGACCAGTCGCCCGGCGACCATAAACTGCGACATCGCCACTGTGTTCTCGGAATTCCCGCCTTCGGTGGGAATCGGCACACCTTTCAGGGTGAGGTTGGCGACATGCTCCAGCGGAGTCTCGATGAGCTGGCGCGGCCCAGCCTTGACGAACGTCTCCGGCGTAATCACCAGCCAGAACGCGTTCGCGCGGGCGAGCCGCCAGACGTCATGCGCGGCGATGCCCAGGCTGCCAAACGCCAGCGCGCACAGCAACAGCAACAGAGCCGCGGCGAAACTCTGCTCGACGACTCCCTGGCCTACAAAATCCGCCGGAATGACCGTAAGGGCGACGGGAATGAGGATTGCGAATCCCACAATCGCGAGCAGAGCCCACTTGAAAGCGCTGATCCGCACGTAGTCGCGCCGCAGAGGCCAGACATTCCACTCGCTCGGCGCCTGACCCGAGCGCGCCCGCTCCAGTATCGCTTCAGAATCCATAAGCCATTCCTCTCCGTTCGGCGCGCCACGCCAACGCTCCGTGGCTCTCCCCCGAAGTATACCACCGCCATTCGCTCTCGCGCATGGCTCATCCCTGAATTATTCAGCGCGGAGACCCTCTCAGACGTGCTACAATGAGGGTCGAGCGCAGCGATATTCGCGCCACTGCTGGACGTATGCGGGAGGATCTTGTGCCGGGACGACAGACCCCTGAAGCCGTCGCAGCCACCTTGCTCGCCTGGCTGCGCGAGCGCGAACCATTCGCCGACGACACGCCCACTCCGCTGGAGGCGTTAGCGCGGCGACTCGACCTCGACATCGAGTCGTTCGATGCGGCGATCTACCCTGGCACGCTCGGCTTTCTGGAGCCAGGCGAAGACCTGATTTTCCTGCGCGCGGACTTGCCGGAGACCGTGCGCCGCTTCACCCTGGCGCATGAACTCGGCCATGCCGCGCTGCATCGCCGGGAAGGGCTGGCCGCTGAGATCGCGCAGGGCGGCGGCGCGTGGGCCTGGTCCGATGAGGAAGACAGTCCTAGCTGCGACGATAGCGACCTGGCAACGGCTGGCGCCAGCGACGATGAGACGCTGCTCCCCGGTCAGGCCTATAGCGCGCGGGCGCAGCGCGAGGGCGAGGCCAATGCGTTCGCCGCCGCGTTGCTGCTACCTCCAGCATCCGCGCGCGCCGCCTATCAGTCACTGTGCGCTGAAGATGTCGAACGGCCCGCGCAGACGCTGGCGCAGCGCTTCGGCGTGTCGGAGGACGCGGCGCTTCGCCGTCTGGCCGCCCTGCTGCGGGCGCCTGCCGAGACAGAGGCGCCCGACCAGCCAGAGCCAGTCATCCCCTCTGCGCCCGCGCTCGACCAGCACCAGCTCGATGCCGCGCGCGCCGAGACGCCCGCGTTGATTCTCGCGGGACCAGGCTCAGGCAAGACCAGCGCGCTACTCGCCCGTATCGTCCATCTGACGCAGGAGCGCGGCGTTGCGCCCGATCGCGTGCTGGCGCTCACCTATACGCGCAAAGCGGCGGGCGAGCTACGCACGCGTCTGACGCGGGTTCTGGGTGAGCAGGCGCTCATGCCGCGCATAAGCACCATCCATGCGTTCTGTGGCGATGTCTTGAGGCTCTACGGTCCACAGGTAGGCTTGCGCGCCGACTTCCGGCTGATCACTGACGTCGAGGGCTACTTCGTCTTGCGCCACATCATCAATCGCGCGCCACTCAGGCACTACTCGCCACTGAGTGATCCAAAGATGCATTTCAGGAGCCTGCTCAACTCGATCTCGCGAGCGAAGGACAACCTGCTGACGCCCGAGGAGTACCGCGCCGCAGCCAAAGCGATGGCGCGCGCAAGCGCCACCGCAGAGGATCAGGAAGCCGCCGAGCGCGCGCTCGAGGTCGCGGAGGTCTACGCCGCCTATCAAGCGACGCTTGACGAGCGCGGAGACGCTGATTACGGCGACCTCATCGCCAGAACGTGGCGCCTACTGCGCGAGCAACCGGAGAGCGCATCGAATCTGCGCGCTCGCTACGAGCATATCCTGGTCGATGAATATCAGGACGTCAACTATGCGACGGGCGCGCTGCTGCGCGAGCTAGATGGCGGGCGTGGCGCGCTCTGGGCGGTTGGTGACGCGGATCAGGCGATCTACCGCTTCCGTGGCGCGTCACCCGCCAATCTGCTGCGCTTCACTCGCGAATTCGAGGGCGCGCGAGTCATCCCGCTAGGGCGAAACTACCGCTCGCGGCCCCAGATTCTCCAGGCGGCGAGCGCGTTCGCCGGGGACTTCCTGGCGGGCGAGCAGCGCATCACACTTGAAGCGACACGCAGCCATCCTGATGGGCCGCCAGCGGTCGAGCTTGCCACCGCGCCAGATGATGAGGCCGAGCTAGATGGTCTGGCAAATGCCATTCGTGCGCGCGTCGCCGCTGGTACACCGCTCGGCGAGCAAGCTATCCTGCTGCGGACGAACAGCTATGTGCGGCAGGTATGCCACGGGCTGCGCGCGCGCGGGATTCCCGTGCGGATCGCGCTGCCCCTGCTCGACCAGCCGCTCATCAAGACGCTGCTCGCGACCGTGAGCCTGGCTGGCGATCCTTCGGGCGTGGGATTGCTGCGAGCCGGGACGACGCCCGACCACGCCTTCAGCGACGACGACGCCCAGGCGGCGCTGCGTCTGGCGCGCGACCGACGTGTCGCTCCTCTGGAGGCCGGACGCTTACCCGAAGCGAACGCGGCTCTCTCGCCTGGAGGCGCGCACAGCTTGCGGCGGCTGGAGCGTGTCATCGCGGAGCTGCGATCGGCGCCGAGCATAGCCGTAGGCATGGGGCGCTATATCTTCTCGCTGACTGGCCTGGGTCACCGGCTCTTGGGCGAAGACGCACGTGCCGAGGCGGCGCAGGTGGCGCGCCTGATCGAGATATGCCACACCTTCGATGATCAGCGGGCGGCAGGTGTGCTGTACGAGGATGACGGCGAAGGCGTTCCACAGATGGCTGACTGGGCAGGTCTGCTGGATTACATCGGCGCGCTGCGCATCCTGGGTCATGAGGCGGGAGCGATGGACAGCGTGAGCGGCGACGATACCGCGCTGGTCATGACGGTCCACGGAGCCAAGGGGTTGGAGTTTTCAGCGGTCTATCTGCCCCAACTGGTGAAGGATCGCTTCCCGGCGCGCGGTCGTCCTGAGGCGACGCCAGCGCCGGTCGGTCTGCTGCGCGATGGCGAGGCAGGCGAGGATAGCGACCTGATCGAGGAGGCGAGCGCCTTCTATGTGGCGCTGACCCGTGCGCGCGACCACCTCACGCTGAGCTATGCGGGCCGCTATGGCAAGCAAAACAAGGAGCCCGCGCCATTCCTTGCGCCGATCGAGCAGGCGCTGGGTGATGATGCGCCACGCCTGCGTTGGGAACGCGCCACGGAGGATACCAACATTGCGGAGGATGCGGGGGAACCCAACCATACTGCGCCAGCGGCGCACGAGGAGCAAGTGGACCATTCTCCAGGCGAGCGTAACCTAGATGCCCAGCCGCTGACCGTGACGCTCAGCCAGCTCGAAGCGTATGCGCGCTGCCCCCAGCAGTACGCGTATCAATATGTCTATGGTCTGCGTCCAGCGCCTGGACCGCTCGTCTCGCTGCGCTCAGCGTTGCGCACGGCGAGCGCCGAGCTAGCGACGCGCTTCAACAGCGGCGCGACGCCGACCCGCGAGGAAGCGACAGCGCTTTACCGCGCGCACTGGGAGGCCGCTCGCGCTGACGCGCTGCCCCAGAACGACGCGGGCGCCGTCCGCGAGCGCGCCGATAGCATGGCGTCCGTCTATCGCGAGCACGGCGAGCGTGCGATCGAGCGGGTCTGGCGCGCTCTGAGCGAGGGTGTTCCCACATCAGATGATCGCAGCGACCAGCGAGGTAGCGGCCGCGACAGCGTCGAGGTGGCTGTCTCGGTCGCTGGCGTCACGATCACTGGCGCACTCGACCATGTCGAGCAGGAGCCCGACGATGCCGGGCAGACAACCACCCGCGTCATGCGCTGGCAGACAGGCAGCCTAAGTGGCAGCCCGTCACTTCGCGATCTGTTCTATGCGCTCGCCGTTGAGGAGATGCGCCACGAGGGACAAGCGGCGGAGGCCATGCGGGTGAGTCTGGCGAATGGCGAGATCAAGCCGCTGCGTGTGCTGGCGAAACGGCGCAAGACGCTCGAAAATGAGATGGGCGCCGCGCTCGATGGTCTTGCCCAGGCCAGTTATGCGCCTCGACCAGACCCGCGCAACTGCCCGACATGTCCGTTCGCGCTGATCTGCCCTGCATGAGCCACGACTGGCTCCGGGCGTTGGCGGACGCACAGGCGAACACATCATCTCCGCCCACGTTGTCCATATCGGCCCATCCGACAGAAAACGCTATCCGCGAAACCGCGTCTGAAACGTCCCACAGCGCGCCCACTCCGTACGCCAGACGCAACCTAACCTGCTAGAAAGGCGACCACCCGCATGATCCTCGAATGGCAGCGCGGCGCTGCTACCGTCAGCACAGATCCCGACCGACTCGACCTCGGCGTCATCCACGGCTTCCTCACTCAGGCGTACTGGTCGCTTGGGGTCTCGATCGAGACGATACGCCGCTCCATCGAGCGCTCGATTCCGTTCGGGGTCTATGTGGAGGACCGCCAGGTGGGCTTCGCGCGCGTCATCTCCGATCAGACCACGTTCGCGTATCTGTGCGATGTCTTCATCGTACCTGACGCCCGTGGCCAGGGTCTCGCCGGGTTCATGCTCGACTGCATTCTGTCGCATCCCGAGCTACAAGGATTGCGCACCTGGACGCTCTTCACGCGCGACGCCCACGGACTCTACGAGCGGGTCGGCTTCGAGCGCGGAAAAATGCTGGATCGACTGATGGTCCGCCGGGACCCAGCCCCTTCAGCGTCACCACCCAGCGACCAGGCGGCCAGCTAGGACGCGCCATCTGGGGTGATTGAAGCGGCAGAGCGCACATATGGAGCGGCTCGCGGGTAGAGATGATTCCCTCGCGAGCCGCTCCATGCGAGCGTAACGTTGTCACGTCGCTACGGGTTAGGGTTCTGCGGCGGGTTCTGCGACGACTCCTGCGGCGGATTGTGAGCCGCCTCCTGTGGCGGATACTGTGGAGTGTACTGGGGCGGATATTGCGGAGGGTATTGCGGAGGGTATTGCGGAGGGTATTGCGGAGGATAGCCGCCTGGCGCTGGTGGTGGTGGAACCGTCCCAGGCGCGGGGGGATAGCCCTGCGGATGCGCTGGATAGCCAGGCGCGGGCGCCATCGGCGAGTAGTAGGACTCCAGCATCGGCTGCGGGGGATGGGCTTTCGCGAATTGGCCGCGCCCTGCGAGCCCGCCAAGCGCCGCGAGGCCCGCGCCGATACCAATGGAGAGAAGAATTCCCACGAGAGCGCCAATGACCGCGACAACAATGAAGAACGAATGATATGCGGCTGGTGTCATGTTCAGACTCGGCGGTACGACCGTTGTTGTTGGAAGCGTCAGCACCCTGATGACCGTGATGACTGCGCTCACGGAGCCCCCAAGTGCGCCAGCGATCACACCAGCCATCGCGGCGCTGCCAACGCGGCCATTCTCGCGTGCGGTCATCAGCCCCGCTGCGAAGTACAATGCCACCTCGATCAGAAAGGCGACGCAGGCCTGAATCAATGTGGCGCTGGGATTGAGCGAGGCGAACGGCGATATCGAGGTAGGCGTCGTCCCAGAGGCAGTGGCGTACTCGATTCCCGTGTTGATCAGTTCAAGGAGGATGAGCGCGCCACCGAAGATGAGTCCCCATTTGATCGCTGGGTTTCGTTGACGATCCATCAGATCTCTTCCATTCTGCATTGCGACTGTGGCGCAACATCTCTCGCGGCGCGCTCGCTCAGCGCATCCCACATGAGCGGCGCGCCCATCCTGAGGTACTCTGCATGTACGCTGCATGTACGCTGAGCTGGTCACCTGGGTTGTGTAGCGATGATGCGTATAGATGCGCTGCTATGAGCCGCGCTCAGGCATGCGCCTCGTACGTACGCTCGCCCGCCTGAATGGCGATGGGCAGAGTGTTTTCCACTGGAGGAAGCGTGCAGCTATAGGCTACGTTGTAGGCGCACCAGGGACTATACGCCAGGTTGAAGTCGAGTGTCGCCGAGAGTTTGCCATCCGCTCCCTGCTCGACCTCCACTTCGAGATAGCGGCCCGCGCCGTACGTCTCTTTGCCGGTTGTCGCATCACGGAACGGCACGAACAGTTCATTGCCGTTGTCCGGGTCGACATCCTGGTACCCTGTCAGACGCAAATCCTGTCCCGAGAGCGTGAAATGCAGCTCGGCGAAGCGAAGCTGAGGCCGCACATCACCTTTGGTCGAGCCTAGCTGCACGACCGCCTGTTCCGCGAACGGAACGACGCTGGCAAGCACACGGTAGGCAGGGTCGGGCGGGAAATACGACAACCCGCTAAACCTGTCGCGCTCGTCCTGATTGATTGGCGAGTCCGGGCTTGAGCCGAACGCCTCATCTTTGCGGGCGCGGTACTCATTTACCGCCACGATGTAGTCGTTGTTGTCGGTCTGCGTCATGAATGCGCCTCTCTTCTACCTGGTCCTCTTATCCGGTCCTCTCAGACGCGATGCTACGCCTGCGGTCTCACTCTCCATAGCATACCCCGATGCGCGCAACCCTGGCGCCTACTTGATAGTGACTCGACACGGCTGAGGCGCGCTCATTCGGCGCCCATCTCTATCCGCGCAACAGAGAAGGCGCACACGAACGCGGTCGGTACGGTCAGGGCCGTCCCCACCATCCTCCGCCAGCCTCGTGCTAGCCCATAAGACATGCGCCTGCCACACAGCGTTTGCATGCGCGCCTGAGTATGCTATCATGGCGCAAATAGCGCACTGCGCAAGCTTGAACCGGGAGCGCTCGCCAGGCGTACATAGTTCGGACCATTGCGTCGTTCGTTTCAGTTTGAGACACTAGAGTGACCAGGCGAGCGTTCCACAGGCTTGACGCCGGGAGGCTCAATTCGATTGTGCCTGGTCAGAGGTGGTTGAGAGGAGGCTCCTGGTGGAGCGCAGGATCATGACACTCATCGGCCATGCGACGAAGGACGTGCTGCACGCATTCCTTCGCGCGTTGCGGGCCGTGCTAGTGACAGGTCTCACCGTCTTTATCGTGGTCGCGTTGGCGACCGAAGTCATCGCGGCATTTCTCACGCATACGATCATTCCCGGCGGCCTGACCCATCTGGTCGCAGCGGCGCTCGGCGTGGCGTTTGGCTATGCCGCCGCGATCACAGTCGCTATCGAAGAACTGCTGCGCGCCATGATCAAAGCGATCGAGCTGGCCGTCGCGGAGTCCGAGAAGCTCGCGGGCGAGGCGATCAAAGAGGCTGAGGTACTGGGGCGCAAGGCCGAAGAGGAGCTGGTGCGAGGCGCGCGCGGCGCAATCGCCGAAGCGGGCGTGCTTGGCCAGGATGCGACCCACATCGCCTCCGCGCTGGGCCACGGAACCGCCTCGCTGGCGGGTGGCGTTGTGGGCGGCGTCGTGCATGAAGCGCAGTCACTGGAGCACGGTGTCAGCGGACTCGTCGGCGGTGTAGCGCATGGCGCGCAATCTGTCGAGCACGGCGTCGTCTCTCGCCTGCCTGGACGCCGCGACAGCGCGCAGTAGTCGGAGCCTCCCGCGCAGACTACCTGGCGGCCCACCTTTTCGCCT
The DNA here is from genome assembly GCA_035642255.1 of Ktedonobacterales bacterium. GTDB lineage: Bacteria > Chloroflexota > Ktedonobacteria > Ktedonobacterales > JADMIN01 > JAKAIY01. The sequence goes on along the minus strand of DASQSS010000373.1, from coordinate 2,941 downwards.
CGCTGGCGTCACGCTGGCGGGGCGAATTGTCTGTAGCGGGCAGACGAGTAGTTGAGTAACGCGCCTTGCCTGAAAGTCCCAGTGTGATTGCGCAAAAGTCCGCAGCGATGTTACTGTAACGCGACACGATGCGGAATGCGGCCAGGAGTGCGAGCAATCAGTCCTCAGGGAGGCCACTCATGCGGCGACGACGAGTAGCGCTGGCTGCGCTCCTCCTCGCCCTGCTCGCGGGTTCAGCCATCTACGTCTCGTATGGACTGCGCGCCTACGCCCACTATCGTGACGCCTACGCCGCCTACACCACCGCCTGCGACACGCTGATCGCCTGGACTCCGCCCCAGACCATCTACACTGGCTTCTATCCGAATGCGCCTACGCTGGTCACCGTGCGCTATCGCAGCCCCATCCCGGAGGCGACGCGCCTGACCGTCTCGATTCCCGGCTTTACTCAGCAGCAAACGCTGGAGTCCACCAGCGCCCAGGGATTCCGCACCGCCAGCTTCAAGCCGCCGCTGCTATCCGCCTCCACCCTCGACGCGCTCGCCCGCACAGAACGCCACGACGCGCAGATTCGCGTACAGTTCATAGCAGATTCTCGCATGCTCTGCGAGACGAGCGCGCCCGTCACCCTCATCTCACGCCAATGGATCCAGTGGCGCGATAGCGCGACGGGCGCTGACAATACGCCGCTGATCGCTGGGTGGGTGACACCCGATGACCCCACGATAACCGCACTGGTGGGCCACGCTGCGCAGCGCCTCATCGCTCATCCTGGCGCTTACGACAACACGCCCGCTCTCTACGGTTACAATCAGGGGGCGGCGAATGGGTCGCAGGTGCGCGATCAGGTAGACGCGATCTTTGACACACTACAGTTCGACTATCACTTGCGCTACGCCGCAGACAATGTCGTCTTCACGCACGACGCCTCGCAGCAGGTGCAGCTCCCACGCGATGTGCTCACGTCGAGCGCGCCGACGGGGATGTGTGTCGAGACGACCGCGATTCTCGCGTCTGCGGTGGAACGGCTGGGCATGCGGCCCTCGATCATCTTTACACCGACACACGCCTTTCTCGGGGTCGCGCTCGGAGCCGACCCGCACGCGCCAGTCGAATACTGGGAAACGTCCGACCTGAATGGCGGCGTTGATGGCGCGCAAGCCAACACTCACGGCGATCTGGAGTTCACTCAGGACACGCAGACGCATCAGATTCAGGAGATTGTGGACATTCAGTATGAGCGGGCACATGGCGTCACGCCAATGGAGTAAGGCAAGGAGCAGGCGAGATGGCAGCCACTGATTTCCCGGCGTGGTATAGCGCTGGAATCTTTGGCGGCATCGGCTGCGCGCTGCTGAGCGCCATCGCCATCGCCACCTGGTCTCTCTGGCGTGGCCAGGGGGTAACCAGGCAGGCGATCAGCGGGCTGCTCGTCTGTGTCATTGCCAGCGCGCTCGATATCGGTCCCCTGCTGTGGATCGAATACCGCTTGAGCGTCTACGGGCCGACACTTGCCGTCGCTGAGGTAGGCGCGGCGCTGGCCGTCGCGGCGCTGGTCGGCTGGGTCGCGCCACTCGGGGCGATCTGCTGGTATTCGCTGCAGACTTCTGTTCCTGCCGCGCCCGCGCCTCCTCGCTCTGCCCGCTCAGGTGCCGTCTCACCCGCCGCGCTCGATGATCCCGCGCGTGCGCGTACAGTGACCACCGATGGGCGTCCCTGGGGACTCCTCGCGCCCGTAACGACTACAACGCTCGGCGCCACTGCTGGTCGACCGATCGAGCTGGCGCATGCGTTGACGATCATTGGTCGCGAACAGGACAACGATATCGTGCTGGACGACGAGCGTGTCTCGCGCCGCCACGCCGAGCTGCGCTGGGAGCGTGGGCGTGTAGAGCTGGCCGACTACGGTAGCCTCAACGGCACCCGCGTCAATCAGCAGGCCATGCGAGGGCGTGCGCCGCTGCGCGATGGCGACATCATCGAGCTAGGAAGTCATCGCTACCGCCTCATGCTCCAGCCAGGCGACATAGCGGCTGAGGTTGCGGATGCGGATGCGGAGGAGCCTGAGGAGCTTCAGACGCGCAAGACCGCCAGCGCATCAGGATCGTTCTCGCTCGGTGCGGCGCGTCTCCAGATGACGCTGATACAGGGGACGCAGAATGAAAGCCCGGCGGGGGAGACGCGCGCCTGGCCGCTGGTCGCGCCCGTGACGACGATTGGCCGTGACGCGACGTGCGGCATCGTCCTCAGCGACACCTCGATCTCGCGCGTCCACGCGCAGATCACACGCCAGCCGGCGGGTCACTTCATCGCCGACCTGCAGAGCAGCAACGGCGTCTCCGTGAATGGCCAGCGACTGACGGCGCCCACGCAGATATTCGCGGGCGATGTCGTCACGCTTGGCGATTGCCTGTTGCGCTGCGAGGAGACTCGCTCCACATCACGCGCGACCGCTGGCCCCGCCACCCCAATAGCGTCCCAGGCCTCGACGCGCGCCGAGGCCATCGAGGTCATCGAGGCGCCATCATTCCACATGCGCATCGCGCCGGAATGGGTCGCGCGACGCACGAGCCGTCCGCGTCTGGCTCCGCCACGGCTCACGCCAACGCCGCGCCAGAACCAGACCCCGCCGCTCAACTAGACCCCGCCTGCCTACGCGCGCCGTGCCGGACGCCGGGCGACCCGACCCTCCTGCGTGCTGAGGCGCACCGGTTCAGCGGGCGTCCGCAGCAGGCCAACCGCCTCGGCGTCGTCAATCGTGTAGCGGTAGCCCTGCTCCGTCAGGAAGAGCTGGCGGTTGGAGGAAAACTCCTGATCGCGAGTGTCGCGCGTGACAATAGTGTAGAAGTGCGCGGGGCGCCCATCGGACTTCGGGCGCAGCAGTCGCCCTAGACGCTGAGCCTCCTCCTGTCTCGAACCAAAGGTGCCAGAGACCTGAATG
>DASQSS010000372.1:0-2459 GCA_035642255.1 Ktedonobacterales bacterium | reverse complement strand
CTGATGATCGCAACTGGCGGCGACGTAACTCAGCATGACCATGAATATGATGAAGCGCGGTGGTTTCCGTTCAACGAGGCGCTGACCGCGCTGACCTACGACAACGAGATCGAGATCATGCGTCAGGCGGCGCCTATGATCGAACGCTACGTCGCCACTGAGGCGTAAGCGGCAGAGACGCGGCGCGACGGACACGCTTGACACTGGGGTCATGGCGTGCTTTCATGCTGGCGCGCAAATACCTGCGCAGGTTGTATACTGGGCGGTAATTGTGCGCGTTAGTGGCCCATAAGCGTCCACAAGCGCATGAGCCGCAACCTCTGTGAACGGCGCTGTAGTTGCGCCTTTTTATGGAATGTGGACCGCCACAGGTTCCAGATCGTTGTTTTGAGCGTGTCCGGGCGCCGCTCAGGAACGCGCACGTCAACACTCAGGTAGGCCGAAGTCAAGCCGATCATCAGCAGAGAACTGCCTTGCACGAGGCAGGTGGGGTCATGTCATGGCGAAACGAAAGATTCTGGTCGTAGACAATCCAAATGAGCGGCGCATTCTGCGAGCGAAGGCCAAAAAGGTTTCGCGCTTCGATGCCTATCTGGAGCGATTGGTCGCGGACATGTGGGAGACGATGCGCGAGGCTCCCGGTGTGGGGCTAGCGGCTCCGCAGGTCGGGGAGTCCATCAGGGTGCTCGTGGCGGAATATGAGGATGAAGCAGTCGCTTTGGTCAATCCTGAAATCATCAAGCGTTCTGAGGACGAAGAGTTGGGCCAGGAAGGCTGCCTGAGCATCCCCGGCTTCATTGGAGACGACGTTCCGCGTGTGAGCGCTATCACTGTGAAGGCGCGCGACCCACGCGGCAAAGAGATTCGTGTCAAGGCCGAGGGCTGGTTTGCGCGCATCCTTCAGCATGAGATTGACCACCTCGACGGCGTGCTCTATACCGATCGTATTGCGCCGGACAAAGTGCGCCCTGTGACCGAAGATGACATTGTGGATGTGGAAGGCGCGCCACCTGAATCCCTTGCCGCCGAGCATGACAAGCCGCAGCTCCACAGGTCGAAAGCCGCCGCTACGTCGGTCGGGGGAGGCGACGCATGAGTGTCGCCAAGGGGAAGTATCACATCTGGACGGTCGGCTGCCAGATGAATCAGGCCGACTCCCAGCGCGTGTCGAGCATTCTCGATGGTCTTGGCTGGGAAGCGGCTCCCACAATGGATGCCGCGAATCTGGTCGTGCTGAATACGTGCAGTGTGCGCGAGCAGCCAGAGAAGCGCGCACATGGCCAGCTGTCGTTATTGCGCCACGCCAAGCGCAACCGCGAAGACCTGCTCGTGGCGATGATGGGCTGCATGATCGGCAATCAACGCACCATCGATGACCTGAAGCAGCGCTACCCTGTGGTCGATCTCTTCTTCAAGGTTGAGAGCGCGGACATCCTTCCGCGATTCCTTGAAGAGCGCTGGACACCCATCGCGGGTGAGGGCTGCATAGACTTCGCCGACCTCGGCGCGGCGCGCACGATCGGCGCATCGGACGCGCTGCCGGTGCTGCCGATGCCGACGTTGCAGGCGCCGATGCAGATCATGCCTCGCCCCGCCGCGCGCGACCTGCATTATCCTGGCGCCGCGGAACACGTCGCGCAGACGCGCGGGCCGACCGCGTGGCTGCCAGTCGTGCTGGGCTGCAACAAAGTGTGCTCCTATTGCATCGTGCCGTCGAGGCGTGGTGTTGAGCGCAGCCGACCCATCGAGGAGTTGCTGACCGAGGCGCGTGAGCTTACTGTGCAGGGCGCGCGCGAGTTGACTTTGCTGGGCCAGACGGTCGAGGCGTATGGGCTCGATGTGCCCGATCAGCGCGCCGACCTGGGTGACCTGATGGAGCAGCTGAGCGAGATTGACGGCCTGGAGCGTATTCGCTTCATGACCTCATATCCACGTCACATGACCGACAAGATCATCAAGCAGATGGCTGCTCTGCCAAAGGTTTGCGAGCATGTCAACATCCCCGTGCAGCATGGCGACGATGAGGTGCTGCGTCGCATGCGCCGTGGCTATACCATCGGCGAGTATCGCCAACTCATCAAGCGGCTGCGCGCCTGGTGGCCCGGAGTCACGCTCTCGACTGACGTGATTGTGGGATTCTGCGGCGAGACCGAGGATGAGTTCCAGCGCCTGCTCGACCTGCTCGAAGAGATCCGCTTCGATGTCGTGCATGTAGCCGCCTACTCGCCGCGCCCCGGCACACTCTCCTATAAATGGGAAGACGATGTGCCACTCGACGTCAAAAAGGCGCGCCTGCATGCGGTCGAGCAGATTCAGGAGCGCATCTCGCGTGAGATCAACGCGACCTATCTGGGCCGTCTCGAAGAGGTGCTGGTGGAGAGCCGCCAGACGGGCAATGGCCAGCAGCAGTGGCGTGGACGTAATCGCGCGAACAAGCTGGTGTTCTTCCCCGCGACCCG
>DASQSS010000371.1:0-9984 GCA_035642255.1 Ktedonobacterales bacterium | reverse complement strand
AGATGCGTTGGCGGAGTTCGTCCGTTACTGACCGAGCTTCACCCTCAGTGTCGATACACTGCCGCTGTCATCGATGACGCTGATCACCTGATCGGTAGTCGCGGCGTTGACGGGCGAGACGGTCACAGCGGCGACGCCCGCGGGGATCACGCCGCTGATCTTCGTCCAGGAGGAGGCGCCGTGCTTCCAGGTATAGAGGATAGCTGCGCTCGGCGCGGGTCCACCGCTCTGGACACCTGGCGACGGGAGGCCAAAGACCACCGAGCCGTCGTCAAGGATGGCGAATGGGCCGGTGAGATAGGTGTTGGCTTGCAGACCCGCGGTGGGCGCCGCGGTAAATGTGGCGCCGCCATCGAGGCTGACCATGACGTTTGCGGGCGACGTTCTGGTCGAGGCGCCTTTCCCCTGCACACTCACCTGCGGCATGAAGATGTAGAGCTCGCCCTGACTGTTGACGAAGAGGCCCGTCTCCTCCGATTTGGGCGCGCCGATAAACCCGGGGTTCTCGACGGCTGAGGGCAGCGCGCGCACATGGGCCCAGTCCTGGCCGCCGTTATCGCTGCGCCACAGTGAGAGATTGGGATACGACTCATTGTTGCAGGCGCCATCGCCCGTGATCGCGTAGACCACGGAGGATGCCGGCGCAGCGCCGAAGTCGCAGACGTAGCGGTTCGACGCGGCCAAACCCTCATCCGCGAAGCGCCACGTCTGGCCACCATCATCGCTGGCGATCAGGCGCACGCCCGGCGAGTCTATGAGCGAGCCACTCATATTATCGAAGGCCAGCGCGGCATAGAGGCGGCTGCCCTGCGCCTGGATGGCATAGGACTGGTCGCCATAGGGACCCTGTATGGGGCGCATCATGTTGAGGCCGCCCAGCACACCTTTGGTTGGCAGCGTCGGTATCGTCCACGTTTGCCCGCCATCCACGCTCTGATATTGCTCCGCGCATGGCACATAGCCAGAGGCCATGATACCGCCATGTGACGCAATAGCGGGATAGGGTGAGGTTGGCGGCATGCACGGCTGGTTGTTGTTCTGGCCGCCCATCGTCACAAAGACATGGCTGGCGTCGAGTGGGCTGACAGCCAACGACATCGAGTCAACCTTCGTGAGGTCAGTCTTTGGCAGCGCCTCCGACGTATAGGTCTTGCCGCCATCGCTGGAACGTAGCAGCGCCCCGTTGGCGATCCTGTAGACCACCCGCTGGTTGTTTGGCGCCACGACCGGTAGCTGGTCGGGCTGCATGAACTGGCCCGGCTGCTGGCCCGAGGCGCCGGACGGCGTAGGTGGAAGCGGTGTGGGGGTGGCGTCGCTGCCCGCGCCTGTGCCACCGCGATTCGCCGCATGTGTGAGCAGGAGCGCGATGAGTCCAACGACGAGGACAGCGGCTGCGACGCCGGCAAATCCTCGCATACGTGTCATTGTCATATCGTGTAGCGGTCCTTTCGGTCCGTGTGAGGGTGTTCGCTCGGCCTCCAACACGTCCAGGTCTCGCTCGCGCAGGTAGTGGCGCGCCCGCGATTCTCCGGCGTCGGAGGCGTCGGGGCCAGCGACGAGCGTGGCGCGTGCCCAGGCTCCCAGTCCTGCGCCATCGGGAACTCGCCAGCGCCACCGCGCGCCATCGCCGCTCAACCGATCATGGATGGGCAGCAGGTGAGGCGGCAGGCTGGCGCGCTCGTCGAAATCGGAGGTGTCGGAGGTATTGGTGCTGTTGGTGCTGTGAATATCATCAGGGCGCTGATCGGACATCTAGCGCCTCCCTTCGGTAGCATTGGTCATGGAATCGGGCCGAGGGTCGTGAGGGCGCCCGCTCAACCGCTCGCGCAGCAAGCCCAGAGCGCGTCTGAGCTTCGTGCGCACGGTGGCGGCTGGCATGCCGAGCGTGGCGACGATGGTGGTGGAGTCCATGCCGGCGTAGTAGCGCAGCGCCACAATCGTGCGCAGGTCTTCGTCGAGGGTGGTGATGGCGTGGCGCAGATCAAGCGCGGCGGCGTAATCGCTTGCGCCAGGGTCCGCGTCGAGCTGCGCGATGGGACGTGGCTCGTTGTCCGCGCCCAGCAGCGATTCAGTCAGGCGGCGGCGCGCGCCGAAGCGTCCACGCAACCAGTCACGGCAGACATTGATGGTGATGCTGATGAGCCAGGCGCGGCCAGCCGAGCGCTCGCGCAGTTCCGGCCACGCACGCCACGCGCGCACGACCGCCTCCTGGGCGGCGTCTTCGGCGTCATTCAGCCCGATAAGCGCAGCGGCGACGCGGGTCAGGGTAGCCGCGTGCGCGTCGATCAACGCGCTGAATTCGCTCAGACTGTCTGTAGAACGCGGGTCATTCAGGTTGCGCTGGCCAGTGGCCGTCTCGTCACTCGACGCGCGCGACTCATCCGCTGAGTCACGTCCGCGCCCGGCCGCATCGTCATCTCGCCAGATGGCAAGATGTCTAGCCTGACCACTCCAGCGCACAGGCTTCTCCCTTCGCACGCGCTCGCGATCTGTCGCATCTGTTTCGATCTGTTGCGATCGATCGCGAACATCTAGAATCAACGCCGACTCACCACCATCTGTACTGTGAGACGAAGCGATGATAGAGAAGTGTTTTGGTCAGGGAGTGGCAAGAACTCACGCTTGACAAGATTCGCCTCGCGCCCGACACTAGCGACACTAACAACGCGAGGCGACGACATGCCAGACGAAGCGCAATTGCTCTGGCGCAAGGGCGCGATGACGAGGATGAGGAGGATGATGTGGAGATGACGCCAGATGTGACGATACAGCTCCTCGCTCCCGCGCTGGAGCTTGAGGGCGCCTATCTGGCCTGCGAGGCGGAGTTCAACGCGCACGGCGAGGACTTTCTGGGAAGCGGCGCGACGAACTGGCCCGCCTATGTGGAGCAGTGCGCTGAAGAGGCGCGTGGCATCGTGCGCGACCCAGCGCGTGTGCCGCAGACCGTATTGCTCCTGGCTCGCGTCACGCCCAAACGGACGACACTGCTGGGTGTCGCCAAGCTGCGCCACACGCTCACGCCCACGCTGGAGGACATCGGCGGCCACATCGGCTACAGCATTCGGCCCAGCGAGCGCGGCAAGGGCTACGGCGACCTGATCCTGGCGCTCACGCTGGAGCGCGCCCGCGAGATGGGCCTCTCACATGTGCTGCTGACTTGCGACACTGACAACATCCGCTCGGCGCGCGTCATCCTGCGCAACGGAGGCGTGTTGACCAGCGAGGGCTTTTCCCCTCTGCGCGGCGCCCGCGTCTCGCGCTACTGGATCGCGCTCTAGCGACGCGCATGGCGTGTGACGACGTTCGCGCCTGAGACACGCCAGGAGAACGATCGTGACAGACTCCATCACCTATCTGGACCGCATCGAGGGTGGACTACTGGGCCTGCTCATCGGCGATGCGCTCGGCGTCCCATATGAATTCCACGCGGCCAGCCAGATTCCGCCGCTGGCGCAGATTGACTACACCCCGCCGACCGGATTCCACCGCGCGCATCATGTACCACCCGGAACGTGGTCAGACGATGGAGCGATGGCGCTCTGTCTGCTTGCCTCGCTGCTCGACTGCGACCGCCTCGATCCCGCCGACCTGGGGCGCCGCTTTTTGGACTGGTATGAACGCGGCTATCTGGCGGTGGATAGCGACGTCTTCGATATGGGCATCCAGACGGGGGAAGCGCTGCGGGCGATCAAAGCGGGCGTTCCACCGCTGCAAGCGGGGCCAGATGGGGAGCGCAAGCTGGGCAATGGCTCGCTGATGCGCGCGCTGCCGCTCACCCTCTGGAGTGACGGCGATGACCAGTCGCTCATCGATGATGCGATGACGCAATCGCGGCTGACACATGGACATCTGCGGGCGCAGGTCTGCTGCGCGCTCTACTGCCTGTGGGCGCGGCGGGTCGCGCAGGAGCGTCCGCAGCCGTGGGCTAACGCCGTGGCGACGCTGCGCGGCCTCTGGCCGGAGTCCTCCGCCCAGCGCGCCGAACTTGAAACACACATCCAGCCAGATGACCCCGCTCCGGGCGATGGTGGCGGCTATGTGGTGACGACGCTTCGCTCGGCGCGCTGGGCGGTCGAATCCACCGATGACTACGCCAGCGCAGTGCGCGCCGCGATCAGCCTGGGGAACGATACCGACACGACCGCCTGCGTCGCGGGAGGGATCGCGGGTCTGCGCTGCGGCGCGCAAGGCATCCCGGCGCCCTGGCGTGAGGGGCTGCGCGGACATGACTTGCTCGCGCCACTGCTCGAACGGCTGCGCGTCAGGGCAAGCGACCGCCATAAGGGTGAATAGGCGGAGGACCAGCCCGCGAGCGTGTGAGGCGCTAGGGCAATCGCTAGAGCGCCCGCTCGCGCGTCGCCTCGCCGAGGTCGCTGGCGCGCGGAACGCGAATCGTGACGACCGCGCCGCCATTATCGCCACCGCGCACGCTGAGCGAGCCACCCGCGAGCGCCATCAGCGCGCTATGCGTGAGCAAGCCGCTGCGTGTGCTGGCGGACCCGGCCGACGTCCCAGGACGTCCGCTCAAACCGCTCGTGGCTGACGTTGGCTCACCGATGGGAGCCGCGGCAGGCGATGGGGCACCCGTGGATGAAGTCGCGGACGAAGTCGCGGGCGAAGGCGAAGGTGAGGCAAATCCTACGCCATTGTCGCTGACCTGAATCGTCACCGTTTGCGCGTCAGCCATCAACCGCACACGGAGCCGCAGCGCCCGATGCAGATCATCTCCACGCGCATGGCGGCCCGCATTGCGCACGGCTTCGAGCGTCGCGCTCAGCAGCAGATCGGCCACCACCGGCGGCAGCGCATCAGCGGCCTCCACGGCATCATCGGGCGTCTCCCACTCGACCTCATCGAAGGCCCCGCGGAACTCGCCATCGAGCGCGCCGCGCAGAGCGCCTGTGAAGCCGTGCTCCAGGCGGCGTGCGCTGGCCATCGGCGCCGCGCGCATCAGCGCCGCCAGATCGCGATGGGCGCGGCCCAGCTCAGCCACTACCTCGCCGATCTCATCGCCGATCTCATCGCCGATCTCATCGCCGATCGCGCGCGCTTCATCAGACGCGGCGAGCGGAGCCGACATCGCCTGAGCCGCGACACTGGAGGCCGGACCAGCCTGTCCCGCCGCGACAGGCTGTTGCGCTGGTTGTTGCGCTGACCGAGCGCGCAGGCGGGCGCGCTGAGCCTCAAGTTGAAGCATCGCCAGATGGAGTCGAGGCAGCACGTCATCATGCAGCACACGGCGTGGCAGCGCGGCTGTCAACTCCGCTTCCAGTCCGCGACGCCGCGCCAGGGAGGCCACCGCCTGCGCCGTCGCGAACTCGCCGACTGCGTCGAGGATGCGCAGGCCACAGGCGCGGGCGATCTCCAGATCAGATGAGGTGTAGCTGACGCCGTCGAGACGCGGCCCGAGCCGCATCACCGCCACCGTCCCACGTCCATCGCTCACCTGGAGCGTCCAGTCGCGCGCCTCCATGACGCCACTGTGTATGCGCTCACTGTCAGTGGCGCTATAGCTGTAGCTGTGACGCAGCCGACCAGCGGAGATATCGAGCCGCCCATGCGCCGCGCCCAACACATCACGGCAGAGGCTCGTGAAGAGCGTCTCTACGCCACGCTCCACTTCATCGGGATTCGTCGCCAGCCAGCCCGCGTTTCCCAGTGAGAGGCTCGTCATGAATGGCCGCAGCTGGGCAAGCAGGCGATCATGCGCCACATAGGACTGCCACGTCAGGAGCGCGATAGCCACCACCACGAGCGCCACCAACAGCAGCAGGTCGGGCAGCGCTTCCGGCGAGACCGCACTCATCCATGCGACCACTAACGCCAGCGCGCCCGCCAATGCCGCCATGCCACGCCAATGGCTCATGTAGCCGCGCTGCGGCAGACGTCGCTCCACCAGCACACCCTGACGCACGACCGCCCAGCCCAGCAGCAGTCCAAATCCCGCCAGCGCCACCTGCACACAGAGGTCCGCCAGCACCAGCGCCAGCGCCGCATGCCCTGGCTGTGGAGGCGCCGTAACCGCGGGCAATGTCTGCGAGACTGCGTTGGCCGCGGCGCGATGCTCGAACAGCGCCGTCAGCAGCCCAACGACCGCGACGACGCCGCCTGCCGCCATCATGCAGAGCGAGGCGGCCAGCAGAGCTGGGCGAGCGCGATCCCACGCGTCGCTGGGCGTCCACAGCAGCGCCGCCTCAGAGGCTTGCGCTCGCGGGTATGACGCTTCGCGCACGCCATGTGACGCATGTAAAGCGCCCGAGGCGTCCGACACAGGCGCGCTCAGGCGCTGCCCTCCGACGGGCAGAGCGAAGCCACCGGCCACCAGCCGCGCTTCAATCGATGGCCCGAACCGGCGCGCCACCAGCGCCGCCCACGGCAGCGAGGCGCAAGCGCCCACGTAGATCACGAAGGAGACACCGAGCGCCGGCACCCAGAGTGACACATGCAGCGCGGCGCTGGGGCGCAACCTCAGAGAGTTGTCGAGCAATGCGAGAAAGTCGCTGTAGTGCGCGATGGACGACCAGCTCAATAGCGTCAGGAGCACCGTGACAGCGCCTAACCCGGCGACGGCCACCAGCGCAGGTGTGCGCAGACGACTCCATGAGCCAGAGAGCGCCGTGTAGCGTAGGCCAATCGCCGCCCAGAGCAGTGGCGCGGCGAACGCGGGCGCCCACGAGAGGCGCCACCAGAGATCGGTCGAAGCGGGGGCCGTCTGGGACGTGCCAGCGGCTACCAGCGCGCCGTGGCACAGGAAGAAAAGCGCGCCAAAGAGCAGCCCCACCCCGCCAACCCAGGTGACGAGACTGCGCCGCTCACTCATGAGCAGCGTCGTCACGCCCAGCCAGAGATAGGTGATGAGGCTGAAGACTGAGAGCGCGATCGCCGCCAGCGCCAGCGCGGGTTGCAGCAAATGATCGCTCATCATCGGTCCCCACCGCCGCCACTGCCGCCAGTCGCATCGCCCGCGTCGCCAGAGCCGTCGAAGAGGGGAACCCAGCCGCCTTTGCGATCAGGCGCGAGCGCGCGTCCCTGCTCATCCCACATGATCGGGCGATCGTAGAGGTAGATCAGCGCGGCGCGCGCCCGGGCGACCTTCTCATCCGTGGTTGTCTCGCTCAGGCGCCAGGCATCGTAGATACGCCCATTGGTGCGACTGACCGCGCGCGCGTCGCGCAATCCCAACCGCGAGGCGACCTGCTCGTTGGTCAGTCCCTGCGCCAGCAGCTCGGCGACACGCAGCTCGTTCGGCTCCAGCAGGCCGCGCGGCGAGACCGCATCGCGGCGGCGCACCTCATCCACACGGTCTTCGATCTCCGGGTCAATGAAGCTGCGGCCAGCCACTGCGTCGCGCAGCAGGGGAAGGAGCATGGAGGGCAGCAGATAATTGCTCTTGCGCACGTAGGCGTAGTGACTGAGGATGCCCGCCGCGCGAAACTCGCGAAAATAGGAATCGTCGTCCTGGATCGAGTAGAAGACGACGGGAAATCGCGGCCTCTCGCGGCGAATCGCCACTGCGGCGCCAACCCCGGTCATCGCGCGGGACCCCAGCTCGGCGTCACGCAGCTCCACATCCATCAGCGCCACATCCAGCTCGCCGTGCGCCTCTGCCGCCGCGATGGCCGCGCGCGCTGTCGCGGCCTCGGCGATCACCTTCACCTCGCCAGTCGCCTCCAAACCCTGGCGCAGCGCCTCGCGCACGGACGTGTGGTCCTCGACCAGCAACAGTTGCAGCGTCATACCGTCTCCCCACCAGATGGCGGCGCGCCACTGGCGACAGGTTCGAAAGCGGCGATGTTCCGCGCGCCAGGCTCTCTGCCATCTCTCTGCCATCTCCCTGGCATTATGTGTACTGGAGTCGCGGAATGTCCAGCGCGTCTAGCTGGCGCACGCGCTGAAGTACCAGCCTATCGCCTGCTGTGGCGAGTTGTGGTACTCTTGCGAGGATAGCCGCGTTTTGTACTCATGAGGGGCTTCAGGGGCGCTGGCATAACGCGTCATAGCGCGACACGGCGCCGCCGCTCCCGAGTTTGCAGCGCGACATGCGATTACACGCCAGAATGAGGAGTGCTCTACCCTATGAGCTTCACGGATATCCTTCCAATCATACTAATCGTCATCTTCTGGATGGCCCTGTTTGTCTTTGCCTTCTGGTTCTCGCGGGTGGCGCTGCATGCGCCGACCGAGGGAGAGATCGAAGCGCTGAGCGCCCAGATCGAGCGCTCACCAACGACATCCGCGCAAACGACATCCGCGCATTAGCATGTAATGCTCCATCGTAAATCCTCTGCGACGTCTGCCTTCATGAGCGCAGCGAGGCGCCGCTAACCGCGCCTGGCCCGTATATGACGTGAGTGCGGTGGCCGAAGCCCGTGGGTAGTATGCCGCCCAGCAGGTTCTCTCGGATCTGAGCTTGGCCAGCGCGCATTGGCGGCGCCGCGCCACTCTATCGTATGATGACACAAGCGCCATCATGCGCATGGAATACACGTCCAATGAGGAACTGAGGAAGGGTAGGGGGTTGTGACCACACGATCAGGTGATGAGAAACCGCCCACACGCCTGGCGCGCAGAACAGGCGCTGAGCCACTCAAGTCCACATTCCAGCCATTGAGCAAGCTGGAGATCGAGGGCGTGGCGTCGTTGCGCTATGCGTTGAGGCGGTTCTCACGCAAAACAGAGGTCGAAGCGCGTCGCATCGGCCTGACCCCGCAGCAATACTTCCTGCTGCTCGCTATCAAAGGCTTTCCCGGGCGCGAGACGGTGAATATTACCGAGCTGGCCGAGCGTCTGCAGGTGCGGCACAATGCCGTCATCGGGCTGGTGAACCGGGCGGAAGAGCGTGGATTGGTGCAGCGGGAACCAAATGGCCCAGGCGAGGATCGCCGGGTCGTTCAGGTGCGTGTGACGCCGCAAGGCGAGGAAACCATTCAACGACTGGCGCAGGTGTTGCGCGACGAGCGCAGGCGTGTCGCCGCAGCCGCCCAGGCGATTGATGACGCGCAGCTGCACTAGCCGCTCGCCAGCCGCGCTTTCTCACCATGCGGCATGGTCAGCCTCAGTGGACTCATCAGATACTGCGGATTCTTCGCCAGCCATGACGACGAGCGCGAGCGCCTCAGAACGCTGTTGGCGGGCATGAGTGAAGAGTCGACGCCACAGCGCCACAACGCCGACCAGCGTCACCATGCCAAGCTTCAGCGCAATCGCGCGCACACCTGTCAGATCGGCGAAGCGCGACACGATGGGATCCTGCGTGACAAGCTGCGCCGCCAGATACCCCAAAATCAATGCTGTGAGGTCTATCAACCACCCGAAGCGGCTGATGATTTGGGCGACGAGCGCGCTCGCCACCAGCAGCAGCGCGACGCTGATGAGCAGACCGATCACCAGCAGTGGCAGGTTGCCACGCGCCAGCGCGCCGATGGCCAGCACATTATCCACAGACATCGTCACATCGGCGGCCAAAATCGAGAGAATGGCGGGAAACAGCCGATCCGAAGCGCGGCGCGGGCTGCGGTCATCGTCCTGCTCAGGAGTCAGCATGCGGATCGCAATGACGAGAATTACCAGCGCGCCAGCCGTCTGGAGGAGCGGAACCAGCAGCAGTTCGGTCGCAACGCCTGTCAGTGTGATGCGCAGTACCGCCGCACCCAAGCCGCCCCAGAGCAGCGCCCTGGCGCGCTGGCTACGCGTCAGACGACTGGCAGCGGCGCCAATGACCAGGGCATTGTCCCCACTCAGGGCGATGTCTACCAGGATGATGCTACCCAGCGTGAGGAGCCATCGCACAGCGCTGTTCGCGAGCCAACTCAGGCTCATTCGCTCACCTCTCAGTCGCCTTCAGGGCGCTAACCAAGGGACTCCTCGGGTCCTGCGCCGTCTTGCCATTCAGCGCGTGACGCGGCGCGCTGGGCAGCGCTTGCAGCGAGTCGTCATGGCCCCGCTGTGTTCCGCCAGCTTCTTCATACGTTATACCTACTATCC
>DASQSS010000370.1:0-2333 GCA_035642255.1 Ktedonobacterales bacterium | reverse complement strand
GTGACACGGGATACACAGGATAAGGGCAGATGACGCCAACGCATGACGGCGCTGGAGACCAGGCGCGCCAGCGGTCGCCCTTCAGCGGGTCTGCCGCCAAGCGCGACACGTGTACTAGGACGTGAGAGAGCCGCCGATATTTTCGCCGCGCTGTCTCACAGGTGTAACGTATGACGCGCCGCATCGCAGTATGGCGCGCTGCGGAGGTCAAGCGCGCGTCGGCCCCAATATCATCGCATACGCCGTCATCTTGCGCCTTTGGAGCGCCGAGGCTCCTATTCGCCAGCGCGTGCCTTGGCGCGTCAGCAGCCCAGAATCCACCGCTCGCTCACATTGCCTCTCGACTCCTGCGCGTCGCGGGTTAGCAGTCACAGGCCTGTGACTTCCGCCAACGATCGCCAGAACGGTATAGCTAGGTGTGGCAGCTGCATATCCCAAACCGATTCCCCGAGAGCGGCGACATGATCACCGCCGCTTTCTGGTATGTGCGCGCTGAGCAAGCGATGCGCGCATGGGAGCACACCGACATGAGAATGCGCCAAGGCGAAGATCAACCGCGACAGGAGCATCCGAGCGACAATGTCCTCGCAGTGAGCCAGCCAGATGATACACGCGACACGGCGCCAGATTTGCCGCCGCTGCCGGACTCGGAGACCTGGGAGTCGCCAGTACGCAAGGTCAACCTGCACAAAGACCCGGCGCTGAGGCGCTTCGGCCACTAAGCCCGTGCGGTGGGTGATGGAGGTCACGCCTGAAGCACGCATGGCGGCGTGGGCCATCGCCCCAACCGCGAGGCGCGAGTCACGATGGGTGACATGACTCGCTGAGAGCGGCGCCTCCGGCGAGGTACGCTAACCAAATCGCTGAGTTCAGGGCGAAGGCTCATGCGAAGTGAAACGCCAGCTACTAGCGCCCTGCTCAGACAAGAGAGGCCCGCTAGCATGCCCGCTAGCATGCCCGCTAGCATGCGATGGGCGACTGCGGCATGTTCGCCACAGTCGCCCATCGCGTGTGCGCAGTCAGGAGGCCGTATGCCTGTACGTGAGGCGCTACGCGTTCGCCAGTGTTTCGCGCAGCCGCCATGCCTGCTTCAGCAGGTCGAAAGCGCGCTGGCTCTGGCCGTGCTGCTCAAGGAAGCTCGAATAACTCGCATAGGCGTCCGCCAGATGTTGTGGGGCTTCATCCTCTTTGAGCATCGAGATCGCCGTCTCGTAGCTGTTCGTAGCCTGGTCAGTGGCGCCCTGCGCCTCCTGGAGGTTCGCCATGGTCAAGTACGTCTCAGCCGTAAGAATGGCATCGCCGACCCGCTCGGCCAAATCGAGCGCTTGTCGTACGGCGCTCGCCGCCTCGCCAAGCTCCCCCTGGCTGATGTAGACCGCCGCCAGGCTGCGATGCGCCTCGGCTTGCCCGCGCAGGTCACCGTGCCGCTCCGACAACGCCTCCGCCTTCTGCAGGAATGTCAGCGCGTCTTCGATCTGGTTCGCCTGTGCTGTTGCGCGACCCAATCGCGTGTAGGCGCGCGCAGTGAGCGCCTCATTCGCCGCCTGTTCGTACGCCGCGATGCCACGCAGGGCGTAGAGCTTGGCTCGCGCCGCGTCGCCCTGTCCCTGGTACGTGGCGCTCAGCGACCAGAGGATGTCACCAAGGCGCTCAGGATGATTGACATCCTCTGAAAGCTCGACTGCCTGCCGCAAGTAGCCGATGGCATCGTCATTGTGGCCGAGCAGCGAATTGACGGCGCCAAGGTTGTACAGCACATTGAGCTTGAACATGGGGTCGCGGGCGATGCCCTGCTCGATCACGTCGTGAGCCAATTTGAACTGTTCCAGCGCAAGCTGATTTTTGCGCGTGAGCAGATACGCCCCGCCGAGCTCATTTCGCAAGCGCGCCCGCGACTCCTCATCGCCCGCTCGCTCCGCTGCCGTAATGCCGTCGAGCGCCTCGCGCCTCGCCTCTTCGCCCATTCCCAATTCGATGTAGTTGTACGCGAGCAGACGCCGCAAGTCGAGCGCGCTGGTCTGCGAGAGATGCGACGGCGTGATCTGCCGCAGCATGTCAATCGACGCCTGGTATTTGCGCTGATAGGAAAGCGCCTGCGCTTGACTGAAGCGCGACTCCGCCTCCTCCTGACGGCGATCAGCGACCTGCTGGGGAGCGCCGCTGGCCGCGCCGGGCAGCGGCGCCGTTCCCAGCAAGTCCTCAAGCGGTACCTGGAGCCGATCGGAGAGCACTTCAAGAGCGCCCAGTGATGGGCGAATTTGCCCGCGTTCCACCGCTGAAATGTAGCTGACGGAGAAATGTGTGGATGCTACCTCGCTTTGCGTCATGTTTAA
>DASQSS010000369.1:0-16100 GCA_035642255.1 Ktedonobacterales bacterium | reverse complement strand
CTGGAGATTCGATGCGCCATTAGCGCTTTCCTTTTGAGTATGGTCGTTGAAGTTGCGCGGGCGACGTGAAGCGCGTGGCCTGCACCGTGGCGTGTGTAGGAGCGACGTATGGAAGTGGTATGGCCTGATCAAGACAGTGCTCAGCTGGGCAGCGAGACGTCGTTCATCGGGCTGGCGCAGGACGTACTCACCTTCTTCTTGGGCCGTGAACATGCGTGCGCGCTTCTGGATCAATTGGGCGTCAGTGTTTTCACGTGCGTGCTTGATGCCAACGTGATTCTCAAGGATCTCTCGCGCTACCTCCTTTCCCGGCAGCCGACAGGACTCATGATTGCGGCGCGATTTGGCGGCGTGCGCCTTTTTGCCTCAACAGTTGTCCGCGACGAGGTGTATGAACACCTGGACCGGCTGACCAACAGGCATGGAATCGCCATCGCTACCGCACATGAGCACTGGCGGCGTACCTATGCGCCACTGATCACGTTTCTCGATCCAACTGATGTGCAAGCGCTCAGTCCTCGCGGAGAAGTTGTAGCGGCGGCTGATCCTGATGATGTTCCTACGAGCAAGATCATTGAATTGATCCGCCCGCACGCCGCTCTCTCGGAGGATCACCATCTGTCCGTCTACACCATAAAAGGACGTTCATGGACAGAGTTCGCCGCAGCGGCACGTGACTCATCGCGCCGAGACGCTGACTTTGTCGTGGTGAATCTGGGAACAGGGTTCGCACTCTGGCTGAGCGCATCCGCTGTTGGGAGTCTAGTCTCACTCCTCAGGCGCACAGATCGGCGCCTGCTCAAGGTTGTTGGATTAGCAGCAACGCTCATCGCCGCACTACTCATTGCGCATCCCGTCTCGCGCGGGTGGTTACGTGAGAAGGCCCAATACCTATTCGACATGGGGCCGGAACGCCTGCATGTATACCTCGCCGTCATCGGCGACGCGCTCATCCGGCTGCATGACGAGGATGTGAACGCGAAACTTGCCAGTGGGTTCATCCTGGAGCAGCGCATGCCACATGAGGCCCCGCGGCTTGTCCGAGACTATATCCCTGAGATTCTGTCGCGCTCGCACGTCCTGCTCACTGCGGACGAGATCGTGCAGGAGATGGTTCGGCTTGGCTACAAGCCAAAGGGCGCGCATCCTGAGCGCCATGTCACCCGGGTCTTGGGGGCATATCCGCTGCTCTTTGAAGAGCAGCGCCCACATCGCTGGGGACTTCGCACCCACGCGCCAACGGCAGTCGAATCTGACGGTGAGGGGGAACTACAGTAGAGCCGCATCGCGATGGCCTGTAGGCAAGCGTCCGTTACAGCATGCTCGGCGGCGAGTAGAGGAACTATACTAGACTGCGCACGAACAGTACTACGGTGGGCAATGAAAAGTGAGGGAAATTTCGCATGCCGCAGTGGATGGCCAAACTGGCTGGGCATGAGTTCGATCTGCGAGCGCTGGCCAGCCTCTACAATGAGCGAACCTGCCGTGTGGCTAAAGACGACGACGGCGCCTACTACCTCACACGCGACGCGTTTGAGGCGATGGGTGAGGCTCCTGCCATATATGGCGCAGCGCGCAAATGCATTGTTCTTGTCAATGCCGATATAAGGCTTCGCAAGGCAGACTACGAGCCGGTATCTGTAGAGGGCCTCTATCGAGACAATGACGACGGTTCACGATCACATTACATTCTTCTGTCAGGAACGCTCAGCGCCAATTCTCGGATGTATGGGGAGTTGACCGTCC
Organism: Ktedonobacterales bacterium; assembly: GCA_035642255.1. Lineage (GTDB taxonomy): Bacteria > Chloroflexota > Ktedonobacteria > Ktedonobacterales > JADMIN01 > JAKAIY01. The sequence goes on along the minus strand of DASQSS010000369.1, from coordinate 14,354 downwards.
TCGGCCCCAGCGGACAGCCAGTGCCATCGCCTGAACCTGCTCGCGCTCAGGCGCGTCTGAACCTTTTCGAGCGCGACGAGAGAGTACGGGAGGCACTCGACTACTCGCAGAGGTGCAACCCTGGTGACGCGGACTGCCTGAGCTATGCCTACAAGGTATCTGAGATCATCCTGGAGGACCTGGGCGGAGGAGACGCTGCCAAAGGAGCGAAGGTGGTCGCTAGCAAAGGATGGTCAACCGATGATGAGATGCAGAGCTTTAGTGAGTCAGTACACAGTCGTGAGATAAGCGGTCGCAAAGCGCGCCATGCAGGAACACGGCGCGCCAAGCCGGGGGTCACACCTATGAGCGAGGATGAGGTGATCGCCTACATCAAGCGCGTGCTGCGGGAGTGGCTCAATTGGAAGGCTGGGCACGTGGAATAACTTCTCCAGCCCTTAGTGTGTCCGGTCATGCGCCTTTAGGACGGGTTGCCTTCTGGCTTTTCATCTCTCCCTTCCGTATGGCTTGTTACATCTGAACTCGCTTCATCATCCCTTTGGGCCACGCCAGCCTCTGCCTGACATAGCGCCTCCAGTTCATCGAGCAATGGAAAGATCTTGGGTTCCACGTCGATGCCACGTCGGAAGTGCTGATTGGCCAGGCTTGCAAGCTCCGAAGTGATCGCTCGCGCTCGCGTACGGCCGCTCTCCGTCATCTGGATGACAGAGAGTAAGACTGGTATCTGCTCTATGGTTCGCAGAGCTAGCTGTCGGTCTGTGTCAGACACCCTTATGTGCGCTCGATTTCTGTCCTCGATGAGTATCCAAGTCGCTTTGAGGGCCGCAATGAGAGAAACAGCAACGGCCAGGTCCCGCTGATCGTGGTCAGCGCCGTTATATGTCGGCAAGCCTGTAGTGGTAAAAACGCCCCGATTGAGCCGCTCCTCCATGCCTTCCAATGGTTCGCGCAGTTTATCGACGGCTTTTGTGAGATCCTCGAGCTTACCAACTGCTTTCTCGAGGTCATTCTCATTGATACGCATCACTCCATAAAAGCTCATGAAGTCAAGCACAAAGCGAGCGGTTCGCGCGGTTCGTTGGGCGTCTTCCGACATTCCACCGTGATATGACACAGAAACGGTGTAGGACGACTTCATCGCATCGCTGTTCACGAGTTCTGGATAGGAGTTGAGAACTGTGTAAATTCGCTGCTTTGGGGCTAGCATCGGCGTAACACCCGTCATGAATCGTGGCCACTCGCTACGCTGACCTACTCCCAATGCGGCATCCAGCTCTGGATCGAAATGCAGGCTAATGTCATGCGCTGCAGTTTGCCCCAGATTCTCCATCACCAGCCGTACGATGAAGCCGCTTGCATCCATGTCAAGGTAGACCACGACATACGGCGCAGTCTGAGCATCGCGCGCCGACCGCATTTCTTCTACTGCTTGCTCAGACAGCTTGACAGAGAGAAGCGTGGCCTCTGTCGCCTTTTGTGTCGCCTCAGCAGCCTTACGATTCGCTTGGGCGATTTCAACTGTTTTGATGACATAGATCACCAGAAATACGAGGCTGGCGACTTGGACGAGCCCAAGAAGGACAGGCAGCCACGTAGCGTTAAAGAGTTCCACCGGATTCGTTGAGATAGCAGTGATCGCATACGCAAGTAGGGACGACGAGGTGGAGAACAGCACGCGCACTTCCTTTCTACAGTCAATCTGCTGCTTTCGATCATCCAGGCGGCATCGGTACGCGAGTGAGTATATACTACGGCTAAAGCAGTCAATCGCAGCGCAGCGACCCACCAACTTTGCTGAGCATTCCTGAAGGAACACACCGCCATGACAGCCGACACCCTCACCGACACCACCATCCCCCACGCGCCCACCTACCCTGCTCACTGGCGAATGGTGCGACTGGGCGATGCGTTCCGGTTCACGAAGAAGCCGCGCGAACTTCGACTGGATGGATATGCGGTTATCCCGTTCATTCCTATGGAGTACGTCCCCATCGGGTCGCCGGTCTTCAGCGCCTACCAGATGAAGGCTGCTGATGAACTGACAAGCGGAACATACATCGAGGATGGCGACCTGCTCGTTGCCAAGATCACACCGTCTTTCGAGAACGGCAAGCAGGGTATCATCGAGAGTTTGCCGCTGCCCTTCGGCTATGCCACGACAGAGGTCATTCCCATCAACGGCATTCCTGGCGTCTCAGATAAGCGCTTCCTCGCCAGCTACCTCCTTCGCTCAGGTGTGCGGGCAGCGCTTGCCGCGAAGATGGAAGGCTCGACCGGACGCCAGCGTTTGAGCGCGTCCACTCTGGCGAATTTGAAGATCATGCTCCCGCCCCTCGCCGAGCAGCGCGCCATCGCCCGCATCCTCCGCGCTGCCCAGAATGCCATCGCCGCCCGCCGCCGCCAGGTGACGCTGGAGCGCGAGCGCAAGGCGGCCCTCATGCAGCGCCTCTTCACCCACGGCGTGCGCGGCGAGCCGACGAAGCAGACCGAGATCGGCGAGATGCCGCAGAGTTGGCAGGTCGTGCGGCTGGGGGAGATCGCGGATGTTGCGTATGGCCTGACAGTAAATGAGACCCGGCGGAAGTGCCTACGTACTGCTCCCTATTTGACCGTAGCGAACGTGACACGAGGTGCGCTACGTCTGGATGAAGTGAAGCAAATAGGCATGCTCGATGGCGACTCCGAACGGTTCCGTGTTCACAAGGGTGACGTGCTGCTTGTCGAAGGCAACGGCAATCCAAAACTCCTTGGCTCTGCCGCCATTTGGAGGGACGAACTTCCATTCGCCTTGCATCAGAATCACTTGATTCGTGCGCGTCCAAATCAAGACGTGATTTGTTCTAGCTGGCTTGCAGAGTACATCAACGGAGATGATGGCCGTGCCCAATTGTTAGGGCGATCGAAGACAAGTAGCGGCTTGCAAAGCATAAATTCCCGCGTTGTCTCTGAATTGAGCATTCCACTCCCATCACTCTCCGAGCAGCGCGAAATCGCCGACATCCTCGCCGCCTGCGACGCCCACATCGCCGCCCTGGAGCGCGAGATCGCCCTCCACGAAGAACTCTTCCGCGCATTGCTAGAGGAGATGATGAGCGGGCGGCTCTCGGCGTTGCTGGTGGAGAAAACCGCGTCAGGCAAAGCGTGAGGTGTGGATGTGTAGCGATATGCGGAAGCGCTAAATTATGAACTCGCGTAGACAGGAGAACGTCATGGATGCGGTCATGTCTATCAGCTTGGACGGCCCTCGACTGCACAGGCTAGAGAGCACTGGATACCTCCAGCGGCGCATCGTCTACCTCGATCTCCGGTATTGGATAGGCATGAGCGAGCAAGCAGATGATGCCCATATCGCGCTACGTGAGCTCCTGCGTGAGCGTGTACGCGATGGACGAGTCATCTGTGCTATATCCCCTTCCCTCATTCTGGAAATCGAGAAGCGGCCACAGTCACCCAAGCGCGATGCGTATTTCGCATTGATTGATGAATTCTGTTTGGGTCTAGCCATTCGCCCAGCGCCGCTGATGTTCAGGGAAGAGTTTCACGAGGCGCTGGTCGGCGGACGCATCAGTCGCAGACTTGCCTTCGCTACGATCTGGCATGCGTACGCCGACATGTCGCTAGAATTACCAGTAGGTATGTGGTCGCAAGAACGCCTCGCAGAATTCGCACAATTACTCTATCCAGCAATGGCGCAGATGCCAATCCAGGAGATGACGAGCCAGGGCAAGCAGAGGGCAGGCGGAACAGAGCATGCTCACCGCTTGCATAACGCCTGGGTTGAGTTGTGTGAAAGAGAACGACAAGCACGCGATACCGGCGTGAACACAATGGCCGCGTTGCTTGAAGCGGAATTTGCTTCTGCTGTGCAATCCTACTCAATGCAAATGGCGGAGGTCATTTTGCGCCTGCCGCAAGTCAACAGCGAGGCGCTTCATGCTCTAGATGGACTACCAGAGAGCCGCATGCGTGCGTTGCTCAACTCCTGTCCAACGTTCGTATCTCAATATTGGCTTGTTGCTGCCTTGCGCTCCAACAGGAGACAGCTCAAACCAAATGATCTCTGGGACATTTCCCACATTGGCACGGCTCTTCCCTATGTTGATTGCCTGGGATGTGATGGAGGGATGCGACACCTTTGCGAGCTGGTGCTGCCCCATTTGCCCTCAGACACATCCCCTGAGCTTGTCGCATCAGACGCTCAGCGCATCGTTGACTGGCTAGCAAATCTGCGTTGAGGGAATCCATGTGTACCGACCACATGGCAAGACAGTACGTCGAATGGAGAACCACAACATGAGCGAGCGCAGCGCCGTCCAGAATCCCCTCATCCGCTACGCCGAGGCCGCAGGCTGGAGACGCGCCTCGCGTGAGGAGGCGCTGCGCCTGCGTGGCGGCGAGTCCGGTCTCTACTTCACCGAAATCCTGCGCGACAAGCTGCTGGCCCTCAACCCCGGCATCGTGGACGCCGAGCGCGCCAGCGACATCCTCCGCCGCCTCAGCCTGTTCCCCGCCAGTATCGAAGGCAACCGCGAGGCGTTGGGATGGCTGCACGGCGAGGGCAGTGTGTATGTGCCGGAGGAGAAGCGCGAGCGGAACGTCACGCTGATTGACTATAGCGATCTCAGCCGCAACGACTTCGCCGTCACCGACGAATGGGTCCAGCGCGGCCCCGTCTTCCGCAACCGCGCCGATGTCGTCTTCCTCGTCAACGGCGTTCCCGTCGCCATTTGCGAGACCAAGAACGCCACCCACGCCCAGGGCGCCGCCGAGGGCGTCGAGCAGATCCGCCGCTACCACCGCGAAACGCCCGAACTCTTCACCACCACCCAGGTCTTCGAGGTCACCCAACTGCTCGACTTCCTCTATGGGGCGACGTGGGCAGCTAGCCGCAAAGACCTCTTTAACTGGAAAGATGTCGAACCGGGCGACTTCGAGGCCAAGGTCCGCCGCTTCTTCGAGCCCGCCGTCTTCCTGCGCCTGCTGCGCGAGTACATCCTCTTCCTCACCCGCGACGACGCCCTCACCAAGGTCATCCTCCGCCAGCTTCAGCTGCGCGCTGTCGAGAAAGTCCTGGTCCGCGCCCACGAGGAGGACAAGCGCCGCGGACTCATCTGGCACACCCAGGGCAGCGGCAAGACGCTCACCATGCTCACCATCGCCGCGCAGCTCCTCCAGACCACCCTCCACGGCGAGAAGCCGCTCGTCCTCATGCTCGTGGACCGCAACGAACTGGAGGGCCAGCTTTTCCGCAACCTGCTCCAAGCGGGCCTCGGCAGTGCCCACGTCGTCGAGTCCAAGCGCGACCTGCAAGACCTGCTCGCCAGCGACACGCGCGGCCTCGTCGTCACCATGATCCACAAGTTCGAGGGCATCCCTGCCAACCTCCAGCCTGGCCGCCACGTCGTCGTTCTGGTGGATGAAGCGCACCGCACCACCGGCGGCGACCTCGGCAATTACCTCATGGGCGCGCTGCCCAACGCCACCTACATCGGCTTCACCGGCACCCCGATCGACCGCCTCAGCAAAGGTGAAGGCACCTTCAAGGTGTTTGGGCCGGATGATCCCAAGGGCTACCTCGACAAGTACACCATCGCCGAAAGCATCGCCGACGGCACAACGGTGAGGCTCAACTACGCCCTCGCCCCTACCGACCTGCGCGTCGACCGCGAGGCGCTCGAAGCCCAGTTCTTGGGGCTGGCCGAGGCCGAAGGCGTCGCCGACATCGACGAACTCAACGCCATCCTCGACCGCGCCGTCGCCCTCAAAGAGATGATGAAGACGCCTGAGCGTGTCGCCCGCATCGCCGCTTACGTCGCCCAGCACTACCAGCAGAACGTCGCTCCGATGGGCTTCAAAGCCTTCCTCGTCGCCGTCGACCGCGAGGCCTGTGTCCTCTACAAGCAGGCGCTGGATGCGCTACTCCCACCCGACTGGAGCGAAGTCGTCTACTCCCCAGCCCACAACGATCCGCCACTGCTCAAGCAGTATGCTCACCCCCCCGAGCAAGAGAAGACCATCCGCAACGCCTTCCGCCGCCGCGAGACCAACCCGAAGATCCTGATCGTCACCGAGAAGCTGCTCACCGGCTTCGACGCGCCGATCCTCTACTGCATGTACCTCGACAAGCCCATGCGCGACCACGTCCTGCTCCAGGCCATCGCCCGTGTCAACCGCCCCTACGAGGAAGAGACCGACGACGGCGCCACACTCATCAAACCCTACGGCTTCGTGCTTGATTTCGTCGGCATCTTCGACCGGCTGGAGCTGGCCCTCGCTTTCGACTCCGACACCGTCCAGAGCGTCATCGAAAACATCGACGCGCTCAAAGGCCTCTTCGCCACCTGGATGCGCGAGACCGCCAGCCAGTATCTCCCCTACGCCAGCGGCTGGGACGACAAAGCCAAAGAGCGCGCCATCGCCCACTTCGACGACAAGCGGCTCCGTGACGACTTCTTCCAGTTCGTTCGCCAGCTCGAAGCGCTCTACGAAGTCCTCTCGCCTGACGCCTTCCTGCGCCCCTACCTGGAGGACTACCTCGCCCTGATCGACCTCTATGCGCTCATCCGCAACGCCTACAGCGACCGCACCTACGTCGACAATGAGCTCACCGCCAAGACCCGCGCCCTGCTCCGCGCCAACAGCAGCAGTCAGCGCATGGAGTTGCCCGGCGCGATCTCCGAGCTTGGCCCGGCGGAGTTGGAGGCGCTCAAGCGCAGCGTCGCCAGCGACACCGTCAAGACGCTCGACCTGCGTAAAGCGCTGGCGGCTGTGGTAGCCCGCGATGGCGCCGCTCAGCCGTTCCTGCTCTCGATCGGCGAGCGGGCCGAGGTGCTCGCCCAGCAGTACGAAGACCGCCATCTCACCACCCAGCAAGCGCTGGCCGCCTTCGAGGCCCTGGCTGAGGAATATACCCAGGCCGAGCAGGAGCGCCGCCGATTGGGGCTTGATCCGAACGCCTTCGCACTCTTCACTGCCCTGCGCCCGCTCGCGCCCGAGCTGACGGCGGCCCAGGCGCGACTGGTGGACGCGCTGTTTGCGCAGTATCCTGAAGCGGGGTGGAACGCGCAGCAGGAGCAGCGGCTGCGCGCCGACCTCTACAAAGCGCTACGTCTGCTGGTAGGCGCGGGGAAGATGGTGGAAGCGGCGAACCTGCTGCTGCGGGTGCGACGCGCATGAGCAGGAAGCAGCAGAACGGTACAACCGAGATGACGCGACAGAAACAGCGACTCGATGAGATCCACGAGGGAATGGTTCAGGCGGACGGGGAGGCCTCGCCTGTCCCATCCGCGATGGAGCGCCCAGCTGACAGTCCAGCTGATCGCTGGCGCGACGCCGACGAACTACGCTGGGCGGCGCGCCACTGGGCCGCGCGCATGGGCGTGCGAACCCCAGCCATCCACATCCGCACGATGACCACCAAATGGGGCTCCCTTTCGCGAACCATCACACACTCCAACCCCGGCCCTATGCGCACCTCCACTACCATCAGCCCCTACGCCGGTCGCCTCACCCTCAACAGCGAGCTGCTCACCCTGCCGCGTGACCTCGGCGAGTTCGTCATCGTCCACGAGTTGGTTCACCTGCTCGCCCCCAACCACGGCCGCGTCTTCAAGAGCTTCCTCCACGCCTACCTACCCGACTGGCGTGAGCGCGAGCGGCGGATGCGGGGAATGACAGCACGATAAGCACGACGCGCGTGAGGCGCTGTGCAGGGCTAGCTCGCGCAGCAACTCAAGGTTCCAATATCGCGAGTGAATGAGATGCTCGGTTTTGCTCTTTTGCTCTTATGTTGGCTGGGTCAGCAACTGCCTCCGCATGCGGATCGTATGAACCTGCTTGAAGCCAACCGACTCGTAGGCAGGGCGCGCCGGGGTACGGCCCAAGTCCGTCTGGACTACCGCACGTATGGCTCCTTGCTCTTGGAATCGGTGAAGGATCTCCAGCAGAAGGACACGCCCCAAGCCCTGCCGCTGAAAACGTGGATGCCCCCCATGGGCTCAATCTGGGCGACACGGCGCGAAGGATCGAACCAGCTTACACATAACCCGGCGATCGAGCCATCAGGGGCAGTCACTGCCAGACCCAGTGCCGGGCGATAGGAGAGCGTGCGCAGTACTCGCGCCCGCCACGCTGGAGTCATCGAGAGGCTCTGAAAGGCCGCGCGATGCGCCTCGGCGTATGCTGCCACTTCTGATTCGCCCGCCAGCGGACGAAGGGTGAACTGATCGGGAAGAGATGGCGCTGGGGGAAGCTTGGCTAGAGGACGCTCAAACCAGGCGTAATGATCTTCCTCCTCTACAAAGCCCTCCGCTTGTACCACTTGGTCTCGCGCGTGATCATCATCACGGTATTCCACACAGTAGAGACGTTGCTCCTTTCGTTCCTGGAACCGGAAGCGCGCCCGGGCAAAGAGATCGGCTGTCACGCGCTGCGCTGTGTCACCGGACAGAACAAAGAAGTCCAGGGTGGCCCAGGGAAATTGGCAGGCAGCGAAGCCGATCACCTGTCCGTTACTGTTTTCCCAGAAGGCGGCAGCGCGGTCATCTTCTCGGTGGAGGGCGCTCAGTCGCCAGAGCAAATCAATGGCGTGAGGGCAAGCCAGAGGCATCTGGTGAACAAGGTTCAGAATACGAGGGAGATCGGCCTCGTCGCGCCAGAGGTAGCAGGTAATAGGTATGCTCATGCTCCTCTATCTCCATATCGCCTCTTATATCGGCGGGGAACACGATCTGCGGTGAGAGATGGCGAGCATGGCGTCGGCACAGGTTACGCCGCCGAAAAGAGGGCGTCAGATCGCCGTATCAACCTGTGCCCACTCACCTCACAGGCCAAACACCAAGCGAGAGAAGTGCGACCCGGCGACCGCTCGCAGAGCAGGGGAGAACACAGGAGAAAAGAGGAGACAGGAGTGGCTTCGAAGACAAAGTAACTCTTCTGCTCATTCAGCCAGCGCTGAGCATGAGCAACAGTCTTGTCTGGCGCCACTTGCCGCCGCATAAGCGAACGCGCCGGGGCTTATGCGGCCAAGCCATTCCCTATCAGGCGTGGTAGGAAAGGCATCCCAGGACACTGGGGTCCAGGTTGTGTTCGGTTATTCATGGCGGGAAGTATAGGATGCCTGCGGGGTATGTGTCAACGCGGCCGGCCTCGCTTGCCGCCGTGCGCTCGCATGTCCAAAGTCCGAATATTGCAGGATTTGCTGCTAAAACCTGTGCGCGGAGGCACCTGACGTTCCGCGCAAGTTGACGTCGAAAAATCTCTTGCCAGCATCATGGCGTCAACTGCGCTTCCGTGACGCGCGCAATAACCTCTCAATCCGAACGCCTTCCGGTAGGCAAACAAAGAGGCGCTACCCGTTGCGGGTGAGGCCTTGTGGTAGTGCATACGGGATACAGTCCGCCCGGTTCGCTACTATCCGCCACAGTTCGCTAAACCTGAATTTTTCAGAGTTTATCGCTGCTGAGCTTACGCTTTAACCAACAGCAAATGGCCTGCAATCAGGATAATTGCTGGCGCGTCGTCGAACAGCCACAGCGTGAGATGGATTAGGGCGTCAATTTGACCACCGGAAAGCGTGGAGCAGGCGGAGAGCGCTTGCCGTTGGGGCGTCCTGGCGAGCGTCCACAGGGTTTTTGCGCGTTCACGGGACTGCCCAGGCGTGGGAGGAGGTGCGAAAAGCCGCGGCGGACCCGTGCGGGCGTGCGGCGCTCGGACGACAGAGGCGGTTGCCAGGGCAAGCGCACGTCGGCGACGGCGTCATGGGCGAGACGCAGGTGGACATAGGCCAGGATCAAGAGCCAGGTCCGGCGGTCAGCGGCGGCGGGGGAGCGCAGTTTGGGGCTGTCCACCGCAGCGTTTGCTTGAAAAAGCGGAAGGTGTGCTCGATCGAGAACCGGGTGAGGTAGGCCTGCCACACCTCCGCCAAATTGGGTGGGGTGAGTCCGTACCACCAGAACCAGAGAGGCTGAGGCGCTTTGGTGGGTCGCGGCAGGCGTTCGACCTCCAGACGAATGAGCGCCCCGCGGACCAATGGCTGCGCTTGACGCCTCCCGCGTGTGGGGTGGCGCTGTGGAACCGCATAGAGTCCTGTGCAACACGGCATCTTCGTCTCTGCCAGTGGATATACGGTGTAAGCAAAAGAACGCGCAGTTCATGGTGGTTTGCGGCTGCTTTTACTCAGTCAGGTTCAGCATACGCTGCCTGATACAGTTGCAGAGGCGCTCCAATCCATCCTGTTCCTGATGCTCGTTGTACACGAAGTCACGTTTGAGAACTCTGTTGATCGACCCATGACCGTGAGTGAAGCGTATGGCTTTGTCAACGAGGCTGGCGAACCATGTTGTGAACGATGTCAAGAAATCGGCTCTTGGCCACATAAGGTGCCAGTCAGGCAGAGTTGTAGAGCACCCGTCGTCGCAGCAAGTCAAAGCCAGCGCGGCCATACATCTGGCGCTTGAGCATCTTGATCCGGTTCACCTGGCCCTCGACTTGGCCCTGGCTGTGTGGCGAGGTCAAGGCGGCGGCAACAGCGGCATAGTCGCGCCGGACACCGCGCACAAAGCTGACCAGCTCAGGAATACGGCTGTGCCTGGCCTCAGCTAACCACGCGTCGAGCTCTGTCACCGCGCGCATGCGGACGATGCGGCCAAAGTCGCTGACGAGGCGCTGGGCAGTGGCGATCGTTGGATTCTCCTGGCAGAGCGCTTCGCGGTAGACGCGTTCGTCGTCATTGAGGTCATCGACGGGGCGCAGCAGGATCGAGTGCGTCTGGCGCGGCGAGAAACGGCGCCGCTCGGGTCGCTCCGGTGGTGCGCTCTCCACGTCCTCGCTGTGCCGACGCCGTCCTGGGTGGCGTGGTCCCGTCCGCCAGGCGCGTACGTATTGGCGCAGTGTCGAGGCGGCTCCCGTGTTTCCCTGCTCCCGAATCTCCTGCAGCAACGTTGCGCTGTTGTGCTCGCCTTCCTCCCAGCGCTGCCGGAGATAGGCGGCGTAGCGATCAGTCGCACATGGGTGGCGTCGTGGAGCGCAGGGGCGATATACGCCAGCGCGCAGGTAGTTCCGCACGGTTTCTCGGCTCACATGAGCGCGTCGGGCGACTTCACGGAGCGAATGCCCTTCCGCCGCCAGCGCGACCACACGCGCATAGCGCGCTTGGCGACGGGCATTGACGGCCGCGCGCTCGCGTTCCGTGTGCTGGGTGGAACGGATGGAGCCGTCTGTTCAGGTAGAGCCTCAGGTGGAGCGTTGGTGGTCGTTTCGCCCGGTTCGCTGGGTTTGTCTCCGGACGCACAGATCGCTTCGGCAACGCGCGTGAGTATGCGCTGTTCACGGATCAGCAATCGGTCCAGCGCCTGTCCGAGATTCCGCACGAGATGAAAGCGGTCAGCGACCTGGAAGGCCTGAGGCGCGCCCTGGCGAATGCCATCAGCAAACGCGCCACCGTGATCGCGACTGCCCAGGGCGATGTGAGCGTTCCCATGCGCTCTCAACCACGCGGCAAGCGTCGCTGCTTCCCGGTCTGGGAGCAGATCGATGACGCGATGCTGCTCGGGGTCCACGAGCAGCGCGCCATAGCGGACCCCACGCCGGAAGGCGAAATCGTCCACGCCCAGTGTATGGAGGTTATGGAGGTCAGTGGTGGCCTCGCTTGCCCCAGAGATGCGCGCACGTCGGATGAGCCGCAAGAGCGTATTCCGGCTCGTTCCACTGGCTCCCAGCTGCAGTTGGCGCGCGAGTCGTCGCCCGGCTTGGCCTCCCAGCGCGAAACTCACCGCTTCGAGGTGGCGGTGCAGCGCAGGCGTGCGGCGCTGGGAGCGCGGAGCCAGGTCGGGCAAGCGTTCGCGGAAGGGCTGACGCGGACACGCCGCATTCAGGCAGCGAAACCGCCGTGCATGCAGGCGCACACGGACTGGCAGTTCGCCCAGGGGGGAGGTCTGTCAGGGTGCGTCTGAAGTGACTGTGGACCCGATGCGAGCGGCGCTGGCAATCTGGACAGCGCGCGGTTCGGGCGGTGGAAGAGAGGTCAACGACGATCAGATCGTCGCTGATAGTCAGCATGTCCAGGCGATGCCTGGACCACTGCGGCGCGACGGCGGCAAGCAATGCGGCAAGACGCACAGGTGAACACTCCAACAGCGCATGGGTCATTAAGAGACGGGCAAACGCCGCTGGTGTCCTACCATCTCATGCCGCCTGACTGGCACCTTATGTGGCCAAGAGCCGATTTCTTGACATCGTTCACACACCTACGCGCAGAGTCTTGCGTGCCCAAGGACGCACATACCCAGGAAAGCGCTCGATGAAGACCCGCTGCGGGCAGGAGGCGTTCGCGCAGCGGAATTTGCGCGCATGAACGCGCACGAAGACACGGCGGCCAACACAGGGCAGCTCCGCCAGGGTGCGGGGGTAGGAGCTGTGGACATGCTCCGACGGCATCTGGCACTGTGGGCATGGACTGGCGCGACGACAGGCCAACGCCTCGACGCAGAGCGCCCCAGGCAGCGCCGTCGCCTTGAGCAGGCGCAACCCGCTGGGAAGTCGGAAGAGCAGGGAGAGGTCCATGGCGCGCTCGTGCCGATGGAGAACGTCTTGGCCACCGGACTACAGCACATCAGATCCGATTCCAGGCAACCCCTCAGCATCAAAAGTGGGGAAGAGCCCCTTTCCGGGGGAGCAGGACATTCTAACATTCGACACAGAAGGCTTTTTGGCAGGGCTACCTGAGTCGTCTCTTGGAATAATACGGCTATGATAAGCTGCGACTACCGCTTCGTAACGTGTCTTCACGTTCAGTTTGTGATAAACCCGACTGAGATATGTCTCAACTGTACGAACACTTACGTTTAAATGATCCGCTATCGCGTTGTTCGTCAACCCATCAGCGACATACATCAGTACGGAGATTTCCCGAACGCTCAAGGCCACGTCGACACTTTCAAGAGTATGAGCGATTCCGATGAGGATAGGGGGTTGATTCTTATTGTTGGCTATACGCTGCGCTGCGGCCAGGAAAACTGAGGGCGAAGTGTCTTCGGTGACATAGCCTGCAACCCCAGCTCCAAGTGCAGCGCGAGTGACCGAGGGACATAAGTTGCCAGAGAGAATGAGAACAGGAGGGTGATCCGATATGCATGTGAGATGCGCCAACGCATTCAAACCATTAACCCAAGGAAGACGCAGCCCGACGATGAGCAGGTCTGGTGGTATCTTATAGCTGAGCGTCAGCACCTCTCGCCAGGTAGCAACTTCACCTTGAACTGTGAAGGCCTCATCACGCGCTAAGATAGCGCATACGCCAGCGCGAAAAATGGCACTTTCATCTACGACGATCACACGCCTTTTCACGTGACTTCCCTTTCCATATCACATTGGGCGCGCAATAGTCGCCAGTACGCTAGCCAAAATCCATAGGTGATTTGACGTCGCGCCGCGAGGCGACTCAGGCCCGTCCGACGAATCAGGGGGACTCAACCAAAGGACGATAGACGCAAGCACAAGCATGGCGCGGTGGTTGACGGCACGTTTCTGGTAGCGAGTCACCAGTCCGCGCTACTGCTTGAGCCGATTGTTATTGCGTCCCATGAGGTTGCCCCGCGCATAGATTGCCTTCTCGAACGTCAGCGGACGACTGGGCTTGGTGCACACTGTGCGCGCTGGTCGCGACGCTCTGGAATGGTATGCGGAATGCCACGCTGGCGTAGCAGGCGGCGGCATCCCGGGTAGCTATAGCTCTTGTCGGCAATCAAGAATCGAGTGATCCGGGCGGCGGCGCGGGCGTCCGCGTCCACTAGGACGGTTACGCTCGAATGCCATCAAAGATGGCAGCCAACAGCGTACTTACATGGCGTTGCCCAGTGGTAATGACCATGGAGAGCGGATGCCTTTTGCCGTCACAGGCTAGGTAAAAAGGGGTGGTTAGCCTGCCCTGGCTCCGCCCAAGCCCTTCGTCTTGGGTGTGTTAAGCCCCCCTTTTTCGTCGTCCCAACTGGGCCGATGCCGGGTGCCGCTCGCGCGGTAGTGCACACGAGCGGTCGAACTATCTACACCCATCTCCTAGATGATCTTGCCCACTAATAGGGTGGGATTGTTCTCCCTTGTGTCCATCCTCGTGTACCTCTGAGCACAAAGCACTCCATCGCTTTCTACTTCCTCACTATTTGTACGCGGCACCGACCGCCTCCTTTCACAGCATCTTGTTTACATCGAAACTGAGTGAAAGTCAAGGCATCGAGGTCCTGGGAGTGGCTACGGTCATGGGTAAACGAACTGAAAGACGTGCGCAGCGTACTTGGGGTGCTTGCGGCGATAGAGTTGCCGCCGGTTCCAGGCGTAGAGAAACAGCTTGACCGCGTCCC
>DASQSS010000368.1:0-5224 GCA_035642255.1 Ktedonobacterales bacterium | reverse complement strand
CTGGACCAACATGGCCGCTGCCTTTCGCCATGTCGGCGCCTCGGTCTCACGCGCCTTTACCCTGCTGGGCTGCGTTCCTCCTCAGCCCCTACGACTTTGACATCGCCCTGAGCGCGGGGCCGCGCGGATTGACGCGCCTCAGCGAAGAGCAGTATACTTGCCCCGCCGCGCCCGGGTGCGCGCATCGTCAGACGGAAAGGGTTTGCCGCGTGGGTCGCAGCGCCATATTCAGATGGAAGCCGCCAGTCTGGCGAACGATGGGTCGCGCGCCGATGGGCGCCACGCTGGCGATCATGGTGTTGCTCACACTCACGCTGAGCGCCTGCGGCGACACCACACCGAAACTCCCCGCTGGCGTCTATACGAATCAGCAGTATCACTTCCGCGTCACGTATCCTACGGGCTGGCAGGTCAATACCTCTTCGCAGCCGGGAGCGACGGCTCCGCTCATCGTCATCATCACGCGCTCAGGCACGCATCAGCCTCCCGGCTCGGAGATTTCGTCGCTGACGATTGACGTGCTCGACATGAGCAACGCGGGCGTGAAGCAGACAGCGGCGGCGCTCAGCAAGAACAAGGCGCTCAGCAAGATCACCTTTGGCGGGCATCCTGCCTTCAGCGACTCACCCGCGCTGGAGACGGGCGCAAGCGTCACGCTGACCCACCAGGACTACTATGTGGCCGATGGCGCGTACCTGTATCAGGTCAGTACAGATGCGCTATCGGGTGACGCCTCCGCGCTCGACTCGATGGCGCAGAGCTTCACACTGCTCAGCTAGGCGGCTGCGTGCGCCGATCCAGGCAATCACCTACGACATTCACTCATCCCGCAGGTTTACCTCGTAGGCTGTGTGGGTTCGGTGCGCGACCTCGATGACCTGGTTCGGCAGAAACTGACTCGTCACTCGGTCGTAGGCTTCCGTACGGTCTTCCTCGCTTCCTTGCTCACCAAAGATCTGCTCGCCATATGACGCCAGATCGGCGACGATACGATCGTAGCGATAATAGACGAGCGCATCCAGATCGGGCGTCACCGGACCATATCCCTCACAATATCCCTGATAGAACCATGCTTCGTCTTGCAGGTCACTCCAGGTCTCGCCGACGCCTCCGGCCGTCAAAATCAGGTCGCGCTCCTTGGGTGCGAAAATGGGGGCGTCCCAGTCAACGATGGCGAACTGGCCATCATCGCCTACCAGAAGATTCCCCGGATGCAGGTCGGAGTGGCAGAGAACGAACGCTGGCGCGCGGCGTCTCAACGATTGGGCGAGTTGGCCGGTACGCTCCAGTATCGCGTGAATCTCAGCGCGTCGCGTCAGCCAGAACGCCGCCAGGTCCGCCGCGAAATGGTCACCTTCGCGCAGATACACGTCGAGGCGACCGTCGAATGCTTCTACCACGCCGCGCAGAGGGAAGGAAAAGTCTTCGCGCGGCGTCCGCTGGCGCAGCTCCAGCGGCGGCGAAGTCATATGAATCGCGCGCAGGCACGCGCCAAACGCGATCCACTGCGCCTTCGTGAGGAGGTTACGGTATGCGTTGGCGCCCTGCATGAATGGATAGAGAATCCACGTAAAGCCTTGTCCGCTCGTCCATAGCTGGCCCGCGCACGTCGGCAAGGGGGCCATCACCTGCTGGATGCCCTGCGCGTGTAGATACGCGGGGACATCCACCGACACCTCATCGAAGTCGCCACGTCGCAGCTTGAGGAAATACGGTCCGCCATGATCAGCTTCGAGACGATAGACTGCGGCGTTGAAGTCCGCTCCCAGCGGAAGAAACGTCACCTGATGGACGGATAGCCCGTAGACGTCGCGCATGTGGGCGACGATCGTCTCGGATGCGAGATCAGGTGGTGTCAGCACGAACGCCGCCCCTCGTGTGTGCGCTCAACGTTTGACGGAAGCATGTTCATCCTGACGCATTCTATCGTGTGCGACGGCGCTCGTCAGGCATGGCATTATGTTCTTCAAGTCGCTCGACAAGCCAATCCTCGTTGTGAATCGGCACGCCGAGCTTCTCCGCTTTGGCGAGCTTGCTGCCGGGCGCCGCTCCCACGATCAGGTGATTCAGCGACTTGCTGACAGATGCCGCGATTTTGCCGCCAAGCGCGCGAATCGCATCCTCCGCCTGGCCACGGGTGAGCCGTTCGAGTGAGCCAGTCAGCAGGAAGGTCTGCCCAGAGAATGGCAGGCCATCGGCGGGCGCGGCGCCATCGGGCGGCGACACGAGCGTCAGGCCCGCCGCGCGCAGACGCTCGATCAACGCCCGATTCTCCTCGTCATGGGTCCACTGGAAGACGCTCTGCGCGATGCGTGGGCCAATGCCGGGCAGCGCCGCAATCTCGTCTTCAGTTGCGTTGAGCAGCGCGTCTACATCGGGGAAGGCGCTCGCCAGTGTCTCCGCCGCCTTCTCGCCGACATAACGAATCCCCAGGCCAAAGAGCACACGCGCGAAGGGCTGCGCCTTGCTCGCCTCGATCGCGTTGAGCAGATTGGTCGCGCTCTTTTGCTGGAAGCCCGGAAGCTGGAGCAGGTCATCGAGGGTGAGATTGTAGATGTCGGCGGGGTCGCGCACCAGGCCAGCCGTCACCAGCCGCAGCACGATCATCTCGCCCATCCCCTGAATGTCCATCGCGCCACGGCTCACGAAGTGTTGCAGGCCCTCCAGCCGCCGCCCCGGACACGCCACATTCGGGCAATAGGTGACCTTCTCGTCCTCGTTACGCACGACTGGGGTGTGGCAGATCGGGCACTCTTTTGGGAACGTCCAGACCTGCTCGGAGCCGTCACGCAGCTCGACCAGCGCCTTCACCACGCCGGGGATGACATCACCGTGTCGCTGCACCACGACCGTATCGCCGATGCGCAAATCTTTGCGCGCGACCTCGTCGGCATTGAAGAGTGTCGCGTTGGAGACGGTCACGCCGCCGATCTGCACGGGCGCCAGCCGCGCGTTTGGGATGAGCGCGCCGGTGCGCCCGACCGTCACGACGATATCGAGGAGCTTGGTGTTCGCCTCGATCGGCGCGAACTTGTATGCAATGCCCCAGCGCGGATCGCGCGCGACAACGCCAAGCTCTTGCTGCTGCCAGCGCGCGTCGATCTTGATAACAGCGCCATCGATGTCGAATGGCACCTCAAAACGGGTCTGGCTCGTCTGGTCGGCGTAACGCTGCGCCTCTTCGATCGTCTCTAGCTGGGTGACGAGCGAGCTGACCGGGAACCCCCACGCGCGTAGCCACGCCAGCGTCTGCCACTGGCCCTCCGGCTCAGGCGCGCCCTCGATGGAGGCGATTTGATATGCCAGGAACGAGAGCGGACGTCGCGCCGTGACGCGCGGATCCTTCTGGCGCAGCGAGCCAGCCGCCGAGTTACGTGCATTGGCAAACAGCTTGGGCTCGGTTCCCGCAGCCCTCGCTTCATCGGCCAGGCGCTCGTTCAGCGCTACGAAGTCCGCGCGCAGCATATAGATCTCGCCGCGCACTTCGACCAACCTGGGAATCGGCGCGTCGTCCTGTCGGTGAAGGCGCGTGGGGATGTCGCGCACCGTGCGGACATTGGCGGTGACGTTCTCGCCAATCTCGCCATTGCCGCGCGTCGCGCCGACCGAGAGCGCGCCATGACGATAGACGAGATTCATGCTCAGGCCGTCGATCTTCGGCTCACCGACATACTGGAAGACAGCCTCAGGCAGGATGTTCTGGGCGCGATCGCGCCAGGCTACAAGCTCCTCGGGCGTGCGGACATTGGCGAGGCTCAGCATTGGCGTGAGATGGCGAAACTTGGAGAATCCTGGCGCTGGTTCTCCAGAGACACGCTGCGTCGGAGAGTCTGGCGTCACCAGCTCAGGATGCTCGGCTTCGAGCGCGCGCAGCTCGCGCATGAGGCCATCGTATTCAGCGTCCGAAATGGTGGGATTGTCGAGCACGTAGTAGGCATAGTCGGCCTCGCGCAGCCGCTCACTCAGCGCCTCGGCCTGGCGTCGCAGGTCGGCGAGCGCCTGCATTTCTTCGGACATTTCCAGCTCGCGCTCATCGCCTGACGCTGCCACTGGCTCATCCTCCTGTCTGCGACCCCATCCGCTACGCGCCACCGGCTCCCACGCCAGTGACATGGCAGTCTAGCACATGGGGCTGGTCGTCTCGGAGAGCTATTCCGTCTGGGCTGCGACGAAACGGCTACCGGACTGCGCTCGCCGGGCCACAGCGCAGCGCCAGCGCGCCGGGCAGCAGGCTGACCTCGAAGCGTGTCGCCCGCGTCAGCTCACCATCGAGCTGCGCATTGACAGGCCGCTCCGACTCGATGGTGACGCGCCGACAACGGACGATGCGCGTCTCTGGCTCACCGACATGCTTGCCATGTTCGACTGCGGGGAGCAATCGCAGCGCGCGGTGCAGGGGCGGCTTCGACAGCGCGCACATGTCGAAGTAGCCATCGCGCGGGTCAGCGCCGGGGTTGATCTTGAAGCCGCCACCATAGGTGGGTCCTATACTCATGGCGACCAGCGCGAAGATCTGATGGACCGGGGGCTCGTCATCATACTGAAGCGTCAGCGTGGGGCAATCGTCGTAGCGCAGCAGCAGCTCAGTCAGCGCGGAGCTCATGTAGAGCGGATGACCGGAGAGGCCGAAACGCTTGTGGCGCTCGGCTCGCACCGCGACATTCGCATCGAGACCAACGCTAAGCGCATTGACGAAGTATTCGCCGTTGACCACGCCAACATCTGTCGGCGCGATGGGCGCGGTAAGCGCGATGTCGAGCGCGCGGATAGGGTCGAGTGGCGCGTGGGCGACGTGCAGCGCGAAGTCGTTACCGCTGCCAGCCGGAACGACGCCGAACGGAACGCTGGAGTGTGACGCGACGACACCACTCGCCGCTTCATGGATCGCGCCATCGCCGCCGACAACGACGACGGCGCGTCCCGCTCGCGCCGCCTCTATCGCCAGCCGTGTGGCGTCGCCTCTCGCGGCCGTCAACATCAGCTCGCCGCGCCCACCGAGCAGCGCGCGCTCGATAGCCTTGCGCAGCCGCGCCGCTCGCCCGTAATTGCTGGCGGGATTCAGAATGACGACTGGCGTCGCGTCTGGGCTGGCCGCGCCGCTCACTTGAGGCGACACCGTCGTCGCCGCGCCTGGCACGCGCATGGGCGGGCCTCCTCGATCTGGACGATAGAGATCAATCAATGGCTGGGAAACATGAGTGAGACGTGGGTGCGCCTAGCAGGA
>DASQSS010000367.1:0-4524 GCA_035642255.1 Ktedonobacterales bacterium | reverse complement strand
AGCCGTTGCACGGTCGCCTCGTCGTACTGTCCGTAGTAGCACTCCAGCCCTTGCAGCCCCACAGCCACCAGATGCGGTAGCGCGCGTCCTTCCAGATCCTCAATACCGCCGGGATGCGCCAATGTCGGAATGCCACGCGCGCTGCGAATGATGCGGATGGCGTCGTCGGGGAGAAGCTTGTAGCGGGGCGAGTAGCCAGGTCGTCCCGGCGAGAGGTAGCGCGCGAACGCGTCGGACACGTCAGTCGCATAACCGCCGTTGATCAACGCGCGGGCGATATGCGGACGCCCCACCGTCCCCTTAGCGATACCGCGCACCTGCTCCCACGAAACGTCGAAGCCAGCCGCGCGCAGGTTCTCCACCATCCGCTCGCCGCGGCGTTCGCGAGCGCCGCGCAAGAGAGCGAGGTTGCGAGCAAGTGAAGGATCGTCGGGTGTAATCTCGTAGCCGAGGATGTGCGCCTCGCCACCGCTGACGAGGTCGGTGTTGATCTCCACGCCCGGCATCACCGTCACGCCAAGCTGCGCGCCCTCAGCCTGCGCCTCAGCGAGGCCCTGTGTGGTATCGTGGTCCACCAGAGCGATCAGATCAAGGCCAGCCTCACGCGCCCGCCTGACCAACTCGGCAGGCGCATAGAGGCCATCGGAGGCGTTCGAGTGCGTGTGCAGGTCAACGCGCTGGGGTTTCGAGGGTTCGCTCAGATTCACGCTTCCTCCACTCACTCACTCACTCACTTCGCGAAATCAATAACGCGCGTCTCACGCACGACGCAGACCCGAATCTGGCCCGGATAATCCATCGACTCCTCGATGCGCCGGGCGATGTCGCGCGCAAGCTGGCCAGCGGCCGCCTCGTCCACCTCCTCGGGGCGCACGATGATGCGTACCTCACGCCCCGCCTGGATGGCGAATGACTTCTCGACACCTTTGAACGAGTTGGCGATGCTCTCCAGCATTTCCAGTCGCTTGATGTAGAGGTCAATCGTCTCGCGCCGGGCGCCGGGGCGCGCCGCCGAAATGGCGTCCGCCGCCTGGACGATGGCCGCCTCCAGTGATTGCGGCTCAGCCTCGGTAGCGTGGTGCGAAACGATCGCATGTACCACCTTGGGCGAGCGATTGAAGCGCCGAGCGATCTCACCGCTGATGAGCGCGTGCGGCCCCTCGACCTCCTGATCGATCGCCTTGCCCAGATCATGCAGCAGACCAGCGACCTTGCAGACGGTGACATCGGCGCCAAGCTCGTTGGCCATCGTCGCCGCCAGCACGGAGACTTCGATGCTGTGGTTCAGCACATTCTGCCCGTAGCTCGTACGAAAGTGCAGGCGCCCGATCAGCTTGACCAGCTCGACAGGGAGGTTGGTGACGTTCGCCTCTATGCAGGCGCGCTCACCCTCGTCCAGGATGCTCTGCTCGATCTCCTGCCGCGCCTTCGCCACCACCTCTTCGATGCGCGCCGGATGGATGCGCCCATCGAGGATCAGCTTGGTCAGGGCGATGCGCGCGACCTCGCGCCGCACGGGATCGAAACCCGAAAGGATCACCATATCAGGGGTATCGTCAATGATGAGGTCAACACCCGTCGCGCCCTCCAGCGCTCGAATGTTGCGGCCCTCACGGCCAATGATGCGACCCTTCATCTCGTCGTTGGGCAGCGGCACCACTGAGACAGTGACATCCGAGACCTGATCAGAGGCGCAGCGCTGAATGGCAAGGGTGATGATCTCGCGCGCGCGGGAGTCAGCCTCCTCACGGGCGACGGCCTCGATCTCCCGCGCGCGTTGAGCGGCGCTGCGCCGGGCGTCTTCCTCGACGAGCGTGAGCAGCTCGGCGCGTGCCTCTTCCGCGGACATACGGGCGACGCGCTCCAGCTCACTGATGCGCTGCTCGCGCATCGCTTCGACGCCCGCGCGCAGCGTATCGAGTTCCTGAGCGCGCTGATTCAGGCCGCGCTCGCGCCGCTCCATCGCTTCGCCCTTGCGTTCGAGCGACTCCTCTTTCTGCTGGATGCGTGACTCCTGGCGCCGGACTTCCTCACGCCGCTCGCGCGCATCGCTCTCCAGGGACGACCGTATCTTCGCAGTCTCGTCGCGCGCATCTTGTAGGGCTTTTCGTTGTTCTTCCTGCAACTGAAGCAGCCGCGACTCCGCCGCTTCAGCAGCCTGGCGCATCTGCTCTTCGTGTCGGAGCTGGGCTTCCTGGTAGCGCAGCTGTGAGCGCTGCTGACCAAAGACATAGCCGCTATAGCCTCCGATCGCGCCGAGCGCAACCGCCAGAACCAGGAGAATGATGTCAAGTGCGTTCAAACGGCTACCTCCGTGCGGGTACAACTCACCTGTCACCTGAGACAGAGGTTGGCCCGGCGAGGGACGATGAGAGAAACGTAGGGCGCTAAACTTGCCGGACATACCCACCCGGCGCGAGACAGAGGATGACACCGAAGGGCCACGTCGCAGTCCACGCGTATACCGTCCGGCGGTGGGATGCTGCTTACAACGCGCGATAGTTCCTGTCACTATACGAGCATATCAGGCAGCTTGTCAAGCGAGCGGCGAATGCGGGTTTCACCAAGAATTGGGGATGGGCGGGGATGGTAGAAGCGAGCTGGCGGCTGAAGGGCTTCTCGGCTTACTACGCGCGGAGCCGCGCCTTCTGGCGACCCATCTGGTGGCCCATGATATACTGCTTGCGGCCCGCCACATGCGGACGCGGATGGCCGATGAGGCGCCGTCAACGAACAGACCGAGAGCGAGGAGTCGCACACGCTATGGCCGATACCCCACTATCCAGACCCAGAACCACTCCGGCAGGCGCGCTGCCGCCCGCGACGCCGCTGCCGCCGGAGCGCGAGGCCTGGCTGAAGGGACTGATCCGCGATCTGCCAGACTTCCCGCAGCCAGGTGTTCTCTTCCGTGACATCACGCCGTTGCTGCAAGATGCGGCTGGGCTGCGCTTCACGCTGGAGACGATGGCGGAGCGCTACCGGGGCGCGGACATCAGCAAGGTGATCGGCATCGAGTCGCGCGGCTTCCTCTTTGGCGCGCCGCTGGCCTATCTGCTGGGCGTTGGCTTCACTCCGGTGCGCAAGCAGGGCAAGCTACCTGCCGCGACGATGGCGGTGGAATACAGCCTCGAATACGGCTCGAACGTGCTGGAGATTCACCGCGACGCGCTGCAGCCAGGCGAGCGTGCGCTCGTTGTGGATGACCTGCTGGCGACAGGGGGCACCGTAGCGGCGACGGTCAAGCTAGCGCGACAACTGGGCGCGGAGGTCGTCTCGGCGGCGTTCCTGATCGAGCTGAGCGCGCTGCATGGCCGCAATCTGCTTCCTGATCTGGATGTCTACACCCTGCTGACGTACTAGACCGTGAGATAGACCGCGAGAGGCTACGCCAGCCGTGCGTGAGGAAGCGGCATGACGATTCTGCTCCATCCCATGATTGCGACACGCGATCTGCCGCATCCCGGCATCCGGCGCGGCGACCGTATGTACCACATGCTCTCCGATCTGCCCGGAGCGGAGGGCACAGCGGAACTGCTGGCGGCGGCCCGCGCCTGTGGCATGCCGACCCGCTTCATCCAGTATCCCGGCACGTACCGCGAGCACTTCGACATCCACGGGCCAATGGTCGATATTCTGCTGGCGCGTGGCGCGCGGATGGTCACCAACCGCGAGGTCGGCCTGCTGTTGCGGTCGAGACGCGCCTTCCAGGCCAGCGCCGCGCAAGATGATCAGTTGGACGACTCCGCGGATGACAGCGGCTAGCTCTCAGGGCAATACCCGGCAGGTGTATGGGCACAGCTAACGGTGCGCACACGGCGCAGCGGCTAGTCTACTCCTCCTGCGGCCACTCAGGGATGCCGCAGGCGCAGTCCTCCTGCTCGGCAAAGGCGAACTCGCGCAGGGCGGCGTCGAGGTCAGGCGCGGCGTCTGGGCCAGTGGCAGGCAGCAGCGCCAGCAGTGTGTTGTAGCGGTTGACCAGCGCCAGGGTGGGGCGCGTCGCGTCGGCGCCGAGGTAGGCGGCCAGCGTCTCACCTGTCGCGTCGGCCAGCAGCGGGAATGAGACATCCGCCTGCCGCCAGAGCGTGCGAACCGCCTCGCGGTCGCCGCCGACGATCGCCAGCGTAACGGCTCGCGCGTCCTCCAGATCAACGTCGCGGGCGGCCAGCGCACGCAGCCACGCGACGCTTTGCGCGCCAGCGGGCTCCGGCAGCAGCGCCAGTAGCACCGGCCGCCGCTGCCGCCACGCGCGCAGCCGCACGAGGTCAGCGTCGGCGGGCCGCGTCGCATCGGGCAGCGTGAAGGCAGGCGCCAGAGCGCCGCAGCGTGGCGCCTGCCGCCGAGCCGGAGGCGTCGTTATCTTCGCATTCGTCATGGGGCGTCACCTCGTCATCAGGCGCGCCCCCTGGCCCCTCTCTCGTGGCGAGGGAGCTGACTTCATGACAGTTTTGGAGAAGGAGAAGAACAACAGAAGATTCATGGCCTGCATTCTGCCGGACGTTCACACAGCGATCTGTGCGCGTGAAC
>DASQSS010000366.1:0-20651 GCA_035642255.1 Ktedonobacterales bacterium | reverse complement strand
ACCGCGCCGACCAGCCGGGGGATATCGCTCTCGGTGACGCAACTTTCGTCGGCGATGATTGGCAATGCGACGTGCTCACGCACGAAACGCAGACCTTCGATGTCGTCGGGCTGAAGCGGTTGCTCGACGAACTCGATGTTGTAGGGCTCCAGCTCGTGAATGACGCGGATCGCCTCTTTCGGCGTCCACGCGGCGTTGGCGTCGACACGCAACGTCACGTCAGTCGCCTCGCGGATGGCGCGGACGATCTCCAGGTCGTGGACTGTGCCCACCTTGATCTTGAGGATGGGATACTGCTTCGCGGCCTCGGCGGCTTTGCGCGCCATGACGTCTGGCTTATCGATGCCGATGGTAAAGGACGTGAGCGGTGTGCGCTCAGGGTTCAGTCCCAGGAGTTGGTAGACTGGCGCGCCGAGGCGCTTGCCAAGCAGGTCATAGAGCGCCATATCGACAGACGCTTTAGCGGCGGCGTTGGCGTGCAGACGCCGATCCATCGCTGTGACGATGTCTTCGATCCGTCCGGGATCCTCGGCGATGTGCTCGCTGAAGTCGCTGAGGGCCATGAAGACACTCTCGCGCCGCTCGCCGTAGAAGCTGGATGGCGCCGCTTCACCAATGCCTTCGACACCGTCAGTGTCAATGCGGGTGAGCACGTTGTGCGCGAGCGTTTGCACGCTGCGCGATATGCGAAATGGGGTCGTGAGTGTCAAATCGAGCGTGTGCGCGGTGAGGTCCATGGTCGCAGTCTCCGCGTATGATTTGGCTGGTCGCCACTTGCCGTGTGAAGTCGTTGTGTGGTCAGGCGTGACGGTCGCTGTGCGCTAGCAGCGCATCGAGCAGGGCGCCGCCGCCGTCGCGCACTGGGTCGCTCGCGGGCAATCCTGTTTCGCGTTCGGCGGCTTCGAGAGCCGCCTGCGCCTCGTCCTCGGACATGAGATAGGTGTTGAGCGCGATGGCGACGACTGAAGCGGGCTTGAGCCACCTGGCGGCCGTCTCATAAATCTCGCGCGACTTCGCCAGCGAAGGAATCGGCGTGTCCTCATATCCATGCACGGCGGTGCGCCCGGCCTGGTGGCAGAGGACCAGCAGATCGGGGGCGGACCCGTGGACCAGTCCAAGCGTGACTGGCGAGTAGGCTGGGTGCATGAGCGACCCCTGCCCCTCGACGAATACCCAATCGTAGCGCTCGGTGAAGTCAAGTGTCATGGCTTCGACCGCGCCAGACAGAAAGTCGCTGATGAAGCGATCCGCTGGGATGCCCTCGCCTGAGATCATGATGCCGGTCTGGCCCGTCGCGGCGAATCCCGCCGAGAGGTTACGGCGTCGCGCCTCTCGCCAAAGCTCGAATGAGGCGGTCATCTTCCCGACATTGCAGTCAGTGCCACAGAAGTAGACGGTGTGGCTGCCTGCGCGGTGCGGCGTTCCCTCGCGGATGCGCTGCGCAAGGTCGTCAGGTGGGCGGCGCACATCCCAGAGGACCGCGTTGTGCGCTTCCGCGGCTTGCTTCAACTCAGGGTCGTCACCCAAAAAGACGTGCAACCCGCTGACGATGGTCAGCCCGGCTTCGATCGCGCGCAGGATGCCTGGACGCCAGGCGTCAGGAAGTTTGCCGCCGATGGGCGCGATGCCGATGAGGAGGGTATCAGGCTGGAATGCGAGCGCGTCGGCGACGCTGGCGACCACCGGCACACCCTGGCCGATGCCACTGCCGATCACGTCTTCGGCGGTCTCGCCCGCGTGCGCGCTGTCGACAACCGCGACGACAGTGTCCGGACTATAGCGCAGTACGCCGACGGCTGTTTTGGCGGAGAATGGTCCAAAGCTGCCGTCGGCCAGAATCGCGATGCGTCGCATGGCTCTGCTTTCCCCTCTGCGTCGCGCCTTCACCGGGGAGGTGGCGCGATGGCGCGGCGTTCGGCTGGCTCCGTAAACTACGTGGAGGATGCCTTTGCCGCCTCTATGTGCCGGGCATGTCTGCTACGATGATACGCGCTAATCGGATGTCTTCGCCATTGTGCGGCGTTATTTCCCAACATCGCGCCTCGTCAGTTCTCTGCAAGGCGCAGCCGTGAAGACAAAGAAAGGGTGAGACGCTTGCGCGCCCCACCCCAGGGATATGGTCGCTGCGCTCGCTTAGTACGAGAGGACGCAGCCACCGGCGCCAGAATTGAACGCATTGCTCCAGAGTGACTGCACCGGGAATGTCGCGCCGTTCATTGTGACGTTCGCCGAGGCGCCCTGGCCAGAGCTGATCCAGGCGCACTTGTCGCCGTTCTCATTGCCGCTGCTGTCCGTCCAGCCGCTGCTTGGGAAGATGTCAGACTCAGTCTCGCCGAACTCATGTCCGCCGACGATCGTGATACCAGCATTGGGGCCAAGGCCATTGAAGTTGGCGCCGCAACTCGAACCCGCGTCGGTGATGTAGGGCATGTTGGTGTAGGCGACGTTGCCATAGCTGGAGCTGACCGAGCTATGCCACGCGCACCACTGTGTGCCGAAACCGTTCATGCTGTTGCCGGTCGCCGTGTTGACGACATACTGCACGGTCGTGTTCGACGCCGCGGTTGTGTTGCCGAAGTGGGAAGCCGCGCGCACCGCTTCATTGCCGAGCTGTGTCTGCGTTGGGGACGATGGAGCCGCAGAGGCGTTGTCATACCAGACGCCCGCCAGCAGACCTGTTGGGTTCGTGGCATGCGTCCCAGATGTGCCGCAGGTGATCGTGCCAGAGGAGACGCCTTCACAATACTGCGTCACCGAGTTGTTCCACGAGCTTCCGCCGACGTGGTTGAAGAAGTTCTGCTGGATGCTCGCCTCACCCGAGGGATCGTTGCTGTTCCACTGTGAGCCCCAATAGATGAGGTACACTTTGTCGGCGCCTGTCTCCACACCTACGCCGCCTGTGCCGCCGTGGTAGGAAAGGTTCGAGCTGTGTGTGGGCCGAGAGTGCTGTGTCGCGCCTTTGACACCCATAGTATGGATGCTGTGGAACACTTCTGTGCCGGATGATTTCGGCGCTGCGCTGGCCTGGCCAACGGAGGCCGTCATGATGAGCGCCGCCGCAGCGACAGCCGCGCCCGCTGTGGCCAGCGAGGCAAAGAACATTGAACGTGATCGTTTCACCGCGATGCTTCTCCTCTGATCTGCTTCGATCGTATCTGTGGCGGCTGCCATAGCCACCGCACAAAAAACAGATGGGGCCCTCTGGCTGACGACTCTTCCCTCGGGAGTCAGCGACTCCGCGATGTGTCAGCCATGCGGACAGGTGGATGGAAAGCAAGGTGCGCGGGGCTGGGCGCGGCATGCGTCGCTGACCCTGGCGATCGGGGTTTGTGGCGCGCTTGACACTCGCGGCCACATGTGCCAGTCAGAGCAAGCAGTCTCGCCCGTACAGGCGGGATGGGCTCCTTTCAACAACGTCTCGGCGTGCGTGTTGATCTATTCATCACCCGACACGCACTGCGCACATGCCTATGCCGGCAACCTTAGCATGCGTGCAGCATAGCGTGTTAGTGATAGAACGCATATTTGCGTAGGCAGTAACGATCATGCGGTGTAACGGAACTCTAACATGTAGGTGAACGCCCGTCAATCCTGTTGCTGACTGAATTTCGTGAGAATCGCTTGTTCGGTTACTGGGCGCGCCCGAGATGCGCAGCCGCATCCACTGAAGGCATGATAATGCATCCCTCGCGCTGGTCGCCGATGATCTGTGTGGCGCCAAGCGTAAACAGGGCTGCGGTGAGTGCGGCGGCAATGGCGTCGAGGCTGTCGGCGTCGAGCGGCGCCTCGTCTTTCGCGGGCGCGGACAGTCCCTCGACTATGCGAGACAGTGCGCTATGAGCCGCACGTCTCACTTCGACGGCGGCCTTGGATCGTCGGGCGTGACCGCGCGTCGATGGAGCGCGCAACCCGAGCGCGACCAGCGCGCTAGACGGAAACACTTCGATGATTTGACTGACAGGCGCAACCGCGTGCAGCCGCGCGGCGAGCGGAATCGCGCGAAACGTCAGGCCGCCCAGAAAGGAGACGGGGAAGGGTCGCACACCGAGACGTGACCAGATCGGGTCGCGCTCGGCGGCGCGGGTGTAAGGGCTGGCATTGGGGTCAGGCGCCCGCCCAGCTAGCGCGGCAGCTACCGGAGCGGGCAGCGTAAGTGGCGCATCGAGCGCGATCACGCCTGGCCGCTCGCGGAGGACTTCGGCGATTATCGCGTCGTCGTCGGAGGCATGGCTGAGCGAGCGAAGTGTCAGGATAGTGGGTGCGCTCGGAGTCGCTACGAGCTGGAGCGTCGCTATCGCCGTGACGCCTCGCCCCGCGGCGAGATCCACACCTATGACGACGCCCGCGCTCGGCGCTCCATCAGTCGGCAACGGCCGCCTCGCCACTGGGCGCCTCGAACTTGGCGAAGAGCGGCGTGGGCGCTGGCAGCGTCTGCCCCGACGGCACTGGAGCCGCCACCCATCCGCAGTCCGTCACCTCGCCGTCAAAGCCGAGCAGCGTGTGCAGCTTCTGCGATGAGAAGGGTGTGTACGGCGCGAAAAGCACCTTGAGCCCATTGAGCGCCTGGAGCATCGTCCAGACGGAGCGCGCCGCCGCCGCCCGGTCGGTTTTGATCGACTTCCAGGGCGCCTGCTCGTCCAGATAGCGGTTGGCCGCGCGGGCGACTGACATGGCTTCGTTCAGGCCGTCGCGCAGATGGACCGCTTCGATCGCCCGCGCCACAGCGCTGAATCCGCGCTCGACGGTCGCCAGCATCGCTTCATCAGCGGGTGTCAGCTCGCCTGGCTCGGGAACCTTGCCCTCGAAGTTGCGCTGCGTGAAGGTCAGCACACGATGGACCGCGTTGCCATAGGCGGCGACCAGCTCATCGTTGTTGCGGCGCACGAGCTCATCGTACGTAAACTCGGTGTCGCGATTCTCAGGCATCGAGGCTGTCAGGTAATAGCGCAGCGGGTCGGCGCCGTACTGATCGAGCACGTCGCGGGTCCAGATGACATTGCCGCGGCTGCTCGACGCTTTCTGTCCGCCCATCTGCATGAACTCGTTCGCGGGCACGTCGTACGGCAGAGCGAGATCGCCATAGCCCATCAGCATGGCAGGCCAGATGATCGCATGGAACGGAATGTTGTCTTTGCCGATGAAGTAGTAGCCGCGCGCTGGCTCTTCCCCACCCGGCCCAAGCTCCCACCAGCGCTTCCAGGCGTCTGGCTCGCCTTTGCGCTGCGCCCACTCAATGCTGGCGGAGAGGTAGCCGATGACGGCGTCAAACCAGACGTAGATGCGCTTGCCTTCATAGCCGGGCAGCGGAATCGGCACGCCCCAATCCAGGTCACGAGTGATCGCGCGAGGGCGCAGACCCTCTTTGATCCAGTTGAGCGCGAAATTCGTCACGGTCGGGCGCCAGTGGTCGCGGTTCTGCTCTAGCCAGACCGACAGAGGCTCCGAGAACTTCGGCAGGTCGAGGAAGAAATGCTCTGTCTCGCGAATCTCGATCTTGCTGGTCAGGCTGCCACAGATGCGACAACGCGGCTCTATCAGCTGGATTGGATCGAGCGTGCGACCGCAGTTGTCGCACTGGTCGCCGCGCGCGTCGGTGAATCCACAGTAGGGACAGGTCCCCAGGATATAGCGATCCGGCAGGTAGCGACGATCAGTCGGACAGTAGGGCGACTCCATTGTATCTTTGAAGATGTAGCCATTCTCCAGCAGGCGGAGAAAGACATCCTGCGTGACACGGTAGTGGTTTTCGGTTGTGGTAATTGTATAGAGGTCGAAGGAGATGCCCAGCGAGTCAAGCACGTCCACGATCTGCGCGTGGTAGCGCGCCGCCAGCTCGCCCGGTGTGACACCCTCTTTGTCGGCGTCCACCGTGATGGGTGTACCGTGGGCGTCGCTGCCAGAGACCATCAATACCTCATGCCCCGCGAGCCGATGGTAGCGGGCGAATATATCGCCGGGCAGGAATGATCCGACAATCTGCCCGACATGTGTGCTGGTCTTGGCATACGGCCACGCGACGCAGACGAGAACTCGCTGATTGTCGGGGGCATGCGTGGACTGCTGGATGGTCATCTGGGCTAGTACCTCTTTCACTGGGATTTCGCCCGTCAGTATAGCACACATGGGCCGTATAGCTTGCGGGGCGCGTTGGGCCACGGGTCGCATGCCGCCTGAGGAAAATTCGGCGCTCGCGAGAGCCAAGCGTCCAGAAAGTGACGTGAAAAGGGTTCACAGATGCGGTATAATACAAAGTGGCAGTGGGCATGTGCTGTTAACATTAGCCCCCTCACGTGAAGTACGTACCGTCGAGGGAAGTGAGTTGTAATGCTTCATTTCGCGAACAAACAGACCGGAGCGGAAGTGCATCTGGGCCGCACAGGCGCGGGTTTCTATGTCGAAGCGCGACACCCAGACTTTTCGCTCCCATTCCGCAAGACCTACGAGTGGCACCAGCAAGACCTGGCCACCCGCGATTTCGAGCTACTTCAGGCAGTCGTAGGCGCTGGCCGCGAAGAGCGAGAGACGGCTATCGCTAGTTAGGTCTACACAGGCGCAGGCGTACAACGACGTACCCCTCACCCGTCCTTCTTTGACGGCACTCATCTTCCGTCATCATCAAGCCGTTACATGGTAAACCCGCTGGCGCTTTGACCAGCGGGTTTGTTGCGTCTATGGAGCGAGTGCGCCGCGCGGTCTACATCTCGCTGTCGGGTGTCCAGGTCTCCAGGCGGCGCTTGACGGACACGAGGAATCGCGCAGCCGCCAGGCCGTCGATCACGCGATGATCGAACGAGAGCGACATGTACATCATCTGGCGAATGGCGATGGCGTCATCGATCACGACTGGCCGTTTGATCACGGCGTCCATCGTGAGGATGCCCGCATTAGGCTGGTTGATGATGG
This sequence comes from Ktedonobacterales bacterium, assembly GCA_035642255.1. GTDB lineage: Bacteria > Chloroflexota > Ktedonobacteria > Ktedonobacterales > JADMIN01 > JAKAIY01. The sequence continues at coordinate 13,748 of DASQSS010000366.1, read as the reverse complement.
CCATCGACATGAGCGTGCCGAATACGCCTGGATTGTTGACCGTGAAGGTCGCTCCCTGGAGGTCGGCTGGCATGAGCCGATTGGCGCGTGTGCGGTTGACCAGGTCGGCGACCGCGCGGGCGATTCCGACAAGGTTGAGCGTGTCGGCGTTGCGCACGACGGGAACGACCAGGTTGTTCTCCAGCGCGATCGAGACACCAATGTTGATTTGCTTGCGCAGGACAATCTTGTTGTCGTCCGTCCATGAGGCATTGAGATAGGGTTGCTCTTTCAGCGCCTCCGCCACCGCCTTGATGGCGAACGTCTGGTAGGAGACACCAACACCTTCGCGCCGCTTGAACTCATCTTTATGGCGCTCCAGCCAGCGCGCGAGGTTCGTCATGTCCACCTCGACGAGTGTTGTCGCGTGTGGCGACGTGCGCTTGCTGCGCACCATATGCTCGGCGATGGCGCGGCGGGCTGGCGATGGGGACACGACCTCATCCTCTGCCGCGAAGGTCACCGACGGCGCCACAGGCTGCGCGGGCGCGCTTGGCGCTGACATGACTGGGGCGGACTGAGCGACCGGTTCGGCGAACGTGCCTGGCGTCGCTGTGGAGGCGCCTGGCTGGGCGAGGTACGCGAGGATGTCTTCCTTGCGAACGCGACCACCCTCACCAGTACCCTGAATCTGATTCAGGTCGATGTTGTGCTCTTGCGCCATGCGCCTGGCCAGCGGTGAGATACGCTCCACGGTGGCCGTGGCGCCAGCGGGTCGCGCGACGGATTGCGTTTGCGCTCCGTTTGCCATGCCACTGGCTGCGCCGTTCACCATGCCATTCGCCATGCCGTTATTGGCGGGGCCGGCGCTCGCCTGTGGCGCTGATGCGCCGCCATTCGACGCGCTGCCGTCGCTCGTCGCTGATGTGGTTGTGGAGCTGGCGCTGGCCTGGCCGCTCGCGCCGCTGGCGCTCAATCCGCCCGGCTCCTCGATCTCTGCGATGTCCACGCCGACCTTGACCGTCTGATCTTCGCCGACGAGAATCTTGACCAGTCGGCCTGAGACGGGCGAGGGTAGCTCGGCGGTGACTTTGTCGGTGATGATCTCGACGAGCGACTCATCGCGCTTGACGGTATCACCTTCGTGCTTCAGCCATCGGCCGACGGTGCCCTCGGCGACCGATTCGCCTAGCTGGGGCATGGTGATTTTGGTCGCCATGTGTATGCCTTCCTCCTCGATTGGCGCCACTCTGCGCCAGGTTCGCTAGTTCTCCACCGCGTCATTGCGACGAGGCCCGACTGCGGCGCGTCGCACCCGCATCCAGTTGTAGGACGAGCGAGCGTCGCGCCCTGTCACCGGTTGGGGCCATCGATAATGCGCGCTGTGCGACTTCGCTCGTGACCTGTTCACGCGCTGTCGTTCCGCTTGATCGCGAGCGTTCAGTAATGCTTTGACTATACGGTCTATACAGTATGGCGCCGACGCGTGGCGCTTGCCAATAGGCGCGTGGCATGCTATTCTGTGACTAGAAATTATGTTCTATGATGTCGTGCGCGGATTGCCGTTTGAGCAGGCCAGACAAAGAATGACATCGTGAGTGAAGGCGCATGACGCCTCCTCGCGAAAGCGCCTGGCGACAGGCTTCCTGGAGGAATGAGATCGTGGAACAGAGGAGCCAGAACGTGAGTCAGAACCACGATGGCGCGCTAGAGGGGTCATCGAAGCCAAACTTTCCCTCAAACTGGATGATCGCGCCCGATTTTGACCCAAACGACCATCTGATGAACCTGAAGGGGCGCGACTATCTGAATGTGCAGTCGCGATTGCTCTGGTTCATTCGTGATCAGCGCGCGTTGATCGCCGCTGGACTGGCGCGAGAGCCGTATGTCGTGAGGACAGAGCTGATCGAGCTGGACCGCGAAGTGGGCTGGGCGCACTTCAAAACGGTCGCGCGTGACGTATTGGGCAATGAGAGCGTGATGTATGGCTCAGAGTCGGCGAAAGACTTCGCCGACTACATTGAGAAGGCGAGCACAAAGTCGCTAGGGCGAGCGCTGCTCGGCCTTGGCTACGGTACGGCGTTCGCCCCAGAAATGGACGAAGGCGATAGAGTGGTGGATGCGCCGGTTGATCGGCGCTCGGCGTCCCAGCGGCGCGCTGGCGCGCCGTCCACTGCCGCGTCCACTGCCCCACGGCGGCAGAGTGTCATTCGCGAAGCGCCGGTACAGGAGCCAGCGGCAGTGGAGCGCGGTGGCGCCGTGACTGGCGTGACTGGTGATGAGCCAGCCGCCACGGAGCAGCAGCAGGTGAGCATTCGCAAGCTGTGTGAGGCGCTGCGGCGGCCCGAGCCAGAGGGCGAGCTGACCTATGCGCAGGCGCGGCAGCTCATCACGCAGCTGAGTGGCGAGTATCAGCGGATGCGCCGCGCCAGCTAGGGCGCGAGGTCGAATAGACGACGGGTACAACGTAGGCGACCAGATAGCGAAACGGCCAGCGTATCGTGCGTGATGCGCTGGCCGTTTCATATGCTCGCGGAGCTACCAGAAACGCTCTTCTGTCCAGGGGTCGGCGTGATTATGATAGCCACGCACCTCCCAGAATCCAGGGCGGTCCTTCACCATGAACTCCAGCCCGTTGAGCCACTTGGCGCTCTTATAGGCGTAGAGCTTGGGGACGATCAGCCGGACGGGGCCGCCATGCTCGCGCTCGATCTCCGCTCCGTCGTGCTTGAACGCGACCAGCGTATCATCGTCGTCGAGGTCGGCGAGCGGCATGTTGGTTGTGTAGCCAGTCCATGAGTGCGCCGTGACGAACTTCGCCTCAGGCTTCGGCTTGACGCGCGCCAACAGCTCGCGTATCGAGACGCCCTCCCAGGCGTTATCGTAGCGGCTCCACGTAGTGACGCAGTGGAAGTCTGCGGTCAGCCGCACGTGCGGCAGCGTCTGAAGCTCTTCCCAGCTGACGTCGAGCGGCTCCTCCACCTCGCCCCAGATGCGGAAGCGATAGGTCGCGGGATCGAAGGTTGGGGTCGCCTCGTAGGTCAGGATCGGCCATTTCGCCGTGAGCGTCTGGCCGGGAGGCAGGCGCGGCGAGCCGTCGGGCAGCTTCTCATTCGCCGCCGGGTCAGGATTTCGTCCAAAAAGACGTGAGATACCCATCGTAATGTCGCTCCTTCATATGTCACCATACGTCAACGTGTCTCCGCGCGTTAGCGAACGAGGGGACTCCCGCCGCGGTGGCTATCGCTGCAATTATGCCGCGCGCAATGGCGCCGCTGCCAACCACGTCGCTGGCGCGGCTCCATTCACTCTCACCTCATGCGCTCGATCGCATAGTCGCCCGTCATACTATAGAGAGCGCACGCGTTGATATGTTACAGACTGGCGCGCGACTACATTCAGCGCAGTATTCATCGGGCGGAGAAGCGAGTGAGCATGAGTCAGCCGACGCTAACGACGGATGCGGTCGAGACGTCTGAGACGGGGAGTGCGCTCTCCCGTACGGAGCGAGCTGTAGCTTGGGCGCTGCCGTCGCTTGGCGATGTCATCTTCGTCTGCGCGCTGCTGGTGGGCCTGCTTGGCCTGCAGGGGCGCATCCTCGGGGTAGATGGCGATGTCGGCTGGAACATTGCGCTCGGCTCGATCACTCTCCAGCATGGGCTGCCACGGACAGAGCCATTTCTCAGCGGTATGCTGGGACAACCTTCGGTGCAGTGGGAGTGGCTCGCCCAGGTGGTCTATGCGCTGGCCTTTCGCGTCGGCAGCCTGAATGGCGTAATCGCCGCCACATCCATTCTGATGGCGGCCACATTGCTTGGACTCTACAGCATTCTGCGTCGTCACGGCGCGTCGCCCTTGCTTGCGGTGGCGCTGACACTCTTGGGCGCGCCTCTCGTAGCGATGGCATGGACCGCGCGAGCGCAGGTGTTCTCGCTGCTCTTTACGCTCGGGTGGGCGGAGTGGCTGTGGCGCTACTGGCGCACGGGTGAGCGCTGGCGTCTGTGGATCTTTCCCGCGATGACAGCGCTGTGGGTCAATGTTCACGCGGGCTGGGTCGGCGGCATCGTGTTGCTTGGTGTTGCGACGATGGTGGCCTGGCTAACGCCTCCCGCGCGGCGCGCTGCGAGTCCGCTGGCGCTTGCGCTGGCGTTGGGCGGGTCATTGCTTGCCACATTGCTCAATCCCTGGGGAACTGGCTACTGGACCCATCTGCTCGCGTTCACGTTCAACCCTCTGATCGCGCGGTATACCCAGGAGTATCAGTCGCCAGACTTCCATCTCGCGCCGCTCTGGGCATATCTGGGGCTTGTCTTTCTGCTGGTCGGCGTGTGGATGCTGGCGGCCCGCGCGGGCAGGCGTATCGAGCCGCTGGCGCTGGCGCTCTGCGCGCTCTGGACAGCGCTGGGCTTTGCGTACGTGCGCTTTGTGCCGCTCTGGCCCCTGATCTGCTTGCCGTATCTCGTGGATGTCGCGCCGCAGCGCCTGCTTCACAACGGCGCGAACGCTCAGGTGAGTCCCATGACGCCGTCTGGCTGGCGATTGAGTCTGTGGACGCGGCTGCGACGCGCCTGGATGGCGCTGGGCGAGGTTTCACTCCGTGCTGGACGGATCGAACGGCTGGTGGGGCGTGGAGTGTGGCCCGCGCTGGCGATTGGCGTCGTGGCGCTGCTGGCGCTAAATGGCGGCAGAGCGCCTGGTCGATCATCGCCTGTACTGAATGCCCAGTGGGACACGCATGCGTTCCCGGTAGCGGCGGCGCAGCGGTTGCGGTCGCGAGGGCTGCCTGTCGGGCGCGGCTACAATCCGTATGAGTGGGGCGGCTATCTGGATGAGGCTCTACCGGAGTATCATGTATTCATTGATAGCCGGTCCGATGTCTACAGCAGACAGTTTCTCGCCAACTACATCACGATCACGGATGTAGCGCCTGGATGGGATCGCCTGCTTGCGCAGTATCACGTGCAGTGGGCGCTGCTGCCGTCTGGCGCGCCACTGAAGCAGGCATTGGCGCTGGCGGGTTGGCGTTGCCAGGCCGAAGATGCGCAGGGCGTTGCGACGCTGTGCGTGCGTCAGTCCGTGGCGGATACGCGAACACAGAGCACGAGCGTCCGCATGCCTACAGGGGACACGGGCGCGAGCGATAGACCAAGCGATAGACCACAGGTATCGAGGAGCGATTCATGAGGAGCCACCCGTGTATGTCTCTCGGGTACTGGCGCACTGCGACACGCGCTCGTGGGACTATGCTACTGCTGGCGCTAGTGGCGCTGGTCGCGCTCACCGGGTGCAGCGCCTCAGGAGGCTCCAGTGGCATCAACTTCACCCTTGGGTTGCAGGGTTCCACGGCGGACAATCCCGCTCACCCGCCCACGATCGGCGCCAATGGCCCGGACGGCGACTACGCCTTCGTCTATGACAATCAGGTGTGGGCGCATGTGAAGGGCTCCAGCGGAGCCGTCCAGGTGACGCGCCTGACGCTCTCGAACGGCGCGTCGATCTCATGGGGGCCGCTCGTTTGGTCGCCAAGCGGGCGCTCGCTGGCATTCGCGATCGTGCAGAACTTCGCGACGGATCAGCCCATGCGCTCGGATGGTCCGATATACTATGTCAATCTCTCGACCTGTTTGACGACGTCAGGAGCAAGCTGCCCGACCTACAACACTGAGGTCGCCGGAAGCGTCTTCGGTCATTCGTATAGCTGGCTGAACGACGACTGGCTTATCACCGGTGGCGGCGGCGGCGTCAGCGCGTATGATATCAGTGATCCCAATGGTTGGCGTACCTGGAAGCTGCGCAGCACAGTGAACGAATCGCAGGATTACGGCTGTGGCCAGCAGCGCTCCTATGGTGACGTGCAAGTCGTCGGGACAACTCTGTACTATACCTGCATGAATCTCTCGACGCTCGGCGCGACGGGCGCGATGGGGACCGCGACACTCAACTCGGCTGGACTTTCAGGCATCGTCAACGACTTCGGTAATGACGCGGTGTCGCGTGATGAACAGATCGCGACCACGTTGAACGGCGATCAGCTCTATGGCTCGCAGGTGACATCGCTTGGCAATGTCTATTCAGACGCGCAGGGCCGCCCCACCGCTGGCGCGTGGAGTCTTGGCAAGTCGACGCTGGTGTTCGAGCGCGTTGGCGGAGTAGACGCGCAGAAGGGAGTGGCGGCGCGCACGGTCTGCGCGACCAATATCAACTACGGCGGAGGGTGCGATTCGACCCCGCTCAATGCGGTGACGTCGCAGCCGCTCACTGTTCATCCGCAGATCAGCCTGGGGTCTGGTGGCGCCGTAGCATATCAGGGCGACAAGCTGTACGTAAGCGGGCAGAGCAGTGCGATTGATGCCAATTCTCCCTATGCTCCCGTGTGGCTGTCCGGCTCAGCGGTTGTGGCGACGAATGTCAGTGCGACCACAACCGACGCGTCCGGCGTGATCCGTACAACAGCGAACATTGTCATCGCGCAAAGCGGCGCGGCCACTACGCTCATCGCGGGAGCGAGCGATCTCGCGCTTCGCTAACGCTCCTATATCGGCAGGCAGTGGTGAGCTGGCGCCGCTAACTGGGAACTGGGTGCGAATGGGTTGGAGAGTCAGAGGAAAGTTATGCGCTCGGTTGACGACGAGACACCGATGCAAGTGGCCGTGCTGCGCATGCTGCGCGAGTGGGGGGCGCTGCCGGAGAGTGACATCAGCCGGATGGTGAAGGGCTTCATGCTGGTCACCGACGATCTGCGCACGATGGAGGCCGAAGGCTATGTCGACCTGGCGTTCATTGGCGATGAATACGTCGTTTCGATGACAACGCTCGGCAAGCTCTTCCTTGAGCAGCACGTTCAGGCATAAGCCAGACGAAGCGGCGTTGAGCGTGTCCCCGGTGATAGAGTACACAACAGCGGATGCGTGAGCGGATGCGAGGTATGCGAGGCTGGCCGCGCGTGTTCATGCGCGCCTAGACAGACGGAGCGTTGGCGCGGCGTTTCTGAGGCGCAGAGGTGAATCGGCGTATGAACGTCGCCGAGCATCCGCCGTCATGGGCATGTGGCCGCAAGGGCGCGGCGCCTGGCTGTTGACATGAGGTAGGTTAGCGTCGCATCGCACACGCTGAAAGAAGATATTAGGAAGGCGTATACATCTCTTGGATACACAACGATCTCGGCCACATGGCCCCGCGGGCCGCGCGGCCCGCTCGCAGTCAGTCCGATTCGTGCCGCTTGGTGGCCTCGGCGAAATCGGCAAAAACATGATGGTGCTCGAATACGGCGATGACATCGTGATCGTAGATGGGGGACTGATGTTCCCTGACGATGAGATGCTCGGCGTGGATCTGGTCATCCCGGACACGACGTACCTTGCGGATAAGCTCGACCGGATTCGCGGTGTCTTCATCACGCACGGCCACGAGGACCACATCGGCGGCCTGCCATTCTTGCTGCCACAGCTTGGTTTTCCTCCGGTGTATGCCACTAAGCTGACATTGGGACTGATTACTGTGAAGCTGCGTGAGCGGCGGATTCTCGACCGCGCGACACTGGTTGAAGTGGCTCCAGGCGCGCATACGGTGGCGGGCGCCTTCGATGTCAGTGTTGTTCGCATCAATCACAGTATTCCCGATGCGGTCGCGATCGTGCTGCGCACCCCGATTGGCGTGATCATCCATACGGGAGACTATAAGTTCGACTATACCCCCGTGGATGGGCTTCACGCCGACATCGGCGCGCTGGCCCGTCTTGGCGATGAAGGCGTGCTGGCGCTCTGCGGTGACTCCACGCGCGTCGAGCATCCTGGCTACACGCCGTCCGAGCGCGTCATCTCGGATACGTTCGAGGACATCTTTAGCAAAGCGCCCGGAAGGATCATCGTCGCGACGTTCGCATCGCTCATCTCGCGTGTGCAGCAGGTGGTGGATGTCGCTGTGCGCCAGGGGCGGCAGGTAGCGCTGGTTGGCCGCTCGATGGTGAACAACGTGCAGATGGCCATCGAATTGGGCTATCTCAATGTGCCTGCCGGGACGTTGGCGCGCGCCGAGGACATCAACAAGATTCCCGCGAGCAAGCTCGTCATCATCTGCACGGGCAGCCAGGGTGAGCCGACGTCGGCGCTGACCAAGATCGCGAACGGCGATCACTGGCTGGTGCAGATCGAGCGTGGCGACACGGTCATCTTGAGCTCGACACCCATCGTGGGCAATGAGCGAGCGGTGTCGCGCAACATTGACAACCTCATGCGGCAGGGTGCGCTCCTGCATTATCAGGGCAAGGCGCAGGTGCACGTTTCGGGTCACGCCAGCCGCGAAGAGTTGAAGCTGATGCTGGCGCTGACCCGACCGCGCTGCGTCATTCCCGTGCATGGCGAGTATCGCATGCTGTCTCAGCACGCCGACCTGGCGGTGAGCATGGGCGTCTTGCCGAATCGCACGATTGTCGCACAGGACGGCGACATCATCGAGCTAAACGCCGATGGCGACATCAAGATCGTGGATCACGCGCCCTGCGGCAATGTCTACGTGGATGGCGCCGGCGTTGGCGATGTCGGGCAGATCGTGCTGCGCGATCGGCGAGCGCTATCGAGCGATGGCGTGCTCGTCGTGACGCTGACTGTGGATGCCGAGACCGGCGAGCCACTCGCTCGGCCCGACATCATCTCGCGCGGGTTCGTCTACGAACGTGAATCCGAGGCGCTGCTGGAGGCGGCCCGAGCGCGTGTCATTCAGGCGTTTCAGAAGCACTCGAAGACGCGAGGTGGCCCCGCTGATTGGAACTACGTCAAGAACAAGATTCGTGACACGCTCAGCGAGTTCATCTACGAGCAGAACAAGCGCCGCCCGATGATTCTGCCGGTCGTCGTCGAGGTGTAGCGCGCGCCGCAGGACGATGCGAGCATGCGAAAGGGGCGCCCAATGATGGGTCGCCCCTTTCCATTGTCTGCTCGTTGTACGGGAACAGCAGTGGACCCGTGCGCGATCCGTCCAGCGACGTCCAGCGACGTCTAGTACCAGATGGCGCGCGGAAAATGGTTGGCCGTTAGCAGGTAGCGTCGTTCATCGGATTCCAGGAGCAGTTTGTGCATCAGCACGACATCAGCCTCCGGGAGGCCAACCGCCGCTGGCTGCACGCATAATCGCTCCGTGACTCTGCCGTGCTCGACTACCTGCACCTGACCCGGTCCGCGCGGGATGCGGTACATCCGCCCCGGATACTCGCGGCTCGGCACTTCGAGATAGCCGTTGAAGCCCAGCGCCTCGTACTCGTGCTCGTCGAGCAGCCGCCTGAGCAAAGCTTCGGCGGTGCGCTCCGCTGGCACTGGCCACCACGAGCGCGTGCGAAGCCACGGCCAGATTCGCGAGCGAAAGTATGGACTCATCGTAAGCAGCGCCGATACCCTGAACATCACGACCATCATCGCGATCAGTGTGACAAACAACAAAACCACACTGGCGCTTTTCATGGTGGCTCCCTACCTCAGCCGCCGACAACTCTAGGGATCATAACGATCTCCTGCGCGGTGGGATCAAAGGAGTCAATGCGCTCGGCGGGCTTGCCGGGGTTGACCCGAACGGCAGTTGAGCCGCGGGCGCGCTGCTCAGCGAAAATGCGCTCTGCTTCGCGGATGGCCTGTTGGGCTTCCTCGTCGCCAACTAGAACGGCGGGGTAATTCCAATCAACTCGGTCGTCTCCGTGATGCGACAAGACTCTCAGCACCCCCATAACTCGTTCTCCTGTCCGCTAACCAGACGTTGCGGCCGCCTGGTGCTGGCGCACATTCCCGGCTCTCGTGGTCGCAATCCTTCGGCGACCTCATGCATGCATTCTTGGGTATCGCGACGCCCAAGCTCCGAAACTGTGCGCGTACGCAGCGACGCGCCGCCAAACGACGTGGCTGCCTGATCGAGACGCTCCGCGCGCTGTCAGAAACGTTTGTCATCCCTGCAATACGCGGGTTCCGTTGTCCGCAGCCCGCATATCACATGCCGATTTCGCCCAATTTCGTCTAAACTACAGACGAGTTTCCAACGCGTCAGAGGCGCTTCCATGCGCGCCATAGACGCGTGTTTCATGCCAGAGTTGCGCTGCGACGCGCGCATCGTCCGGCTCATCCATTTATATCTCATCCATGCCGCGTTGCGCCAGACCGCGCATCTGCTCGCCAAAGCCGCGTTGGTTGAGCCACTCGCGGGTGGCGCCCGTGATGACGACTGGCGCACGTCGCAGCTGCGCGACCGATCCGCTGCCTGTTAGCTGCATCGCCACACGCAGCTCGGCGAGGAATTGGTCGAGGAATTCGCGCACCGCCGCCTCGCTCTGCGCCGCCGCTTTCAGAAAAGGGAACCCCATTCCCAGAAGCGTCGCGCCGAGCGCGAGCGCGCGCGCGCCATCAAGTCCTGACCGCACTCCTCCGGTCGCCGTGATGGGGAGGTCGGGCGCGCCAGCGTGGGCCTCGACGACAGCGATCGGCGTCACAATCCCCCAATCGCGAAAGAGCGCGCCGATGGCTCCAGTGCGCCGATCGCCGCGATCGTTCGCGCGCTGCGCCTCCATCGCTGCCATGCTGCTGCCGCCCGCGCCACCAACGTCAATCGCCGCCACACCCGCGCGGGCTAGCCGACGCGCTTGCTCATAGCTGACGCCAGCGCCCGTCTCCTTAGCGATGACAGGCACGCCTACCTCGCGCGCGATGCCGCCCACGTTCGCGAGCGCTCCACGCGCGTTGCGGTCGCCCTCGGGTTGAGCCGCCTCCTGGAGATAGTTCAGGTGGACGGCGAGCGCGTCCGCTCCGATCATGCGCACAGCGGCCTGAGCGTCGTCGAGGGTGAACGCCGCCTTGCCCTGTTGCTTGATCAGCTGAGGCGCGCCGACATTCGCGATGAGAAACGCGTCAGGCGCTTTGGCGCGTGTGACGCTGTATGTCTCCGCGAGCTGCGGTGTGACGAGCGCGGCGCGCTGGCTACCAACGCCCATCGCGAGGCCGTATTCCTGCGCAATGGTCGCAAGCCGCTCATTGATGATCGCGACATCAGGGTGACCGCCTGTCAACGAGGAGATGAAGATGGGATAGCGCAGACGCCGACCGAGGTAGTCAGTCGAGGTATCAATCTCGTCCAGGTCCACCTCGGGTAGCGCCTGATGAATCAGGTGGATGTCCGCCCAGGATGCCGACTGCGGCGCCGAGATGTCATGCGCCAGTGACACCTGGACATGCTCGGCTTTGCGCTGCTTGACCTCGTCGCTCATCGGCCTGTGTCCTCTCCCTCGGCGCAGAGCGCCACCCTCTGCCGTCCTCTGCCTTCTTTACGGCAGATTGTAGCGTCAGATGTCTCGCGCATGCTATGACGCTGGGCGGCGGCATGCGCGCCGAGGGCAGCGGCCACCCCACTACCATTCCAAACCGGCGGCCTGCAGAATGGCCCGGCGGGTCAATTCGCGGGCCAACTGAACCTTGTATGCGTTGTGTTCAAGTGGTGTGGCGCCCTGGATGGCCCGCTCCGCTGACTGGGCCGCCAGTTCTGGCGTGAGCGTTTGCCCTTCCAGCGCGCGCTCGACATCGGGCAGCCGGTGTGGCGTGTTGGCGACGCCGCCCAGGACGAGCCGCGCACGCTCCACCCGTCCATCCTGAAGCGATATTTGCGCCGCCGCGCTCACCAGCGCATAGGCCCATGCCTGTCGATCCATCACTTTGAGGTAGACCCCGCGAGCGCCTGTGGGCTGCGCGGGAATCGTCACCGCTGTGATGACGTCGTCCGAGGCGAGTGTCGTCTCGCGCCGACGCTCAGGCGTTGGCGGGCGCAGCAGTTCGCTCAGCGCCATCGTCCGCTCTCCGCTCGGACCGACGACCATGACGCTTGCTTCGAGCGCGAGAAGCGCGGGCGCCAGGTCGGAGGGATGCACGGCGACGCAGGGGCTTTCATCGAAGATCGCATGATATTTGTTCTGGCCGCCGCGGGCGAAGCATTGGTCCCCACCCTTCTGCCAGCATGTATAGGGTCCACGAAAATACCAGCAGCGATTGCGCTGCATGAGGTTGCCCCCGACCGTCGCCATGTTGCGCAGCTGTGGCGTGGCGGCCTCGCGGACGGATGCGGGCAGAATGGGCAGGCGCTCGGCCAGGGTAGCGTCGCGCTCGATATCGGCCAGCGTCGTCAGCGCGCCAATGCGAACTGAGCCGTCGTCGGCGAACGTGACGCCGCGCAGCTCGCGGGCGGGCTTCAGGTCGATGATGTGGGTAGGCGCAATGAGATTGGCCTTCATCAGAGAGAGCAACTCGGCTCCTCCGGCGATGACGCTGGTCATTCCCTCGGTATCCGCCCGCAGCGCGGTTACTGCCTCGTCTGCGCTGCGAACGGAGCTATGCTGAAATGCGCGCATTGATTGGTTCCCTCTATCGGTCGCTCAGCAGCGACAGCACGCGGTCTGGTGTCAGTGGAAGCCCCGTTACCCGCTTGCCAATCGCATGGGCGACGGCGTTAGCGATAGCGCCGGGGGTCGGTATGATTGGCGGTTCTCCGGCGCCCAGCGAGCCAAGCGTGTTGGCTGCCTCGTTCGGACGCCCAAACGTGATGATCTCGATCTCCGGGATGTCACGAATCGTCGGAACTTTGTAGTCGCCAAGGTTCGGGTTGACGGAGACGCCCAGCCGCTCATCTACCACGCGCTGCTCGAAGAGCGCCATGCCCAGTCCCTGGATCACGCCACCTTCGATCTGGCTGCTGAAGGTCAGTGGATTGACAATGCGGCCACAGTCGTGCGCCGCGACAATCTTGATCACGCGCACGACACCTGTGGCGATATCTACCTCGACCTCGGCGAACTGCGCCCCGAATGTGCGGACGACGACATCATCCGGGTTGGGGCCGCGCATTCCACGAGCCGTCACTTCATGGCCATCGAGCTGCCCCAGGAATGAGCCAAGTGAGCCCATTTCGCGGCCCGTTTCGCGGTTGACGATCGCGCCGTCGCGCAAATCGAGCGCGTCAATGGGCGCTTCGGCCAGATGGCTGACGATCTCCATCAGCTCACGCCGCGCGCCCGCCGACGCCATGCGTACGGCTGGTCCGACCGAGGCGAGGGTCATGCTGCCACCGCTGGGCGGAGAAAAGACGCCAAACTCCGTCTCGCCGAGCTCCACCCGCACAGATGTGATCGGAATGCCAAGCTCTTCTGAGGCGATTTGCGCGAGCACGGTCCGCGTGCCAGTGCCGATATCCTGGGTGCCGGTCATGATGACTGCTGAGCCATCGGGCAGCAATTTGGCGATGGCTTGCGCCGGTGGGCCGCCCTCGCCGCCCCAGAGCTGGCTCGCCATGCCCACGCCGCGCCGCAGAGTGCTGGCGCGACCGCGTGGAAAGCGCCGCTCCTCGGCGTCGCGTGTGGCCCAGCCGACGCTTTTCGCGGCCTCGTCATACGCTTCGAGCAACGTCTTGGCGGCGTAGGGCTTGTCAATCAGCTGGTAGCGCGGCGCGTAATTCTTGCGCCGTAGCTCCAGTGGGTCCATCTCCAGGGCGCGCGCGAGGTCATCGAGCGCGACATCGAGCCCGGCGATGCCCTCGACGACGCCTGGCGCGCGGAATGACGCCTGTGTGCCCAGATTGGTACGCGCGGGCACGTCTATCGAGCGGACGTTTGGGCAGAGATACATCTCCTTCGCGGGCATGCCGACTGAGGAGAACCAGGCGCCAAGCGCGCCGATGTTGCCCACCGCGCGTAGCTCGATGGCTGTCAGGGAGCCGTCGCGCTTAGCGCCGATCTTGTAGCTCTGTACGCTGGGTGG
>DASQSS010000365.1:0-5684 GCA_035642255.1 Ktedonobacterales bacterium | reverse complement strand
CTGCGGCGGGAGTGGCGACGCCGATTGGTAGCGCCGTCGCGCGTGATCCTTTACCACCGTGATGGCAGCCGCTACATTGGCGCTGGCTCGCGGGTTGCGGCGGACGGATCGCTGGCGCTGGAGCAACCACAGCGTCCGCTGCGCCGCATAGCGCCCGTCGACGTGGTCGCGGCCTGTGGCAGCGGGTGGGAGACCGCGCAGCTCGTGTGAGCGGTCGCGCATACGATCGTGCGACATAAGAGGAGCAAGCCATGGCAAACAATGCGGACCTGTACGACCTGGCGCTCGGTGTGCTCGACGCGACGCCCGCGGCCCTGAGCGCGCTGCTGGAACCACTCCCGCAAGATCTCTAGGAGTGGTCGCCAGCGCCAGATGAGTGGAGCATCTCCCAGCTGCTCGCACACATGCTACATGTCGAGACAGCGGTGATTCCCGTGCGCGTGCGTCGCATGATCGAGCAAGATGGCGCTCCGCTGATGGCTGGCGGGGCAGCCGCTCCGACATCGTCGCCACATGAGACGCTGGGCGCCTGGAGGGCGGCGCGCGAGCAGAATCTCGCCTTCCTCAAGGCGCTGACGCCCACGCAACTCGCGCACGGCGGCATCCATCCACAGCATGGGCGCATCACCGCGCGAGAACACATCATCGAGTGGGCCTACCACGACCTGGAGCATCTGCGACAGCTAGAGGCCACAATCGAGATGCGTCTCTATCCGGCTATCGGCGGCTTCCGCGCGCTTTACCCGGCGCCCTATCCAGGTAGTGAGGAGTCCAGCTAGCGGTGTTGATGGCTGACTGCCTGGCTTCGGCGGTGCGTCGAGACGAAACGAGACGAAACGAGATGGTACGAGATGGAAGGAGTATGAGAAACCATGGAGTCTGAATGCCTTTTTGGACAATGCGAAGAATGTGGAACCCGGTTATACCAGGCCGGAGAACATGCTCCGGAGGGAACCTATCTGCGCGTCGATGATGGCTCATTCCAGTGTTGTTCACTCTCATGCGGTGGCGTCCTGCCAGCGTCATTTGATGGCCACGTCGCGCTCTATCGGGCGGCGGCGGCTCCCTGCGCGTGCGATGAGGCAAGCTGCCGGCTTCAGCCAGCGATGGAGGCCGATGGGGTCCATGCCCGTCGTTGACCCTTTCGGCGGGCCTATGCTACACTCGTTGTGAGCGACTCGGCGCAACGGCGCGAGGGCGCCACAGTGAAGTGTCTGGCGCGGCTACGCGCGCGCCTGCTAGATGCCAGAGAACAGGAAGGGTTGCCATGCCCAAAGTCACCTTCGTCAATGAGGGCAAGACCGTCGATGTCCCAGCTGGCACGTCGCTGCGCTATGCTGCGCTGGAGAACGACATCCCGCTCTATTGCATGTGGTTCGGCCTCTCGAAGATCGCCAACTGCCACGGCAATGGCCTCTGCTGGACCGACCGTGTGCGCGTCTCGCCTGCCAGCGCTGTCACCGAGCGCAATGTGCTGGAGCAGGCGATGAATCAGGTTGGCACATTCCCAAAGAATCGCAATCCCCAGACGCGGCTCGCCTGCCAGGCGTATGTGGTGGAAGATTGCGAAGTCTACACCCGGTGCAAGGCATCACGGTCATAACACAGCGCACAGCACAGCGCACAGCATGAAGGCATAAAGCGCCTGGCTTGCGCGTCGTTGGCCCGCAGGAGTACGTTCACATGCGAATCGACCGCATCTATGCCGAGGGCGAGGCTATCAACGAGCTTCGACGGCTTGGCTTCGTTATCAAAGACGCGCCCTATCGTGAGGGCCTCTATGAGGTGACACACCCGCAGCTGGGTGGCTCGCGCACCTTCACGGTCGCGCAGTTGACCAACTTCGCAGAGGGCGCGGCCAACGTCGAGACGCTCCTGCGAGGCGCGCCGACCTCGGCCTAGCGCGTCGTGGTGGAGCAGGTGCGTGTGGTGGATGCGGGTGTGGACTGGAAAGGCGGCTGCTCATGCGCTATTCGCTGTGTCGCGGCATCTTCGCGACGACCTTTGCCGCAGACGAAGCTTTCGGCGAGCCGCCTGAACTGGCGTCGCTATCAGCGCCCAGCGCGGCGGACGCATCGACGCCCGCGCCAGTCACACTCGACACCGCACGGCAGGCGCAGGCGCGGCGCTACGCCCATCAGCAGCAGTGGCTCTCGCTCATTAGCCTCGGCCTGAGCGCGCTGATCGTCGGCGCGCTCCTCTTCAGCGGGCTGGGCTTCTGGCTACGCGACGCGCTGAACCCCATCCCCGCATGGAGCCCGATCGCTGGCTGGCTGCCGCTGCGGGTGGGCGCGTACTTCCTTGCCATCTTCGCCGTCGTCTTCCTCATCGGTCTGCCGCTCTCGTACTACAGTGGCTACATCCTGCCGCTGCGCAACGGCGTCAGCACGCAATCGCTACGTGGCTGGATCATCGACGAGGCCAAGGGGCTCGCGCTGTCGCTCGTCTTCGAGGTCATCGCTGTCGAAGGCGTCTATGCGCTGCTCGCGGCCAGTCCACAGTGGTGGTGGCTGTGGGCAGGCGGCGCGATGCTCTGTGTGACAGCGCTGCTCGCCAACCTTGCGCCTGTGCTCCTGTTGCCAATCTTCTACAAGCTGGCGCCGCTGCCTGATGGCGAGGTGAAGCGCCGCACGCTGGCCCTGGCCGCGCGCGCCAATACCCGCGTGCGTGGCATCTATTCGATGAACATGAGCGCGCGCACGACCGCCGCGAACGCGATGGTGACGGGCCTAGGCGCGACACGCCGCATCGTCATCGGCGATACCCTGCTCGACCACTACACCCCCGACGAGATCGAGGTGGTCGTCGCCCATGAGCTTGGCCACCAGGTCCACCGCGACATCCCCAAGCTCATCATCTCGCAATCCATCATCATGCTCGGCGGTCTGTATGTCGTGCATCTGGCGCTTACCGCTGCGTTACACGCCGTCCCGCAATATCATGGGCTCGCTGACCCCGCGACGATGCCGCTGATCGCCGCCGCGCTCGGCTTCTTTGGACTGGTGACGCTGCCGCTGACCAACGGATTCAGCCGCTGGGTCGAGCATCGCGCCGATGTCTATGCGCTGGAATCCACCGGCATGACTGACGCCTTCATTGGCGCGATGACACGCCTCGCCAACCAGAATCTTTCTGAGGCCGAGCCGTCGCCTGTGATCGAGTTTCTGCTCTACAACCATCCTTCGATTGGCCGCCGACTCGCGTTCGGTGAGCAGTGGGCGCGGCGCAAGCGCAGGGACGTCACCGCGAGCGATGGCGCGACCGATGGCGCGACGCGGACCGCCCTGTGAGCGCGGCGGACGCGGCGTACCCTAGTTGGGCGCGCGACGAGCTAGCGGCGCTGGCTACGCGCTACGGCGCCCCGGTCGTCGGCGTCGTTCAGGATCCCGAAGCGGCGCCTTATCTGGCCTCGATCAACACGCGGCGAAGGCCTGGTGAGGTCTGCATGGTCGTGCGCAGACGCTCAGGCACGCTCCTCCTCGCCCGCAAAGACTTCTATCCCCCTGGCTCCTTCCGGCTGCTGACGGGCGGCATCCATCGCGGTGAATCCGTGCTGAGCGCGTTGCTGCGCGAGACGAAGGAGGAGACGAGCCTGACCGTCGAGACGCGGCGCTTCCTCGCTGTAGCGCGCTATCAGCCGCCCGACGCGCCTGAACCGGTCGAATACGCGACGCTCGCCTTTCTGCTGGATGAAGTGAGCGGCGAGCTGCGGGTGAATGATCCGCATGAGCGACTCGAAGCCTTCCGCGAGATCGCACCTGCCGAGCTTGTGGAGGTCGCCGATCAGCTCGACAGTCTGGAGGACAGCTCCAACCCCGATCAGGCGTCGTCCTATCGCGCCTGGGGCCGCTTTCGCGCGCCGATTCAGCGCCTCGTCTGGGAGGCGCTGAATCGGCGCGGAATCGCGTGAGTAGCGCGCGAACCAATCAGCGCAGCCTGCCGTCCCAGCGCCGCGTGCTATACTGCCCAGGGTGCGTTTCCGCGTTACCCTGGCGCGGCCCGCCATGACGCGACCACGCGCGTTCACGCGCGCCCTCGACGCATGATGTGAGGTAACAGGGAGCGCTAGCGCCCGAGAGCAACCCATACCAGCCATTCAGGAGAGCATACGCTATGACCACCTCTTCGCCCGCGTCAACGGAGACGCAGGAGCACACTCAGCCGCGCACCTACCTCAACTTCATCGGCGGCGAGTGGCGGGCCTCAGTCTCCGGCGCGACCTTCGACGACACCAACCCCGCGCATCGCAGCGAGATCGTCGCGCGTTTCCAGAAGTCTACTGTCGCCGATGTGAGCGCCGCGATTCAGGCCGCTGAGGCAGCGCTGCCCGCCTGGCGCGCCATGCCAGCGCCACAGCGCGGGGCGATCATCCTCAAGGCGGCGCTGCTGCTGGAGGCGCGACAGGCCGAACTGGCGCGCGACATGACACGCGAGATGGGCAAGCCGCTGCGCGAGACGATGGGCGACCTGCAGACCGCGATTGACTTCGGTAAGTTCGTCGCGGGCGAGGGGTCGCGCGCCGAGGGTGAAACAGTTCCATCGGGCATCCCCGACAAGATGTGCCTGACCATCCGCCAGCCGCTCGGCGTCGTCGGCATCATCACGCCGTGGAACTTCCCGATAGCGATTCCCGCCTGGAAGACCTTCCCGGCGCTGCTGGCGGGCAACACCGTCGTACTGAAGCCAGCCAGCGATACGCCGCTCTCCTCCGCGCACCTGGTGGAGATTCTGGATGAGGCCGGGCTGCCCAAGGGCGTGCTCAATTTCGTGACAGGATCAGGCGGCGTCCTGGGTGACGCGCTCGTGACCGATCCGCGCGTCGCGATGATCTCGCTAACCGGCTCGACCGAGGTGGGGCGTCACGTCGCCGAGCTCTGTGGACGTGACCTGCGCCGTGTCAGCCTGGAGCTTGGCGGCAAGAACGCGATCATCGTGATGGATGACGCCAACCTCGATGAAGTCGTCAAGGCGGTTTCATGGGCGGGCTTCGGCACGACCGGGCAGCGCTGCACGGCGACCAGCCGCGTCATCGTGCATGAGAAGGTCGCCGACGCGTTCACGGCCAAGCTGGCGGCGGCGGCGGAGCAGCTGCGCGTGGGCGACGGTCTGCTGGGCGAGACCGAGATGGGACCGCTGGTGAACCAGGGCCGCGTCAGCGCCGTGCATGAGTACACTGAGATTGGCCAGCAGGAGGGCGCGCGTCTCGTCACGGGTGGACGCCCGCTGGACGAGGGCGCGCTGGGCGAGGGCGCCTACTACGCGCCAACCGTCTTCACCGATGTCAAGGCGACGATGCGCATCGCCCAGGAAGAGGTCTTCGGGCCGTTTGTCTCTGTCATTCCCGTGGCATCTTATGAGGAGGCCATCGCGGTCGCCAACTCGACGATCTACGGGCTCTCCTGCGCCATCTTCACCGAGGACGCGCGCCTTGTCTTCCGCGCCATCCGCGACATCAACGCCGGACTCGTCTACATCAACGCGGGCACGACGGGCGCCGAGCCGCATCTGCCCTTCGGGGGCACGAAGCAGAGCGGCAACGGACACCGCGAGCTTGGCCGCAAAGCGGTCGAAGAGTTTAGCGAGACGAAGACCGTCTTCATCTCCTATCCTGACGTGAAGTAGCGAGGGTGACCAGCTCTCACTGACCCATCCTGGCACACACCGGGATGGGCCAGCCTGTCGCT
>DASQSS010000364.1:0-14381 GCA_035642255.1 Ktedonobacterales bacterium | reverse complement strand
GATGGTGCGCAGCAGGATGAAGCTGAAGCCAGAGGAGGCGAACATCGCGACGAGCTTGGCCAGGTTCGCGGTCAACATGGACCATGTGCCCGTCTCGGTCGGCAGCAGATCGGTCAGCCCGAAGAGCACAGCGTTGTTGATGGCGATGTTGACTAGCGCCTGCGAGACGAAGAGGACCCGCTCGCGCCGTGTGCTGGTCACCTGATCATGGAAGGTCCAGCGGGTATTCCAGAGATAGCTGTTGAGGATGGCCAGCGCGACCGCGATGGTGTTGTAGAGCAGCAGCGTCAGGTCGCTCTGCGTCGGGTAGAGCAGCAACAACAGGTTGAGCGCGCCTAGATCCACCGCCGCGTTACTGACACCAACCGTGCAGAAGCGCACGAATTGCAGCGCCGTGGATGGCTCACGCTGTCGCGTCTTGAACTGTGGCTCGTGCCGCTCAGGGATGCGCGCCGGAGCTACCCCCGGTAAGTCGACGATATCCATGCGCGCTCCTGATCTTGCTTTCCAGGGAACAGACGCCGCTCATGCGGCCCACTGGCATCGTGTGCATCGTGTCATGGCGCCAGCGCGGTCCGAGACGGGCCTCCCCATCCCACACCTGAGCATAGCAGTTCTCGCTATCAAGCGCATTGGAATAAGATAAGAGTCTTTTCATCCACACGGCGCCGTCTCACGCCGGCCATGCCAGCCATGCCGGGCATGCCGGGCATGTCCATCATACGGACGACAGGGTGAGGCGGTAGCGCAGGAAGAGAAAGTTTTCAGCCTGACGCGCGCTCACCAGCCGCGCCCAGCGGGGATGATCAGGCGCGAGTCGCCGCCCCTCGATCAGGCCCGGACGATGGAACTGGTCGTCGCGGCCCACGAGCTGCGGCGCAATGGTCAGGAACTGCTCATCGAGCAACCCCTCGGCGACGAAGCCGCCCAGCAGGCGCGGCCCGCCCTCCACCAGAATCAGCGGCTGGCTGGCGCCGCCATTGGGCGAGAGCGCGGCGAGCGTGGTCAGGGTCGCATCAAGCGTGGCGAGGGCTGAGATGGCGTCGCCCTCACCACGCTCGCCGTCATCGGCCGCATCGATCGCCCGGACCTGCGCGCGTGGGCCTAGCGCCTGCGCAGCGAGCCGCGCCGCGCTGTCACGCGTGGTCAGCAACAGCGTCGCGATGTCATCGCGCTGAAAAACGGGCAACGCTGTGTCCACAGCGCCACTGCCCGAGACGATCACGTTGAGCGGCGCGGGCGGCTTGCCCAGCGCTGCGCGCAGCGCGGCGTACTCCGTGGCGAGTGGCGGATAGATGTACGCCGGGGTCCAGAGGTGGCGCGGCACAGCGCGCAACGTTCCGGCGCCGACGATCACCGCATCAGCCAGCGCGCGGAGCAGCCCCATCGCCGCGCGATCGTGCGGATCGCTCGCGCTGATCTCGCCTTTCCCCGGCGGCACAGGATCGTTATAGGCCACGACCCCGTCAATCGACGCGACGAAGTTGCTGATGACCCAGGCGCGACCCATCTCCGCCGGAAAGGCCAGGCGCCCGTAGAGCGCGGCCAGCGCGGGAGGCAGCGCGGTCTCGACGCCTTCACCTGAGTCGAAGAGCACGCTGAATGGCGCAAGCGGTTGAGCGTCATCTTGAGATGGCATGCGCTCTCCCTCATCAGGCGATCTATCTGGCAAGCATACGATACTTATGGTGTTCAACGTGCGCATCATGCGATCGTCACATCGCCAGCCGCATGCTCGTCACATGCTAGTCGCGAGCGATGGTCAGCGTGGCTGGTTCAGGCGGGCCAGAGATGCCGGCTACGCGGTGACGGTAAACGATTTGGTGGCCGTAATGGTCTGCCCGTTCGACTTTGCCGTCACCGTCGCGGTCGCGGCGCCAGCGCACACGGCATGCATGGGCCAGCTCCAGGTGTAGTTGCCGCTTGTGTCAGCGACCGCGGAACTGCGCACGTTCTTGGCGTAGGAGCCGTCACAGTAGCGCACTGTCATATTGAGGACAGCCGAGGGCGTCGTATGCACACAGACGCTACCTGTGCCACGGACACTGCCACTGGCGCAGGTGAAGGTGATCGCAAGCGGCTGACTCGCGACGCGCGTAGACGTTGGCGCTGCTATAGCGCCGCCCACCGTCGGTGAACTGCCTGGCGCGGTAGCCGACCCGGTCGCCTGCTGCGTCGGCAGCGCGGCGGACAACGGCGTCGAAGAACTGCCTCCCGCCGCGCCAAGCATGCTGAGTCCAACGCTGGAGCAGGTGATGATGAGCAGGAGCGGCAGAACAACAGCGGCCACGACGCCTACTTGTCTGCGCCGCGACATACCACGCCACCGGCTCCAGAGGTCCGTCCTGAAGTTCGTCGCGCCGCGCGGCGGCCCCGGCGGACGCCCAGGCCACAGAGGCTCGCCGCCGTCAGCCCGCTGACGCTCGAACTGATCGTCCTCCTGAAGCGATGACGCTGCTTGCTCATCGCGTGGAGGCCAATCGGGCCGACGGTCATCCTCCGGCAATGGGGGCCAATCGGGCCGAGGGTTTTCCTCCGGCAGCGGGGGCCAATCAGGCAGAGACGGAAGATCGCCCACCTTGCGCCCGCGTGGAAGATTCATGTCGCGCCATGACTGGCCGATCGTTCTGGGGCGATACGGGGGACGGTTGGAGTCCATGTAGCGGCGCCCTTCTCGTATACACCCAATAGCTCTCGACGTCGCCACATGCTGGCGACGTCTGGTCGGTGGAGCGCCGTTGGTGATCAACGGCGCCAATCACACGCCAGACCAGGGACATCGGCTGTCAGTTTACTGCGAATGGCTTCTATCTGTCCCTCTGTGAGGACCGCGGTACTACATGACGCTCTCCAAAGTTCGGCGGCCGCACCCGAAAAGCATCTGCGTGTTTCACATGAAACGACACGCCACGGCTGTGACCCTGATCATGCGCCCTCCAGTCTCGCGACGTGCGCCGATGGAGGCAGGCACAGCCAGCGCCACAGCATGCGGTCAGGCGCGTTCAGGCGCGCTCAGGCCTGGGGCGTGTGGGCATTGATGAACGCCAGCGCGCGGTTCCAGGAATCCTCAGACTCCTTGGCGAACTCCTCGTACTTGCGGTCGAAGAAGCTGTGCGGCGCGCCGGGATAGACGATGATCTCGTGCTCGACGCCCGCCTTCGTCAGCGCCTCATCGAACTGATGCGCTTGCTCCTCGGTGATGCTCGGGTCCGCGCCGCCGAAGAAGCCGAGAACGGGACACTCGAAGTCGGCGATGCGGCTGATGGGCGCGGGTGAGCCGTCGCGTGCGGGATTAGTGGGCGAGCCGTAATAGCCAATGACGCCCGCGAGGCCGAGATGGTTGGCCGCCTGCTGGTACGAATTGGCGCCGCCGAAGCAGAAGCCCACAGTAAAGATCGCCTTAGGCGCGTTCGTTCCGCTGCGCAGCCTGGCGATGGCCACAGCCACATCCTCGCGAATCTGCGGCTGCTTTGTTTGCTGCACATGCGGCATGTATTCGAAGGTCTCGTCGCGCGTCGACTGGCCAGCTGTGCGCCCGAAGTAGTCGATGGTGATCGCCTCCACGCCCGCCTCGGCGAAGCGCAGCGCGAGGTCTTTGTAGAACTGATAGAGCCCTCGCACATCGGGCAAGATGACGATGCCGGCGCCATTGCGGCGTGCGCTATCAGCCTGCGCGTGGTACACGGCGAACGGAGTTCCATCGGCAGAGGTCAGAGTCAACTCCTCGCCGCGCGCGTCGCTGCCAATGGCTTGCTGCACGGGTGGCTGTGAATCGAGATCGAAGCACATGGGTTCAGGATCCTCCTATGTTGGGTTTGCGCTCGTTGGGATTGCGCTTGGCCTCACGGTGGAGGCGCGGCAGGTCACGCGCCCGACCAGACGTTCTGGACTACTTCTGGTAATTGTAGAAGCCACGACCGGCTTTGCGTCCAGTGTAGCCAGCGGTGACCATGTTGCGCAGCAGCGGACTCGGCAGGAAGCGCTCGCCCAGCGCCTCGCGGTTGGCCTCCAGGATGTGCAGCGTGACATCCAGCCCGACGAGGTCGGCCAGTTCGAACGGGCCCATCGGAAAGTTGAAGCCCAGCTTCATCCCTTTATCGATGTCCTCGATGGAGCCGATGCCCTCTTCCAGGCAGCGGATAGCCTCCGCGATCATCATCAGGCCAATGCGGGTGGTGATGAAGCCAGGATAATCCTTCGAGAGGATCGTCTCTTTCTTCAGCAGCGCACAGAACGCCTGCGAGCGCGCCACTGTCTCATCACTGGTCTGATAGGCGCGGATGATCTCGACCAGCTTCATGGCGGGCACGGGGTTGAAGAAATGCAGCCCCAGCGCGCGCTCAGGTCGCTGCGCCGCCGAGGCGATCTGCGTGACGGGCAGGCCCGATGTGTTGCTGGCGAGAATCGCATCAGGCGCGCATATGCTGTCGAGCGCGGCGAAGATCTCCTGCTTGAGTGGCAGGTTCTCGTAGACCGCCTCGATCACGATGTCCGCCGGGGCGAGGTCGGCCAGGGTGGTCGTCCAGGTGAAGCGCGCCAGCCAGGCGTCGGCGACCTCGCGCGTGATCTGCCCTTTCTGGGCAGGGCGCTCGATGAGCCGCTCGACATTGGCGCGGGCGCGGGCCAGTGTATGCGCGTCGGCCTCGCGCACGATGATCTGCGCGTCGAGGTTGCGCGCCACCTCATAGGCGATGCCCGATCCCATCGCGCCGCCACCGACCACGCCGACGATCTTCCATTCACGCTGCGTGTCGCCTTGTATGTCGCCCTGTGTTCGCTGGGTATTCTGTGTCGCAGGCGCCACTGGCTCCGTCGCCATGTGTCATCCTCTCCTGAACTCACTCGATCATCGCGTCACTTGGGTCGTCCGCCACAGCATACCGCAGTGGCGGCGCAAACCGCCCGACATGCGCCAGCGGAGCGCGCACGAGCGGAGCGCCGGCGGCCATCCTTGACGCGCTGGCGGGCGGCGCGATATGCTGCGCGCCGGGTGGCGGGAAGCGCACGGAGCGCGAAAAGGACAAGCGATATGACCACAGCCGATGAGATCACTATCAGCGGACAAGCCAGCCTCAACGCCGAGGAGATGGCCGAGGTTCTCGCGCTCAAGGCCACATGTGACACGCTCGAAGGGCTCGATCTGAAGCTCGGCTACGGCGCCGCTGAGCCTGTTAGCGTGAGCTATTCCGCTGTGTTGCTCGCGCGGGCGAGAGAGCGCCTGGTCGGCTATTGTTCACTCGATGGCGACGCGGTTACCGCCGAGATGTGCGGTATGGTCCACCCGGAGTGGCGGCGTCAACGGCTGGGCATGCGCCTCTTCGAGACCGCGCGGGCCAGCTTCAAGGGGGCGGGCGGCGACCAGATCTTTGCTGTCTGCGAAGACGCGTCAACCTCGGGGCGTATCTTCCTGCACATGCTGGCGACCCAGCGCGCCTTCGCGGAGCATCGCATGCTCTGGCGCGGCGCGGTGTCCATCTCGACGACGGCGAGCGCTCAGCATGCGGGCGCCTTCACCATCGCGCGAGCGCGACCCGAAGAATATCAGCCGCTGGCGGCGGCGCTCGCGCGGGCGTTCGGCCATGCCGAGGCGCGACTCCTGGCCGACCTCACCAGCGCGTCGGCGGTCGCGACTGAGCAGGTCTACGTCGCGCGGCTCGATGGCGCGATCATCGGCGGCTTCCGTCTCAGCGTCATGCCCGACTCCACCGGCATCTACGCCTTCGGCATCGATCCGAGCTATCAGCGGCGGGGGTTGGGCCGGCGCATGCTCGCCCAGGCGTGCGCGCTCGCGACAGCACAGGGCGCGTCGCGTGTCACCCTGGAGGTGGATACCGATAATACCGCCGCCATCGCGCTCTATCGCTCCGGCGGCTTCGAGATCACCACCACCTATGGCTATTACATCTTCTCGCCTACACTGCTCGCGCTTGGCCTGAACCTGGATGAGCGCCGCAAGTCGAAGCATGTGGAGGATGCGGAGGATGCGGAGGATGCGGAGGATGCGGAGGATCAGGCGGAGTAGGTTCGGCGCGTGGCGCGCCATCTACTTGCTAGCCAGGCCAAGCGCGGCAAGCGCCATCCCGACGAAGGTGACTCGTCAGAAGCGGGTCTTCAGTCCGCGCAGGCGGACGTCGCGGCCCAGCAGGGGCCACCCAGACGCGGTTTCAACCGCCAGCCAAGCAGTTGCCCGCGTCATCACAGCAAAGCAAGCGGTTGCTCTACCCTACCAGGCGCGCCGCGAAGGCTCAACTGACTGCGCTCGCGCAGAGGTTCCAGTCAGCGGGCGAACGAGTCGCGGATGAGGGCAAGTGGACATCCCGCGCTGGCATGGCTACAATGGCTGCGTGAGGCGCTCGACCGCCAGCCATTCTGACGCCTGGTAGGGCCATCCGGCGCCGCTGACAGCGAGTCGGCAGAAAGCGAGAACACGGCAGTGCAGCAGGACGCCCAACGGCGCGCGAATCCCGCAGGCAAGATTTCGGGCAAGATTTCGGGCGAAACGTCAGGCGAAACGTCAGCCACGGCATCAAGCGAGAGCGCAGAGCAAACGCCCCCGACGCCTGACCACCGCCGCCTGATCGCCGTCTATCCTGGCACGTTCGATCCCGTCCATAACGGGCATATCGACATCGCGCGGCGGGCGGCGCATCTGGTGGATGAGCTCATCATCGCTGTCTACGCCACGCCCAACAAGAAGCTGCTCTTCTCCACAGACGAGCGCGTCGACCTCTGGCGCGCGACCATCGCTGAGCAAGGGCTGACCAATGTGCGCGTCGAGCGATTCGAAGGTCTGACAGTGGATGTCGCCCGGCGCGTTGGCGCGAAGGCTATCGTGCGCGGGCTGCGCGCCGTCACTGACTTCGAGCTGGAGTTCCAGCAGGCGCTGATGAACCGCAACCTCGCGCCCGAGATCGAGACGTTGATGATCGTCACGGCGCTCAGGCATCTCTTCGTCAGCGCCAGCCTGCTCAAAGAGGTCGCCCGGCTCGACGGCGAACTCGACGGCATCGTCACACCCACCGTCGCCCGCGCCATCCACGAGAAGCTGGGCCAGCGCCATGAGTAGCGCCGCCAGCGGAGGTGTTCGCCTGCAAGCGGACTGGCTGCTGACGGGCGTCAGCCGTCTCGTCACGCTGGAGTCCGACGACCCCACGAATCCGCTCGGTGTCATCGAGCAGGGAGCTGTGGCCGCGCTCGATGGGCGCATCGTCTGGGTCGGGCCGGAAGAACTGGCGTCGGCGGTGATCGCTATTGATGGCATCGCGCCGTCGGCGATGGTGGATGCGGGCGGGCGGGCGGTTCTGCCTGGCTTCGTGGATGCGCATACCCATTTCGTCTTCGCGGGTGACCGCGCCGAGGAGTTTCACCTGCGCCATGCGGGCGTCGGCTACGAAGAGCTGGCGCGGCAGGGGCGCGGCATCCTCAGCACCGTGCGCGCCACCCGCGCCGCCAGCTTCGACGAGCTTCGCGCGCTGGGCGAGGCGCGGCTGCGCTCCTTCGCGACATATGGCACGACCACCGTCGAGGGCAAGACCGGCTACGGCCTCGATCTCGCGACTGAGCGGCGCATCCTCGACGTCATGGAGTCGCTGGCGAAAGAGCCGGGGCTGCCGCGCATCGTCCCGACCTTTCTCGGCGCACACACCCTGCCGCCAGAGGGGCGCGGCTCACCCGAGGCTCGCGCCGCCTATGTGGATGCGGTCTGCGACGAGATGCTGCCCGCCTTCACCGGACACGCTCGCTTCTGTGACGTCTTCTGTGAGTCGTCCGCCTTCACCGTCGAGGAGTCACGGCGTGTGCTGGAGCGGGCGCGCAACCTGGGATACGCGCTCAAGCTGCACGCCAACCAGCTCGGGCCATCTGGCGGCGCGGCGCTGGCGGCGGAGCTGGGCGCGGTCTCCGCCGATCACCTCGACTACGCCTCCGACGAGGAGCTGGACGCCCTGCGCGCGGCTGACGTCACGGGCGTACTGCTGCCCGGCTGCAGCTTCACCCTCAGCGCGCCGTATCCCTCGGCGCGGCGCCTGCTCGACCGTGGGCTGAACGTCGCGCTGGCGACCGACTTCAACCCTGGCACCTCGTATAGCGAGAGCATGCTGATGATGATCGCGCTCGCGGTCAGCGCGATGGGCATGACGCTCGCCGAGGCAGTGCGAGCGGCCACCCTGGGCGGGGCCGGCGCGCTCGCCCTGGCCGATGAGGTCGGCAGCCTCGCGCCCGGCAAGCGCTGCGACCTGATTGTCTTGCGCGGCGCCGACGAGCGCGAGCTAGCCTATCACTTCGGCGTCAACCTCGTCGCCGAGACGTACATCAGCGGTCAGCGCGCCATGACGCCAGCCTGACTGTGATCCTCTGCACAGATCAGGGCTTCGCGCGCGATACTGCCTTGCGCAGCGCCATGAAATCCGTATACTTGCCCGCAACGCATAAGATTACAAAGGCGCTAGATGATGCGGGGGACAAGCGTGGGGAGGGTTGCCGCTGTGTTGGCAGGGGTCACATGGAGACGGGCGCGCACGCTGGCGCGAAGCGTCACGCTGGCTGGTTTGCTGGGTTGCCTGGGGTTGGCTGGCTGCGCGATGAACGGTTCGACGAGCGGAGGCGCCTCGGCGGGCGCAACGTCCGTAACGGCCACCGCGACGGATACGCCAGCTGACACGCCGACCCCTGAGCCGACGACCTGCGCTCAGGTCCAGGGATTCGCTGGGGCGGCGAGCCTGGCGCTGCCAAATATAGAGCTACCGGCGGGCGCGGTCGCTCCAGCGCCAGCGGTCAGCTTCGGCGGAGCGGGTCAATACACGATCAAGACCTATAGCGTCTGTGTTCCCAACAACTCCAGTCACCTGATCGTCTCTACTGGCAAGGGGCCAGAGCCACTGACGCAACTGCTGCCTTTCTATGGCTGGACGGCATGGACGCAGGATCCCGATAGCGGCGACGCTCAACAAGTCTGCGCTGGCTCCTGCTTCGCCTTCAATGTGGATAATCTCACCAAGGCGCTATTCGCGGGCGCGCCGCGTTTCCTCTCGCTGGAGCAGGTGACGCCGCTCGCCAATGGCCTCGTCACGTTCAAGCTCGCATTGGCGCAAGCGCCCAATCCGACCTGCGGCAGCATGTTCGATGCGGCGGATATGGCGATGTATGGACACGCGCCAGAGTATGCCCTCTACTATGACTTTGGCGGCCCAGGCGCAAGCATTCAGATGGAGTGGCCACCAATGACACGACTCGTCGGCGACTCCACGCCCAGCACGATCGGACAGGACCTCTGCAGCGCGGGCACGGCCGCCTCAGTCAAAGCCTTCATGGATAACCAGTTTGCATCGCATGGCTTCACGAGCGTGGCATGCGCCGCGAACGGCAATGACTGCTGGACGAGCGCCGGTACGACCGTGACGATGAACATCACCTCTGCGAGCGACTGGATGCTCAGCGCGCCGCGTCCGCAAGGGCCATGAGAGGAACGAGACGCCGTTTCCCCTCGCATGGGAACAGGGCGGCGAGTGAGATCACACGCCAACGTGGCCAAAGACCACAGCGACGATCACCGCGACCGAGACAGCCACCACGATGATCGGTTCCCAGACCGTGCCCGTCTTGAAGCGCATATGGCGATTCGGCGGGAAGCCATAGCGCACATGTGAGGGCCAGAGCCACGGCACGCCGCCCTCCGTCAGGCTATCGGCCACCAGATGCAGGAAGTAGCCGATCATCAGGCCGCCGAACGCGATGCCGACACCCGGCGCGAGGAAGCCCGCCGGGTTGACGCCGGAGCCGAGCGCCTCGCCGGTCGCGATGAGGCCATAATGAAAGAGCGCCAGCCCCAGCCCGTACTGCGCCGCCCAGATGATGGCGCCGACAACACCCATGCCAAGGATGCTGTGGAAGAAGGTGCGATGTCCGGCGAGGTGCTGAATCCCACGGCTGACCGGCCCTAGCTTCTGGCCGAGGGTGCTGCGCGCGTTGTCGATGTCCGGGGTCAGCGCGCCGAGCGCCGCGAAGCCGTAGAAGATCGCCTTCTCCGCCACCAGATCGAGCGTCACCGGCGCGCCGCCAAACAGCGACGGCCCTGCGACATGCGTGGCGCTGGCGATGACGACGGCGCCCGCCAGACCAAAGACTACATGGGATGGACCTCTCAACGCAGACTCCTCATCATAGATGGGACACGAAAGCCCTCACGCCAACCCCTCTCCGAGAGGGTGAGGAGCGAGAAGCGTCGCACGATAAGTTCAAGTTCAGGCGCAACAAGCGTATAGCCCGTGCGCGCATCGCCATCGTCGCCGTACTCACTCATCGCGCAGTCCATCGCCTCCCGCAACGCCGCCTGCGCGCCAACGCTATTCTATGCCAGAGCGTGCCGCCCTCGCCACTGGGGGCGCCGATGGGATGCGGGCGGCGAATGTGGGGCGGCGAATGCCTCAGGTTGTGATAGAACCGAGAGCGCCAGGCTTGTTGACCTGGCGGCGCAGCGTGGTATACTGTGCATATCGCGGGCGCGATGAGAGCTTGAGCGTCCGCCAACCTGCCCGGCGTGACCCACCAACACGCTCGCGGCGTTCCGCAATCTCGAGTCCATCCATTCGCATCCGTTCGCTCCTCACATGCGCCTGGCGGGGCAACGCAGGCCAACGTCAACCTGCCAGCCCCCATCCTGGTGGCACGCGCGTTGCCCGGCTCATCAGCGCCGGTACAGTCGCGCCGAGGGCGAAAACATCTCGATGTTGAGGTGAGCGCTGGCCAGTGAATTGCGCTGGCAGGATGGAGAGCGCGTCGAATGAACGCGCACATTGGGGAGATGGGTTGCCGGCATGTGCGAATGCTGGTATAACAAAGGGGGACCACCCAGGCTAGTGTGTGCGTTTTAAGCGCGCTGCCTCGTCTGATGCTCTAGATGCGATGATTCACGCCCAGAATCTGCTCTAGCGTCTTACTTCCAGCGTTGCCCCACGCATACCTCTAACTCCGTTATCTTTGGCTCTTCGATCGCGACCAGCAACCAGCGCGACGGACGCCACAGAATGCCATAGCCATTTGCTTTTTCGGGGCCCAGCCGCCTCATGTCGCGGTTCGTTTGCCCCTGGCGCTCACCGTTCGATGCACGCCTCTGCGCCTGCGCTCCGATGGCCACCAGCATGTCCATCACGCACTCAGCCAAGCGCGCCAGGATACGTGAGAACGCTGCGAGAAACACGCGATCAGGCGCTTTCTTGACGGTGGCTCGCTCGATATTGCGGCGTCAAAGCGGCGTCAAACATGACAATTTGAGGCGACACTCTAGTGGGATTGCGTGTGGCTTGATACTTCGTCGGGTCGCGGCGGTATGGCGCGGTATGACATGGAGTAACGCTCGCGTTCACGCGTGCGCGCTCGCCAGGGATGGCGCATGGCCTGCCAGTCATCGCTCAATTCGCGCGCAATCTGCGCCTAATCTGCCCGCCGACCGCACGATTTGTCCGCAACTTGCCGGCGATCGCAAACGACTGCCAGAGCCGCGCTGAACGCGCTCTCAGGAGCCCGGCGCAGTGGCTGACCAGTTGGAGCGTGTTCCATTCCAGCATACGTCCAGCATATGCGCTTCACAGAAGCGCATGGCGCTCGAGCGACTAGACCTGCAGACAAGCGCTCATGGATCACAAGAATCATGTGAATCACGAGCCTGCCGCAGACGCCGAGCGCGCGCGGCCCGTATCGTACAGCAACGTGACTGAAGTTCACCTGCCCTTGACTGCGCGCGCAGGGCCTCCTGACAGCCTTGAGGATGGCCACCGCGAGATCGCTCAGTTGATTATGTCGTTTACCTATCATAGTGTCGCTCAATCCGGACGTGGCACGCATCGCGCGTCGTCTCGCTCCGCTGTATCGCGATCAGGTATGTGTTTCCAGGAGGCCTCTGTGCCAGAGAATCAGGACACCCTTCTACCCCCTAGCCGGACTAGCCGGACCACGCGTACGCGGAAGGCGCCCGCGCCCACGGGCGTCGAGACCACCGTGCAGGCGTCGGCCATCTCCTCCACTCCGGCGGGAGACATGACGGCCAGCGAGAGCGCCGCGCCGCGCCCGCGCGCCACCCGCGCGCGCCGGGCCAACACCTCAGCGGCGCCCGCCACGCAGGAAGAAGCGACCAGCGCTCAGCCAGTGGTCGCAGCAGCGGCTGAGCCGACAACGAGCGCCGCGCCCGCGCGCCGCCGGACATCGCGCGCCGCAGCGGCGCCAGAGTCGCCTTCCGACACCTCCGCTGCGTCCGACAGCGTATCCTCGGACGTGCCCGCCAAGCCTGCGCGACGCGGCGCCCGCGCCACACGCGCCACACAGCCAGCGGGCGCCGAGGTGGTCGCGCCGAGCGCGCCAATCATGAGCGCGCCCAGCGAGCGCCAACCCGAGCAGACAAGCGCTGGGCTGAGCTTCGAGCCAGCCGCCAGCGAGACGGGCCAGACGGGCCAGACGGCTGACACGCCGGTCGCGCCATTGCGCCGCCGCTTCGACGGACGGCAGCGCGCACCCTATGGACGCGCCACGAGCCAGCCCGTCAGCCAGCCCGAGCAAACGCCACAGGAGGCGCCGCACATTGAGCGCGCCTATGAGCAGCCCTCGGCGCCCGGCGTCAACGGCGTCAACGGGGCGAGTGGATCGAATGGCGCCAACGGTGGGCAGAGCGCATACCAGCCTGGTGGCAGAAGCGCGCAGGGTGGGACCTCACGCGGAGCCATCCCTTACTCGCCCGGAGGTCGCGGCGCCGAGCATCGCGGTCGTGGTGAGACGGGACGCCAGCCGCGCCAGCCACAGTATCCGCAGCAGCCTCCGCAGCAGTCCCCGCAGTATCCCGCTGCGAACTATCCCGCTGGCCAGCGCGGACAGGGTCGCGACGACCAGCGTGGCGACCAGCGCGGCGGTCAGCCATACACCGTCTACTCGCCCGCTGGACCATACGCGCCCGTTGACCCCTATGGTCAGCGTGGCCAGCGCGGCCAGCAGGATCAGCCGGCGCGCGGGTCACGCGGGCGAAGCGGTCAGGGCTACCCACAGCAGGGCGGCGGCTATCCTGACGCGCCCGCTCAAGGCTCGCATGGGCGCGGCTATCCCCAGGACCAGCGCCAGGACCAGCGAGATCAGCGTCGTCAGGGCGGCCGCCACACTGAGCAGGGCTATTCCCAGCAAGGTGGTAGCTACCCCCAGGAGCGTCAGGATCGCCAGGATCGCCGAGGGGCGCCTCAAAACACGCGCGACACGCGCGACACCCGTGGGCAATCCGCCCAGGGGCGTGGCCGTGGCCGCGAGCAGATGACGCTGCCGCCGATCTACACCAACCCGAACGCGAACGCGACCATGGATCAGCGCTACACCCCGTATGCGCCACCCGTCCAGCGCAATCAGCCGCCCGCGCCGCAGCAGCACGCGCGCACGGTTGAGGTTGCCGGCATGG
This sequence comes from Ktedonobacterales bacterium, assembly GCA_035642255.1. Taxonomy (GTDB): domain Bacteria; phylum Chloroflexota; class Ktedonobacteria; order Ktedonobacterales; family JADMIN01; genus JAKAIY01. Next base: position 958 of record DASQSS010000364.1, on the reverse strand, counting down.
TCTTCCCGTCAGGGCATGGCGCCGCGACCGCCGACATTCTCGACGAGCGCACACTCCAGAACATCGGCCGCATCTCGCTCGACGACATGCGCCGCTGGGGGCTGCGCTCCGGCGATGTCATCCGTGGGCAGGTCGAGGAGCGCGGCAACCGTCGCTCGCTCGTCAACCTCGACTCAGTGAACGACGACACGCCGGAATCCGCCCGCGAACGCCCACACTTCGATCAGCTGACGGCGACCTTCCCGGACCGCCGTGTGCGGCTGGAGCAGAACGCGCGTCCAATCTCGGCGCGCATCATTGACCTGTTCGCGCCACTGGGCTTCGGCTCGCGCGCGCTGATCGTCGCGCCGCCCAAGACCGGCAAGACGACCCTGATCCGTGAAGCGGCGGAAGCCGTGCTGCTGGGCTATCCGGATGCGGTGGTGATGGCGGTGCTGGTTGGTGAGCGGCCTGAAGAGGTGACCGACCTGCGCAGCCGTCTGGAGCCGCGCGGCGGCCATGTCTACGCGGCCAGCTTCGATGAGAGCACTGAGCGGCACGCCTGGCTCACCCAGGTGGCGGTGGAGCGCGCCAAGCGCGTGGCGGAGTCGGGTCGCGACGCCTTCATGGTGCTCGACTCGCTCACCCGCCTGGCCCGCGCCGAAAACCTCTCGGCGCGCAGCGGAGGGCGCACGCTCTCCGGCGGCATCGACGCGCAGGCGCTCGATACGGGCCGTCGGGCCTTCGGCGCGGCGCGTAATCTCGAGGAGGGCGGCAGCATCACCATCCTGGCGACCGTGCTCGTTGACACTGGCAGCCGGCAGGATGACGTGGTCTACGAGGAGTTCAAGGGTACCGGCAACATGGAGCTGCACCTCTCACGCGAGCTGTCGCAGCGCCGTCTCTTCCCCGCTGTGGATGCCGTGAAGTCTGGCACCCGGCGCGAGGAGCTGCTGCTGACGCCCGAAGAGCTGCGCGG
>DASQSS010000363.1:0-3072 GCA_035642255.1 Ktedonobacterales bacterium | reverse complement strand
ACGTTATACCTACTATCCATCCTATCCATCCTGTTGTAACGCGCTGACATAAGACACGGCCCGCGCGAACGCGAGGCGCCATCTAGCGCCGCCCACAAGGCTCAGAAAGGCTCAGATTGGCCCGCGATTCGCGACTTGGCTGATGCGAGCGCGCACGTATGTGCGCTCACGCGCATGTTCTACACGCGTAGGAAAGGAGGCGCACCTCGTGGTGATGAGCGATGATGACCAGCATACGCAAGAGCGCGACGCGCGCATCGAGGAGGCGGCGACGACGTTCGCCACCGCACCCGATGCGCGCAGCGCACTCCCCGCGAGAGGTGTCTCTCATGCGCCCAACACCGAGGCGACGCCCGAAGCCAATGACACCAGGAGCTCAAGTAGCTCGCGCGGACCGTTGCTGCCACCGATTCCCGAAGCGTCAGCCATGTGGTCAATCGAGCCGCCTGAGCCGCCGCTCGTCACGAACGCTACCAGCGGGCCAGCCGATCAGAGCCATCAGTCTGATCGCCCCGTGAGCGCAAAGCTCACGCCGCTCATAGCGCAGACATCTGATGAGTCTCTTGAGCCTCTCTTGCCAGGCATAGCAAGCGCGCTGCCAGCTCCATCGTTGGCGCGGGCGCGCGCGATGACCGCGCTGGCGCTGGATGAGATCATTCCGCCGCTGCGGCTGACACCCTTTCGGCGGCGCCGACGGCCAACGCCACTGCTGTGGGGCGGCCTGGCTGGCGCGGCGGCGCTGCTCCTGCTTCCGGCGCTGCTGGCCAGCATCCTCTGGCCAACGCTGGGACGCTTCACGCCATTTGCCGGGCCGCCCGACCGTATCCCACGGGGCGCGAGCGCATGGGTGAATGCGACTGCCCGGACACCGCTCACTGCTTCGAACGCCAGCTTCGGCGCGCAGACCTATCCTGTGAATGCGCAATTCGCGGCGGCCTATGCGGCGCGCGGCGGGCAGAATGCGCTTGGTCAGGCCGTGACGCCTGCCTTCAACTGCAATCTCGGCCTCGTGCAATTCTTCGCGAATGGCGCGCTGCTGCTCGCGCATACAACGCCGGCAAGCGCTAGCGCCTCCGCCAAGGGAGACACGGACACACTCAAACCTGACCTGGTTCGCGATGGAGACCTTGACGCGAACACTGGGGTCGAGTGGCTTCCGCTGAGCCATACGCTGCTGATGGGAGGGAGCGCAGCGACGATTGGCGGCGCAGGCAGCGCGTTGACCTATGCGCGCCTGCGCGAGGCGACGCTCCCTCTCGCGCTGGCGCCTGCGCCATCGAGCGCGCAACACATCAAGGTGAGTGCGCCGCTGCCGCAGACCATCACGGCAGGCGCGGATACCTTTGTTGTCGAGGGTTCGCGTGAAGGCAAGCTGGTTGGCCATAGCATCCCCGCGCCAATCTGGAGTTATATCAACCAGGCACAGATCGCTCCGCAGGGCTGGCTGCGCGACATTGGCGAGCCACTGACAGAAGCGCTCAGTGTGACCGTCACGGGCAGTGATGGCCAGACACATCACCTGCTGGCGCAGGCATTCTGGCAGACCATCATCGTCAGCGATCTGGATGCGCCACAGGCGACCGCGATGGAGCCAGTCGGGCTGGACTACCTGCGCACCTTTGGCGCGCCCGCCGCGCATCCCAGCGCCGGAACGCGCCTCTGGACCACGCGGGACGGCTCGCTACACACGTCACCAGGCGCCAGCGCTCTGGCGGTAGGCTTGAACTCTAACGTCGCTGTCACCCTGACAGGCGCCGCGCAATGGCAACAGGGCGCGCTGTGGTACGACGCCACCTGGAGCACGCCAACGCGGCAAGGGTCGGCATGGCTCCTTGCCACGACGCTGACTGCCGCGCAACCCAGCGGACCAGCCACCGCAAGCTTCGATGCGCTCTCATCAAGCCTCGCCAGCTATCTGAGCGGCTTCGGGAATGATGTCAGCGCGGTCGTCTATGATGTCAGCCGCAACACGGTCTACACCTATCAGCCCTCACAGCGCTTCGTCATGGCTAGCTCCGCGAAGGTTCCGCTGATGATCTCATATCTCAGCATGATCGAGTCGCAGGGTCGCGGGCCAAATGGCTACGAGCTTTCTGAGCTCAGCGCGATGATCGAGCAATCAGACAACAATGCGGCGCAGGTCATCTATGACACGATTGGCTACGACGCTGGCCAGCAGAGCTACATGCATGCATGGGGCATCACCGACTATCAGCCCAATGCGGATGGCTGGGGTTGGGGACAATGGTCGGCCGGAGACATGGCGCACCTGCTCACGCTGCTCCAGCAGGGCAAGGTGTTGAATAGCTCCGACCGCGCGCTGGCCTTTCACCTGATGCAGAGCGTCGAGAGCGATCAGCGCTTCGGCGTCGGCGACACTGCGCCCGCCAAAGCGTCAGTGGCAATGAAGGATGGCTGGGTTCCAGGTCCCGATGGCGCCTGGGCCGTCAATACCTCTGGCATCGTGACTGTGGGCGGCGAGACATACGTCATCACGGTCTACACTGGCGAGCAAGGCTCCTACTCCTCAGGCGTGGGCATCGTGAATCACGTCTGCGGAGCTGTCGCCCAGGCGCTCAAGTAGATAGCTTCACGTCTCCTGACGTCTTGTGGCGCCACTCCTGGCGCTCGTTGGCTGCGTCTCTACGCGTAAGCTGGCTGGAGGATTTCATTACCCTTAATTGCGTAGGGCGCCGCCCACGTACGCGACTATACTAACCTATGGCACGCTTTTTCCATGCATCCGATAGGTTGGTTCCGTTTGCGCCATTCGTCTACGTGTACGTGCAGCGGCAGATGGAGGATCGATATGGGCGATCCACGCAATTCAGGCGATCCGCGGACTACACGCGCAGCCATCAATGTAGCGCCATCGTGGAGTGACCTGCGCGCCCAGATGCGCGGGCAGCTCATCCTGCCGAGTGATGCGGACTATGAAGAGGCGCGCCATGTCTGGAGCGGTCTGGCAGACAAACATCCGGCGGCGATAGCCCAGTGTGCGGACGATACCGATGTGGTCGCCGCAGTCAACTTCGCGCGCGAACACGGACTGACGCTCGCGGTGCGTGGCGG
>DASQSS010000362.1:0-5823 GCA_035642255.1 Ktedonobacterales bacterium | reverse complement strand
ATGGCGCCCATGCTCAACATCACCGTCGCGCCAGAGCAGGGCTACCAGGTCGAGGTGGCGACGCGCATGGGCGCCACGCGCATCCTCTACCCGGAGGATGGCGTCGCGGCGATGGCCCGCATGACCGGCGCGAAGCTCTATCGCGGACAGATCGGCGCCGAGCTGCTCGTCGGCGGCTTCGATGTCGTCTATGACACTCTCGGCACGGAGCGGTCGCTGCGGCAGGCGCTCTCATGGACGCGTGAGGGTGGCGTGGTCGTGCTGGCGGCGCGCTCGCTCCAGTGGATGCGGATGGACATGAGCGCCATCTGGAACCGCGAAGTAACTCTCCTGGGGGCCTATACGCACGGCGCGGAGCTTTTGCCCGGCAGCGACGACAGTTTCTCGACGGGCGGCTCGACGGGCGGTCGCATCTCGACATTTGCGCTGGCGACCACGATGCTGCGCGAGGAGCGACTGACGCCCGAGCGGCTCGTCACGCACCGCTTCCCGCTACGCGAAGTCAAAACGGCCATCACCACCGTGCGCGATCGTGTGGAGCATCGCGCCATCAAGGTATTGCTCGACATCAAAGACATCCCTGAGTTCTCGCTGCTCGATGAGGCTGAGGAGCCGCCACTGCTCGGCGCACCGAGCCAGCCGCGCTGATTCTACCGCAGCAGCAGTGTGTCGTAGATCGCGGCGTAGGCCACAACCACCATCACGGCGAAGAGCAAGCTGTCCATGCGGTCGAGCAGGCCGCCGTGGCCTGGAATGAGCTGTCCGCTGTCTTTGACGCCAGCCCCGCGCTTGAGCATAGACTCGGCGAGGTCGCCGATCGTGGAGGCGATGGCCGTGAAGATGCCCATCGTCAGCGAGGCGTACCAGGGCAGATGCAGCGCCAAAGAAAAGACGAAGGCGCCGATGATCGAGACGACCAGCCCACCTGCGAACCCTTCCCAGGTCTTGGCGGGGCTGATGCGCGGCGCGAGCTTGTGTTTGCCGAAGAAATGACCAGTGAGATAGGCTCCCGTGTCATTGCCCCAGACCATCCCAAAGACAGCCAGCACCCACCAGAAGCCCGTCGAGCCAAGACCAAAAGCAGAGCCACGCAAGGCGATGAACAGCGCCAGCGGCCAGCCGATATAGAGGGGGATCGCCAGCGTCAGCGCCCAGTCGCGCAGAGCATTCTCGAAGCTCTCGCCGCCCAACAGGAATGCGGTGAATGAGAGGATGACGCTGCCGCTGATGCCACCGGAGATGATGAGCAGACGCTGCTCGGGGAGCATCGCCGCCAGCAGGAAGTCGGCGCCGAGGGCTATGCTGATGAGCATCTGCGGACGCCAGCCCCGCCGCGCGAGCATGGCGCTCATCTCCCATGCGCCAATGACCAGGAATCCTAACGCGCCGACGAACGCGATCCAGCCGCCGCAAAAGACGATGCTCACGACCAGCGCGATCAGCACCGCCGCCGAGCCAAGACGCTGGCGCAGGTTCGCGAGCCAGCGCGCATTCGACGCCGGGGGCGCGGGAGTCACTGTGGTGTCTGGTCCGGCGGATGATTGAGGGGTTGTGGCGTGAGGATCCGCCGCTGACGAGGCGGGCGCCGCTGCGCCGGGACGTAAGCTGGGGCGGAAGTCGGACATGCGCCGTCGCCGAGACGGCGCCGCGGACGGCTCCGAAGCCTCATAGCTCATCGCGGTTCTCCTGGCGCTTGTCCCTCATCGGACGTAGCAGGGCGGCGAATGACTCTCCGGTGTTAGTGTACCCCTTTTACGGCCGCTTGGGCGCGACTGCCCGAAAATGATGGGCCAGCTCCAGCGCCCGCCGCGCGTGTTGGCGTCTCACTCGGCTCAGCTACCGGCGTCTGAGGCTCACGCTGCGTCTTTCTGGCCTCCTCCGCAATCTGCGCATCGGTCTTGCCAAAGCGACGCTTGCGCGAGGAGAAGGCGTCGAGCGCGGTGACAAAGTCATCGTGATCAAAGTCGGGCCAGAGGCGTGGCGAGGAATAGTATTCCGCGTAGGCGGCCTGCCAGATCAGATAATTGCTCAGGCGCATCTCGCCACCCGTGCGGATGATAAGGTCAGGGTCGGGCAAATCACGAGTGTAGAGGTGGCGCGAGATGGTCGCTTCGTCAATCGACTCAGGCGCCATGCCTGACGCGACAATGCTCCGCACGGCATCCACAATCTCAGCGCGCCCGCCATAGTTGAAGCAGACGTTCAGCTCCAGCTTCGTGTTGTCACGCGTCAGATCCATCATCCACTGGATAGCTTCCCGCACGTCGGGCGCGAGGCCTTCGAGCCGGCCGATGTGACGCAGACGGACGCCATTCTTGTGCAGACGGTCCACGTCGCTGCGGATGGTCTCCCACATGAGTCCCATCAGGGCGTCCACTTCATCCTGCGGACGTCCCCAGTTCTCGGTGGAGAACGCGTAGACGCTCAGCATCGGCACATGGTAGTCGTCGCATAGCTGCACGACGCGACGCAGCGCATCCACTCCCGCGCGGTGACCCACCGAGCGCGGCATGTGGCGCTCGGTCGCCCAGCGTCCGTTGCCATCCATGATGACGGCGATGTGGCGCGGTACTGCGCGGCCCTCGATGAAGCGAAGCTTCGCCAGTTCGGCGCGTCGCTCCTGCTCGGCGGCGCGGGCGCCACCATCAATGGCGCCCGAGATCGCCGAAAACAGGGTTTTGATTCGTCGCTTTGCCATGCTCTCCCCAATGGTCCTTACCGGCGACAGACAGACTGCCACGCGGGACTTGACGGACAACGGCGAGTGAGCGTTTGGCCAGACCTGAGCGCCAGCCAATGCGGCCTCAGGTCTGATCAGTTAGACGGAAAGAATCTCCTGCTCCTTCGCCTGACCCACCTTCTCCAACTCACCGGTGTAGCGGTCCGTGAGCTTTTGCAGGCGATCAACACTGCGCTTCAGATCGTCAGCGCTGATCTCCTTGCTCTTCTCCTGCTCACGCAGCGTGTCGTGCGCGTCACGCCGGCAATTGCGCACCGCTACCTTCGCTTCGTCCACCTTCTTATGCGCCACCTTCACCAGTTCTTTACGTCTATCCTCGGTGAGGGGTGGCAAAACCAGACGAATCATCTGGCCATCGTTGGTCGGATTTAACCCCAGATCGCTCTTCTGAATCGCCTTCTCGATGTCACTCAGCGTGCTCTTGTCGTAGGGCTGGATCGTGAGCATGCGCGCGTCTGGCGCATGAATGGAGGCGATCTGCTGGACGGGTGTCGGTGTGCCATAGTAGTCCACCATGAGCCGTTCGAGCAGCGTTGGAGAGGCTCGCCCTGTGCGGATCGTGTTTAGCTCGCGCTGAAGCGCCTCAATGGCGGACTTCATGCGGTGCTCGACGTCCGCGAATACGTCTACCGCCATGATACCTTTCCCTTCCCACGATGTCTACCGTTCTCACCATTGTTTACGCTGCGACACATGACATACGCACAGCGGGCGAACGACGGCTACGACGCCCAGATCGCGTCTCGCGCTCCGGGCAACTCGTGCACCAGCGTGCCGCGACGTTCGCCGCGCGCCACCGCCAGAATCTGCCCCGGCGTCTCCAGATCGAAGACGACTATGGGCAGATGGTTGTCGTTGCAGAGCGAGAGCGCCGCGCCATCCATCACGGCAAGGCCCATCGTCAGCGCCTTCATGTAGCTGACCTCGGCGAAGCGGCGCGCGTGCGGATTCCGCATCGGGTCGTCGTCATACACGCCGTCCACCTTCGTCGCCTTCAGCAACACTTCACAGTTCAGCTCGATCGCGCGCAACGCCGCCGCTGTGTCGGTCGTGAAGAACGGATTGCCGGTGCCTGCCGCCAGAATGACGACCCGTCCCTTCTCCAGATGGCGGATGGCGCGCCGCCGGATGAATGGCTCGGCGATAGAGGGCATGTCAATGCCCGTCTGCACGCGCGTCTCCATTCCAGCGCGCTCCAGCGCGTCTTGCAGGGCCAGGCTATTGATGACCGTCGCCAGCATGCCCATGTAGTCCGCCTGCGCACGGTCCATGCCACTGGCGGCGGCGGTTTTGCCACGCAGGATGTTACCGCCGCCAATGACGATAGCGATCTGCACACCGAGCGCATGGGTCTGCTTCAACTCGTCGGCGATATACTGCAGCACGGCTGCGTCAATGCCATAGCCTTGCTCGCCCATCAGCGCCTCACCGCTGAGCTTGAGCAGAATGCGTTGGTAGACGGTTGTGGCTGTCATAAATCTCCTCAGAAGCGCCCACTCGCGTTCGTGACGCGACTCGCTCAACGACACACAGCCGAGCGGAAGCCTGATATGGCGCTGGCGTCGCGATGATCTCCGCCGGGCATGAACAGGCACGCCACTTACCGACCTGTGCGCGCATGACGTGTGCGCGCATGTGCGAAGGAGCCGCGTGGGAAGCGCTCAGAGGCGTCCGACGCGGCTCTTACTCCACGGCTCAGGCGCCAAGCTCAAAGCGGGCGAAGCGCCGCACGACGATGTTCTCACCCGTCTTGTGAATGACGTCATCCACCAGCTTGCCGACAAGAATCTTGTCGTCCTTCACCCAGGGCTGCTCCATCAACACTTCGCTGGAGAGCTGCTTTTTGATCTTGCCCTCGACCACCTGGCCGCGCACCTTCTCAGGCCGCTTCTGCACTTCGGGGTCGGCCTCGTACTCCTTGCGCAGCGCCTCCAGCGTCTCCGCCGGAACGTCCGCCAGGGTCGCGTACTTCGGGTTCGCGCCGGCGATCTGCAGGGCCAGCTCGCGCGCAAGGTTCTTGAACTCATCACTGCGCGCGACGAAATCTGTGCTGCAATTCAACTCCAGCAGCACGCCGAGGTTGCCGCCGTGATGAATGTATGAGGCCACAAGCCCCTCATGGGTCTCGCGATCCTGGCTCTTGACCTTCTCAGCGCGCTTCTGTCCCTTGGCCTCGATCAGCTTGATCGCCTCGTCGAAGGTTTTGGCCTCGGTCAGGGCCGACTTGCAGTCAGCGAAGCCCGCTCCGGTGATCTCGCGCAGCTTGGCGACATCTTTGGCCGTATAGTCCATGCTCGTCTATGTCTCCTTTCGCTCCCCCGCCCTGACACGCCGCCGCGCCAGCCAGCATGAGCGTCTTGATGAATCCCAGCGCCTCTTAGTGTATCACGCGGCACGCCCGTTCGCGTGGCGTTCGCGTGGCGTTTGGCTCGGGTGGCGCAAATGCCCGGGCACGCAAAACGCGCGCCGCCGACCGAGGCGGAACGCGCGCTCTTTTCCACCGACACCCTCATCCGAGGGCCGATACACTCAGCGAGCGCCGAGACGCTTCAGTCGTCTCGGCGCTCGTTGACACCATACCTCGCGTGACTGTCTTACGCCTCGGCGGGCGAAGCCTCGGCGCGCGCCTCTTCCAGCGCCTTCGCCTCAGCCTCTTTTGAAGGGGGCTCTTCGGCGATGCCAGTCGGCGCTGTCGCCTCTGTCGCCTCTGTCGCCGCGGGCGCAGTGGCCACAGCAGCGGTCTCACCTGGCTCGGCGCCGAACTCCTCCAGCGCGATCGGCGCGGCGGTCGGGCGCTGCTGGCCCTCGGCGCGCTCGCGCTGCGATTCGTACTGGCGGCGGCCATCGAGCGCGGCGTCGGCGATCTTCGAGCAGAGCAGGCGCACGGCGCGAATCGCGTCGTCGTTCGACGGGATGGGATAATCCATCTCGTCGGGGTCGCAATTGGTGTCCGCCAGCGCGATCACCGGAATCTCCAGGCGGCGCGCCTCCAGCACAGCCGTGTGCTCTTTGCGTGTATCCACCACGAAGATGGCCGCTGGCAGCCGACGCATGTTGCGGATGCCGCCGAGCGTGCTGTTGAG
>DASQSS010000361.1:0-2779 GCA_035642255.1 Ktedonobacterales bacterium | reverse complement strand
CCGAGGCTGCGTCAGATTGACTACAGTCTCTATGGCGACAATGCGCAGGGTGACAGCCAGGCCTATAGCGCCTATCAGGCGGGCAAGCTGGATATCGGCTATCCCTCCGCCGACCAGGTCGCTGCGGCGTCCAAAAGCGCGACTATGCATTCCACGCCACTGCTGCGGACGGTCTATCTCGGCCTGAACTGGCGTGACGCGCCCTTCACCAATCAAGGGCTGCGCCAGGCCTTCGCGCTGGCCATTGATAAGCAAACCATCGCGACGCAGCGGCTTCGCGGCGAGGTCATCCCGACAAATCACATTGTGCCCGAGGGGATGTTTGGCTACAATCCTGCGCTGGTAGGCCCAGACTCATCGCAGAAGTTGAGCGGAGCGACGGGGGAATCTGTAAATCTGGCGCAGGCGTTTGCGTCTAGCGCATGTGGCGGTTCCTATGCGCACTGTCCGCCGATCGCGCTCGAAGTTCCCGCCGAAGACGCGAATGCAAGCGACGTTGCGGCGGACATCGCGCGCATGTGGCAGGCGGTGGCCCCTGGCTACCCGCTGACCATCCGGGTCGAGCCGGAAGCGTTGCTAAAGCAGCGCGAGGCGAATGGCGCGGCGCAGTTCTATCTGGACGAATGGGTCGCCAATTACCCCGATGCGCAAAATGCGCTCGATCGTTTTGCCGCCAATGCGCCTGGCGTGAGCGGAAGCGTCAATTTACCTGATGCCAACGCCCTGCTGACCACTGCCGAGGCCGAGCAGGATCCCACGCAACGGGCGAAAGACTATCAGGCGGCAGAGCAGTTGCTTGTCAGCGCGGTAGCGGTGATTCCGATCTACCAGAAGGAGTTCTTCTGGCAGACATCAGCGCAAGCCCAAAATATTGTCTTTGACCCGCAAGGCCAGATGTCGGTCTATGACACGCTCCCTTCTGTTGTTATCATGGCGAATGGCTAGCGTGACAGGAGGCCGAGTGGCGCAGCGTCTGTGTCGCTCGCTGGGTGTATCGTTTGCGCGTACTATCTGACGGAAGCCCGATCGTGCGCTTCTCTCAGGTCGCTATCGAGGTCTGCCGAGCGCAATCACTGAGCGCGCGCAATCGCGGAACGTTGAGAGCCACGGCAAGACGACAGCGGTGCGCGCAAGCGATGCACGAAGGCGCTGTTTCTGGCGAGCGACCTGCGCGAGCGGCTGCGCGAGCGGCTGCGCGAGCGCATGCGAATGCAGGTCGCCAGCCCTGATATAGTGGCATTTATGGGCATTTACGCCCGCCCTGTGTATGGTATAATGCTGCACAACTCGCCCCCGTTCCGCTATTGAGCCAGGTGATGAGTCACTCACGGTTTCCGTGGATCACACGAAACAGTGAGCGGCCCATTGTAGCGTCATGCGGAAAGCGGAGCGGCGGACAGTGTGATCTGGCCTGTCGGCATGCGACCTGAGCGGACGCAAGCCCATGCCACGACAGACCAACGAAAGGCGACGTATGGACCAGATTCTATCGAATCTCCCCCTGCTCATTGTGGTGGTGCTGATCGTGGGATTCCTGGTATACACCGGATTCCGCATTGGACCGCGCTTTCTGATCCGCCGAATCGCGGGCCTCGTGTTCGTGCTCTTCGGTGTCTCGTTCATCACCTTCATGCTGGGCTACTTCGCCCCAGGTGACGCGGTTGTCAATCAGCTTGGCGTAAAATACACCCCCAAACTTGCGCGCGCGCTTCGCCATCTCTACGGCCTCGACCTGCCATGGTATCAGCAGTATGGCAATTATCTCAACCACCTGCTGCACTTCAATCTAGGCATTTCCTGGTCAGGCTCCAACATCCATGTGTGGGACATCCTCAGCCAGTTCGTTCCAGTTTCGGCGACGCTGGGGCTGAGCAGCCTGGCGTTGGCGATTCTGCTGGGCATTCCGCTGGGCATGCTTGCAGCCGTGCGCGCGAATACCCGCTATGACACAGTGATCCAGATATTCTCGCTCGTCTTCTTCGCGCTTCCCAGCTTCGTCATCATTCCCTTCTATGCGCTGGCGATGATCTGGCTGAACAATCAGGGCCTGCCCCATCTGCAGGTTTCTGGCTGGGGCACCTGGGATACCATGCTCGCCCCGATAGTCATCACCGCGATCAACAGCTTCGCGAGTTACCTGCGTTTCACGCGCACCAGCGTAATCGAGGTGCTGCGCCAGGACTACGTACGTACAGCGCGCGCCAAGGGTCTCTCCGAGCGTCTCGTGCTCTGGCGGCACGTCTTCAAGAACGCGCTGCTTCCGCTCATCACGATCACTGGCCCATCAATCGGCTTCGTGGTGACAGGCCTGTTCATCACCGAGAACCTCTTCAACATCCCTGGTATCGGCCAGGAGGGCATCAACGCGATCGTCTCGCGTGACTTCCCAGTCGTGCAGGGGGTGACCATCTTGCTGGCCGTCACCGTCGCCCTGATGAATCTGGTCACCGATGTAGTCTACGGAATGGTAGACCCACGCATCAAAGTCGCGTAGCCGCAAGGCGGCGATGCCGCGTCCTGTTGAGGATACTGAGGATATCCCCCGGCGCTATGCTGTCAGGCCAGGTCCGGGTGAGAGGAGTGTCGTATGAAGATTGAAGAGACACCTGATAACTTTCAGGCGCTCGATACTGTTGGCGCGGTAGGCCACGAGCCTGCGACGCCCGAAGGTGTCGCCGCGCTAGGCGGTCCCGAGGTCGAGGCGAGCGGCATCTCGCAGGCCGATCTCGATCGCCGCGCAGCTGTCGAGACACGCGAGGCGACCACCGAGGGGCAGTCG
>DASQSS010000360.1:0-4404 GCA_035642255.1 Ktedonobacterales bacterium | reverse complement strand
CCGCTCCGGCGACACTCGCCTCGGCCAGCGCGCCCTCCTGCGCCAGCGCGCCGATCACCACCGCCGCCTCGCGTGGTGGGACGCCAAGGCGGGCGCGCCACTCTTCGCGCGGCATGCCGGGGCGCAGCGGATAGCGCGCGTGGTAGGACGCCAGCGCGCTCGCGCTCGCCGCGCGCAGCCGCCGCCATTCGCTTTCGGCATACCAGAGCGCGCCCAGACGCCGCGCCTGCTCGCGTGTCTCCAGCTCAGCCAGCGCCTCGGCCACCTCCTCCGCTGGCAGTCCGGTGGTGTGGGCGAGGTCCGTGGGGGAGTGGCCCGCGAAGACGCTAGGGCGCGCCGATTTCGCCGCTTTCGCTTGCGGCGCGGGACTAGCGGCCGCGCGTGCGGCGCCCGCGCGCTCCTCGCCGCGCAGGGCGGCCAGCGTCACCTCCGCTGGATCACCGCGCGCCAGCAGTTCCAGCCGGGCGAGTGTGGCAGGATCATGGCGGCGGTGGCGGCGCGCGACCGGTTCGACCACGATTCCCCCGCCCACCGTCTCGCTCGGCGAGGGCGTGCGGACGATGAAGCGGTCACCACGCGCGGCCACGAAGGGCTGCGTCAGCCGAAGCTGCGCCCAGCCCGATTCGCCGGGGGCCAGCTCATCGGTATCGAGCAGAACCACACGCGCCTGTGTCTCAGCGGCGCCCAGATAGAGGTCGAGCAGGGCATTGTGGGCGATGGCGCGCGGAGCGGCGGAGAGCGTCTGCAGCCGTACATCGATGGTCTTCGTCGTGCGCAGGCGTCCTGGCAGCGAGAGTGTGTCACCGCGCGCGAGATCGCTCTTCTCCACGCCCGCCAGATTCACCGCCAGGCGCCCACCTGCCTCGCCGCGCTCGATCTTGTGCTTGTGCGCCTGGAGGCCGCGAATGCGGGCGCGCTGGCCCGAGGGTAAGATCTCAATTTCCTGGCCAACGGCGAGCGCGCCATCCTGCAGAGCGCCAGTGACGACGACGCCAAAGCCCGTGATGGTGAAGACGCGGTCCACCGGCAGGCGTGGGCGGCCCAGATCGCGGCGCGCGGGAGCCTGATCGAGCGCGTGGTCGAGCGCGGCCAGCAGCTCGGGCAATCCAGCGCCGGTGAGCGCAGAGCAGGCGACGATTGGAGCGCCTGCCAGCGAGGTCGGCGCGATCACTTCGGCGATCTCTTCGCGCACCAGCTCCAGCCAGTCCGGCTCGACCAGATCGGCTTTGTTCAGCGCGACGACGCCACTGCCGACGCGCAACAGGTCGAGGATCGCCAGATGCTCCGCTGTCTGCGGCATGACACCCTCATCCGCCGCGATGACCAGCAGGGCGACATCGAGGCTGCCGACGCCCGCAAGCATGTTCTTGATGAACGCCTCATGGCCGGGCACATCTACGATGCTGGCCTCACGCCCGCTGGGGAGGGTGAGCCAGGCGAAGCCGAGGTCAATCGTCATGCCGCGCGCCTTCTCTTCGGCCAGACGGTCGGGATCAATGCCGGTGAGGGCGGTAACGAGCGAGGATTTGCCGTGGTCTACATGCCCGGCGACACCGATAAGACTCATGACGCACGATCCTGCTGCTGGATAGGGATGGATGGCCGCGTAATGGCCGCGTGATCCGGGCCTGGGCGCTCGCTCGCGTGGCTGACGTAGTATAGCACCGATAGCGCCAAACGGAGGCGAAGGCGCTGGCGCGAGGCTGTCATCGGCCTGGAACAAACAGGGCTGGAACAAACAGGGCTGGCGCCGGGACGGTAAACGCGCCGTGGGGCCAACCACATAACAGTGGCCAGCCCCACGGCGCGTTACAGGCGTATCCACCTGCGGATGGATCGTCTCGGACGTGACGCTACAGGTCGTCGCGTTTGTCGGAGAGGTTATCCGCCATATCGTCGAGACCCGACTCGGCGCGACCGCCGAGATTCTGCGCCTTGCCTTGCATCTGCTTGGCGCGGCCCTCAGCCTCCACGTCGTCCTGGCCGGTCAGCTTGCCGAAGCCTTCCTGAATCTTGCCGGTGGCCTGGCGCATGTTGCCCTTGACCTGATTCTTGTCGCCCTCGGCTCCCAGATCAGTGTCACGGTCCGTGTCACGGTCCATGTCGCGGTTGTAGTCGTCGTTCATGGAGTGTATCTCCTCTTCCATGTGTGTCATCGCGTAAGCTCCGAGGAGCCGCGTCGCTCCCGGCGCGCTTCGCGATGGCGTCGCACTCCTCAGCGCGACACACGATGGAGGGATTTCGCAACTTACACGCCAGTTCGCACAATCGGACACATACGCGCGCGGCGAACACCTCGCGTCGGAGATGTTCGCCGCGTGACTTGCGCGCGCTAGCTGTCTGGAGATGCGGCGCATGCGCTGAATGCATGCGGAGTTGAGTGACCGCTCGCCGCGCTACCCCTGCGAGCGGACGGAAGCTAGCTCGTTCAGGCGTACCAGCGCGACCTGGTTGGTGGGGTCCACCTTCGCCAGTTTGCGGTAGACGCGCGCCGCCAACTCGTATTCGGCGACGGAGTAGTAGGTCTGACCGAGCAGGTCATACGCCTCGAAGTTCATCTTGTCCATCTCGATCAACTGCTGGAGCGCGGCCACCGCCTCGCGTGATTGGCGGTTGACGAAGTAGTAGCGCGCGATGACGGTCTGCTGTTCCACCGCATCGCCGTGGCGCCCAATCTCCAGGCAATACTGCACGAACTGGTGTCGCAGCGACATATCATCGGCGGCGTACTGAATCGCCTGACGCAGGAGATTGAGGGAGTCGTCATGCGCGCCAGAGGTCCAGGCGATCTCGGCCAAGCGCTGATAGACCTGCGCCGCCTCGGCCAGCGCGCCGCGCCGCATGTAGATGTCGGCCAGGGCGCGCAGTTCAGAGGCGCCTTCGTCGAGCTGTCCGCGCGAGATCTGGATGTCGGCCAGCTCGCTGCGCACAGCGGGGTCTTCAGGCGCCAACCGCTCCATCTCCCGCAGCACCAGCACGGCGTTCTCCACCTGGCGATTCGCACGGAACTGGCGCGCCAGCTGGGCGTACTCCTGAAGCTGGCCCGTGGCGTCTGGCCGGCGGGCTGAGACTTCGGCGATCAGCGTATAGACCTCGTCATTGCGGGCGCGATTCTGGCTGACGGCATTGAGCGTCGCCTGCATCTGCGCCACCTGCCCCGAGAGTTGATAGGCCCGCGCCAGCAGGGTTGAGATTTCGATCTCAGGCGACAGGCGCTCTTCGTTCTCGGAGCGGGGACGCGCGGACCAGACGGCGGGCTCTGGAGGATTGCGCCGGACGATGCCCGCCGCCTCCTCCAGTTCGCGCACGGCGCTGGCCGCGTTGATCTGGTCGCCGGTCAGCAGGAACGCCTGCCCCAGCGCATAGCGCGCCAGCGCCTCGTAGCCGGGCGTCGCGGTGATCTGCTGGAAGGCGGTCAGCGCCTCCTGCTGGCGTCCCGCCGCCAGATGGACTTGCCCCAGCGCATAGCGCAGATTGGCGCTGCCAGGCGTCTTGTCGAGCGCCTGCACATACTCGCGCACGATCTCGTCGTAGCTGCGGAAGTTCTCCGCGCGCAGCGCTCGCAGCAGTCGGCCCAGCGTCTCCAACTCGGCCACACGGCCCGAACCGGCGCCTGGCGCGCTCATTCCGGGAGTGACGCCCACGCCAGAGGCCAGCGCGATCTGCCAGCGCGCCAGCGCCTGCACATTGCCCGGGTCGACCTGCAGCACCCGCTGATACTCCGCCACCGATTGCGCCGCCTTGCCCGCGCGCATCAGCGCGTTGGCGTAGCTCAGACGCACCTGCACGCTGCCCGGCCACGCCACCAGCGCCTGTTCATACTCCTGCACCGCGCGGTCAGCATAGCCCGCGCGCAGGTAGGCCTCCGCCGCCGCCATGCGCTCGGTCAGCGCCTCCTCGGTGCGTCCCTCCTGCGTCAGCAGCTCGATCAGCTTGATGCGAAAGGGCAGGTTGTTCGGCTCGAGCTGCAGGATGCGCTTGTAGGTCGCGATGGCGGAGTCAATGCGCCCGCTCATCAAATATTGCTCGGCGAGGATGACGTACTTCGGCGCGGCCTGCTCGATCTTGCCCTGTCGGACGTAGATCTCGGCGAGCAGCACGTGGATGTCGAGATATTGTGGGGCGATTTCGAGTACGCGCATGCACTGCTCGATGGCGGCGGTCAGCAAGCCATGCCCGATGTAGTTCTCGATCTCGCGCACCGCCTGCGCCACCTGCGCGCGCTGCTGCGGGGGCAGCGTCTCCAGGCTGGCGCGCAGCCCGGCCTGCGGTCCCGCCAGCCCCTCGATGATGCGGCCAAGTGGGTCACCGCTGTCGAGCAGGCCGGGGTCGTTGATCGATTCGCCACCAAAGAGCGGGCCGCGCGCCACGCCTCCTGGGGGCGGCGCGCCGAACGCTGCGCCC
>DASQSS010000359.1:0-6794 GCA_035642255.1 Ktedonobacterales bacterium | reverse complement strand
GCCGGTGCAGCAGGGCAAGCAGTGGGTCTCTGGCGTCTACTATGATTCGACCAACAAATTCGCCTATGTCCGCCTCTACACGCCAATCTACAAGACATTCCCGAATCAGGGCGGCGTGCTCGGCTTCATGGAGGCGACACTGCGGCTCGATAAAGTCTGGAGCATTGTGGATCAGGAGACGAAGGCCAACGGCTCTGGCAGCCTCGCCTTCATCACCGACGAGAATGGCGTGCGCGTCGCCGACACCAATCGTTCGGATCTCTTCACCGCTGTTCAGCCACTCAACGCCACAGCGCAGGGACTGATCGCGAATGAGCAGCGCTACGGCACGTCCTCTGGCGCTGTGCAGGTGCAGAGCCTGCCCGCGGTGGCCAACGCGAATGTGGCCGATACGCAGCAGGTATCCTTTCAGGCGACATCGAGCGCCCAGCAGTTCCAGTTTGTCGGCCGCAAGCTGACGGGCTTGCCGTGGATGTATTTCGTCGCCAGCCCCATCACGACCGTCACAGCGGTCGCCACGCAGCAGGAGCGGCTCTCGATCATCTCCGCGGCCATCGTCGCGGTGCTGGCGGCGCTGATCGGTCTCTTCATCGGAGCGCGCACGGCTGGACCAGTCGAGCGGTCGGCGGGCGATCTGGAAGGCGCGGTCGCCATCCTGAAGTCGCTCGCGTCGCGCCAGGAGAGCTCGGCCAGCGAGCAGCATTGGGTGGTGGACGCCTGTAAGACGGGCCTGGATGGCGTGCGCTATCTGGCCGACGCGATGAATCAGGCGGCCAAGCGCATCATCAGCGCGAGCAACTGGTTCAACGACTACTGGGATCGCCTGACTGAAGAGCAGGCGCGCGCCACTGTGCAGCATCTGCGCGAGCTGGCCGCCTACATCGACGAAGCGGCGCGCCGCCAGCAGGCCAGCAGCGATCGTCTCGACAAGGCGATCACAGTGACCATGCAGGTGTCTGATCAGCTGCTCACCGGCGCTACTGAGGCGACCCAGAGCGCGGCGCAGCTCGAACAGGTTGTGCGCGACTTGCAGCATGTTGTTGGTGGGCGACAAAGTGTGTCCGCCGAGAGCAGCGATAGCGCGGATGAGATGGAGGCGATGCAGCGGCGGATGGAGGCTGTCACTGGCTCCATCGCGACGGTGCGCCCGCAGATGAGCGCAAGCCAGATGACGGGTAGCGTCCAGAACAGCGGCCAGTCAATGTTGCCACCGGGACGGCCCGTTGCGACTGCGAGCGCTCGCATGGCGCCACGCGCGCCGCGCCAGGCGTGGGATGCCCCCTCGCAGATGGGTGGCGACGAGTGGGACATCTTCAACGGCCAGAGCGGCCAGAGTGGCCAGATGGGCGCGCCAAACGGCGGATATGGCGTCAGCGCTCGTGGCGCTGGGTCTCGCAGCCAGATGGGCGGCGGCCAGGGCGGTCAGATGGGCGGCTACGGCGAGAATCCCTGGTAGTCTGCGTCAGCGCGATCACGCGATCAGAGGAGGGCGATGGTGGAGCATATCCGCCATCGCCCTCCTCGCATTTCCTGACGCTCATTGGCGCTCATTGGCGCTCGTCGGAGGTCTTCGTCTGGGCCGGGTTGCTCACGCGCAGACACACGCACGCCGTCATCAGCGGGACAACGCCCCCGCAGGCGCACAGAGGTGGATTCCCTGGCCGCTAGCGGATATGGTCTGCTGGAAGAATCTAGGGCGGCGGGTCACTGATACCGAGTCGTGGCGAACCGCTGTAGAGCGCTATACTTCACTCGATAGCCTTGATCTCAACCATGAGGTGGAAACACAAGACCGTCTTGCTGACGCATACGCCGCATAAGCGCTCCCTGGAGGTGAACGAGCAAACCACCAGCGATTCCACCAACCGAAGCGGTAATCCATCCTACCAGGATGAGGCTCAGTACAGAAAGAGGAAGCGCCAACAGGAGATTAGAAGTGGGTTCCAGTGGGAGATTCGACGGGAGATTCGACGGGAAATTCGACGCGAGATGAGGCGCCAGACGTATTGCATCCATAAGAGATAACAGAAGCAAGCAGCATATCCACACCAGAGGATGAGCGATAAGGCCACTGAGCATCCCCAAGAGTATTCCACGCCGTAGGGTTATATGTCTGGGTCTCGCAACAAACAGCCACCATGTGGGCAACCCCGCCAGCAGACCCGCTAAGGGCACGATTATGAGAAAGAAGATCACGCCGAGAACGAGGAGCGCGTTCCCACCTCCGTTGAAGGACAAAGGAAAAATGATCCTCACAAAAACAAGAGAGAGCGCTGCTGCGATTTCCGCGGCGAGGACGATGCCCAGGCTCATCAATAGCCAGGTCGCTCTGGGCGCTACGGAAAATACTTCAGATTGCCAGGACTCCATGTCTTTAGGCCTCCTGAGCGCTTGCTGTTTCTGTTCTGATGTATTTCTGATGTATAGGGCGCAGAGATTATTCGGCTTATACAGCGCAACATCCGCCTCGACCCTTGGCGTTTCCTGGCGCGTTGCGGCCTCCACCAGGCGTCGCGTCCGTCAGGCGGACGCGCCTCTCGCCGGGGTCTCGGCTGAGGTCTCGTATGGGGTTTCCGCAGTGGGTGGACGCGACCACTCATCGCGCGCGAGCGGCGCTCGCAGAGAGACTGTGGCGCCGCGCCCCGGTGCCGAGCGCACCTGAAGCGATCCACCGGCCAGCCGCGCACGCTCCTCCATGCCAAAGAGGCCCACGCCCGCGCCGCCATCGTGGCGCTGACCTGGGCGATTCATCAATGAGTCGGGAATGAAGCCCCGGCCATCATCCGTCACATGCACGCGCAGCACGCCATCATCCACCGCGACGGTAATGGTGACATGGTGGGCGTCGGCATGCTTGGCCGCATTGGTCAGCGCCTCCTGCACGACACGATAGACCGCCAGGGTACGCTCAGGAGCCAGTGTCACGCGGGCGCGTGGCAGGCGCAGAGTCGTCTGGATGCCCGTGCTCTCGCTGAAGGTCGTCACGAGTGATCGCAACGAAGGGTAGAGGCCAAGCTGGTCAATCGTCGGCGGCCGCAGGTTGAGCGCGAGCCGCCGCACCTGGTCGATCGCTCCGGTGACGATGCCGCGCAACTCAGTGAGCTGCGGTCCGATGGCCTCGGCGCCGGGATGCGTCTCCAGCAGCTTCAGGCGAATCAGTAACAGTGTCAGCACCTGGCCCGTGTCGTCATGCAGCTCGCGGGCGATCCGCTGGCGCTCGTCCTCCTGGGCATAGATCAGTCGACCTGAGAGCGCGCGCACCTGCTCCTCATAGCGCTCCACCTCGTCGAGCATCGTGTTGAGCGTCTCAGCGAGGCGTCGCAGCTGCGTATCGTCGAGCGGCGAAGGTTGCGCGCGCACGCTCACGTCGCCCTGCTGCACCCGCTCCACGACGTCGCGCAGGCGGTCGAGTGGGCTGAGCGCGGCGCGCAGCACGAGCGCATTGAGGATGAAGGTGAGCGCCAGTCCCGCTATGGCGAACCCAATGGCCAGCGGCAGATCATACGAGCCATGCGCGCCGCGCCCGGAGGCAGTGGCGCTGGCGATGCGTGTGGTGATGGCTGTTCCAGCGATGGCGCCAAGCAGCACGATCGCCGAGTTCGCGATCAGCACTTTATAGAAGAGCGAGAGCGACAGCAGACGCCCGAGCAAACCGTGTGGCCTCTGTGATGTTGTGCGCTGGGACGCCTCAGTAACGCCCTGTGCGCGCGTGACCTGCGTCTCGTGGCTGGCCTGTGCGCTGGCCTGTGTGGTCGCTGCGCCATGCGAAGGCGCGGATTCAGATGGATCGAATGACATGCTTCCTGCCCTGTCTGGTCGCAAAAGCGACTCTCGCCCTGTTTCTCGCCTATTGTACGCCTCTTTGAGCGCCAGCGTCATGGGCTGGCGTCATGGGCTGGCGTCGTGCGCTGGCGTCGTGCGCCGCGTGCGATACTGTGCCATACTGAGCAAGGGCGCGCATCCGCCGGGTGAGCCGGGGGAGCGCGCGACTTCGCCAATCTCAGAGCACGACGCGCGACGGTGGGCGTTGCGGAAGATCGCAGAGCGCCGCCTGGCATCCAGGCGGCGCGCCCCTGGCCCGCGCAAGTACGCGAGTAACGGAACAGGGGAGAGCAGTGGATCACGCGGACTACACCTCACGACTGGCGCAGACACGCCAGCGCATCGCCGAGGCCGGGCTGGACGGTTTGCTCATCGCCAGCCAGTTCAACCGGCGCTATCTGACCGGGCTCACGGCCGTCGACCACGACGTCACGGAGTCCGCCGGAATGGCGCTGGTGACGCGCGGAACCTTTGGCCTGATTACCTCCAGCTTTGTGCTCAATGGCGTCGAGGATGAGATCAAGCCCAGTGGCGTGAGCGCGCTGCTGACCGACAGCGACACCATCGGCAATGTGCTCGGCCGTGCGCTGCGCGAGGACGGCGGCGTCAAGAAGCTGGGCTTCGAGAAGGACTGGACCGCCTATGCGGTCTATGCGCGGGTGCGCGACGCGCTCGGTGACGCGGTCGAACTCGTGCCGACGGATGATCTGATCGAGTTGGTGCGCGCGCGCAAAGACGCCGCCGAGCTAGAGACGATGCGACGCGCCGCCGACATCGCCAACCGTGCTTTCGCCCTGCTGCTGAAGGATATCCGCGTGGGCATGACGGAGCGCCAGATCGCCGCCACCCTCGACCGTCATATGGTGGACCTGGGCGCGTCGGAGCCGAGCTTCGACACGATTGTCGCGTGCGGCCCTGGCGGCGCACAGCCGCACTGGGTTCCCAGCGACCGACCCGCGCAGGCAGGTGAGCCGCTGCTGATTGACTTTGGCTGCCGGGTGGATGGCTACTGCTCTGACCTGACGCGCACGATCGTGATTGGCGAGCCGGACGCGAAGCTGCGCGAGATCTATGGCATCGTGCGCCGCGCGCAAGACGCCGCGCTGGATGTCATGCGCGCAGGCGCGCGTCGTGGTCGCGACATCGACGCCGCCGCGCGCAAGGTGATCGACGATGCCGGCTATGGCAAGGAGTTCATGCATAGCCTGGGGCATGGCGTCGGCATGGCCGTCCATGAGTTGCCCGTCGTCAGCCGCCTGCGTGTCAGCACACCCGAGGCCGAGGCCGAGATGGCGCGCATCGAGCGGATCGAGCCAGGCGCCGTCGTCACCAACGAGCCAGGCATCTACATTCCCGGCTGGGGCGGTGTGCGCCTGGAGGATATGATCTTCGTGGGCGAGGACGGCGTGGAGGTTCCCACCGACCGCAACCCCGAGCAGATCGTCTCCATCGCGGGATAGCGTCCGCACAGGCCCTGTTCGCTGGAGGACCGATTTGGCCATCAGAGAGCGACCTCAGCGAGCGGGGCTTGCGGTGGCCTGTGGGCTGGCGCAGGGGTGAAGCCGCGTCCCGAAGGAGCCATAGGATGCGCGATAGCGATGAGCCAGGCCAGCCAGCGCTCGCCGGTGAAGATGCCGAGGACGACGCCTTCACCAGCGCCCCGCTCGACCCGTTCGACGCGAGAACGCGCTCGCTCCCGAAGGTGTTTCGTGGGCGGCGAGCGCGTTTCGCAGGGCTGGGCGCGACGGCGCTGCTAGTGGTCGTGGTGGTCGTCAGCCTCTTCGTCCATGTGACCAGCGACCCAAGCGCCGCCGCCGCAACGCTGCTCCAGCTTCCCTCGCCTGCGCCAACCGCGACCTTCCCGCCAGGCGCCAACGTCGTCTATTTCAGCGCTGGCGCGCCCTGGGGAACACTGACGGTTGACGGCAAGCGTTTGTCGCAGGGCGACCTGACCGGCGATGATGTCTCGGTGACCCGCGGACCACATCACCTCGTCTATCAGGCGCGCTACTTCCCCTCGCTGCGCTGTGTCTTTAGCGCGCCGCGCGTCAAGAGTGACACCTGTCCGCTCGACACCTCAGACTTGACGCGGCAGTTCTTGCTGGATAAGGGGCTGGCGCAAGCGATTGATCTCGGCTCGACCGGGGCCACGCTCGAGGCCGATCAGCGGGTCGCGCTGACACAGCTTGTGAACACCCTGCTTGCATCGCAGTCGCTCACGACGACCATCGAGCCGGGCGAGCGCTATCTGGACGATCACGGGCGGATTGTGACGGCGACCGCGCCGCTCGCCTTTACGCTGACACTGTCGCTCGATAGCTCTGGGACGCCAAATAGTGGCGGCGGGACCCTCTGCTATCAGTTCTGCCCTTACCCGGCATTCTCGCCTGACGCCGCGCCTGGCGGCGGCTGGACAATGCTCGTCAGCATCACCTCGGCCTGGGCCATCACAGACGCTAGCGGGCGACGTCCTACGTCAGCGAGCTATCAGGCGGGACAGCGGTACCCTGACTCCAACCAAGCGGATATTGATCTCCAGTTGACGCCTGACGGCTGGAGCATCACTGGCCTGCAGAACATGACTGGGCCAGCCGTAGACGATGCGGCAGAACAACCCCTCGGCCAGGCTGTGTCCGATTTCCAGGATAACCTCGGTGTGACATTCAATCTCGCGCCGAACCCGCTCAACGGTTGTGTGATGGATGCGAGCTTTGGCGATTCGAAAGCGCGTGTGTTCTGGCGCTTTGGCGTGCTGCTGGCGGTTGACGCCAGCGCGCGCCGCATCTTCACTCATTTCCCGGTCGCCACAGCCGAGGAGCAGGCGCAGGTGGCGCGCATTATGGCGCAGCAGCCAACGCTGCGCGACGACTCGATCCTGCCGACGGGGTAGCTACGGGCCTAGCCGTGGATGCGCGCCGAGCCAGACATGCGCCAGACATGCGCCAGACATGCGCCAGACATGCGCCAGACAT
>DASQSS010000358.1:0-23304 GCA_035642255.1 Ktedonobacterales bacterium | reverse complement strand
GGGAGCGAGCGAGTATCAGGGGCAGACCTACTACTTCTGTGGGATGGGCTGCAAGCGCCAGTTCGACAAGGATCCGGAGCGATTCGTCGGGCAGCAGCCCCCGCAGCAAGACGATCACTAACGGGTCAGAAATCGCGTACCATCCCGCTTGAACGCGACCGACGCTGCGGCAAGGAACCCGGTAGAGGTTGTATCCTATTGGGTCCACAGCGTCGCTTCGCTGCGAGCTCGTTCTGGCGACCGACCAGTGGAAACCCCCTACAACATCGTACGACGGCTACCTGCCGACATAGGGCTTCACACAAACGCGCTGGGCGTCCG
Source organism: Ktedonobacterales bacterium (assembly GCA_035642255.1). Taxonomy (GTDB): domain Bacteria; phylum Chloroflexota; class Ktedonobacteria; order Ktedonobacterales; family JADMIN01; genus JAKAIY01. The sequence continues at coordinate 22,983 of DASQSS010000358.1, read as the reverse complement.
CCGGGACGGAGAATTGGTCGGCGCGGCCTCAGGCAGCAGCGCGCGCTCGCCCAGCGCATCAAGGGCCTGTTCGTACTCCGCGAAGGAAATCTTCCCGGTGGCATAACGTTCTTTTAACAGCTCAGCGGCAAGCTGGTCATCACTGATCGTTGTGCGCTTGCGTTGCGGCGCGAGCGCCGCGCGGCGCGCAGCGGTCGTCAGGAGCGCCGCGCCGGTCAGGAAGAGCGACAGGGCTAGTATGCCCAAGAGCCATGCGCCGATAGATCCGCCGAAGCCGCCGTAATAGCCCATCATCATGGGAGTACCCATCCTGTTCCAAGAGTAGTGATCATACTGAAGCATCGTCGTGCGGGCGATACGCTCGATGCCGCCTTACGCGAGTGGCTAAAGCGGCATCGCTTCTCGGCGATGTTCATTACCCTGGGGACAGCATAGGCTCAGGAGATCAAGAGAGGGTGCGCGCGCAGATCAAGATTTGATCAAGAGTCGCTGGATAGGAGGAAGGAGTAAGTCGGTCATCGCTAACGCAAAGCGAACTGGTCACGCGCCATCATTTCATCCAGCGTTCACAGGCGCGCCCACGCCGCCCGAACATTCGCCTCCAGGCTCAGGGGTCTGTGGACCCTGTTGATATTTCTGGATGAACTCGGCAAGCCGCGGATCAGTCGCGCTCTGCAACTTGAGTTGCGTCCCCCAGGCGCTGGCAACGACAGGAGCGGGCAGATCTGGGTAAGGTGACAGGATTACATAGGCCTGCCCTTTGGCAGCGTCAATGAGCCGCTGCACCTGGGCTTGAGCGAGTGTCGGCGCATAGGTAATCCAGACGGCGCCGTGCTCCAGGCTGTGCACAGCGTTTTCGTTTGGCACGGGGCTATCGTAGATGCCGCAGTTCAACCACTGTGCGCCATGATTCCCACCAACGGGCGGGATCTGCGCATAGGATACCGTTCCATTGACATGCTGGCGCGAGAGATTCGCATAGGTGACGACACCTGATATCGGGCGACTGGTTGCGTTCGCCGTGGTAACTGAGTGGATGATGAACGTCATGATCAGGGCGATAGACAACACGCCGCCACCCCACAACGCGTAGCGTTTGATCTGCTTGATCCGCTGAGCGCGCGCCAAGGCGTGTCGACGCTCCATTTGTCGTTGCAGCGTCTGTTCGTGACGAGTCAACCGGTGTGTCGCCATCCCGCCTGCGCCATGCTGCGTCTTGCGGTGTGTCTGGTTGGAGTTGCCCATCGTCGCCTGTTCCTAATACTGCCTATGCTACCTATTGTCCGCCTCGCTGACTGCTCCATCACGGTATGGCGCGCTGCTGCTCAGATGGATGCGCATCTGTGTCTACCGCATGCCCCTCGGTAGATTAGGGCGTTCGCATCTCAGTCGTGTCACAATATAGAGGCACGCCCTCGCAGTCACGTCTCAGCGTAGATACTCGCTGTAGTTGGACGCGCTACCCCATATGCGCTGACACGCAAATGTGTATTTGGCATCGGCTGGCTGGCCTCTGCGGGGCTATGGAGCCGTTGTTATGGCAGACTCACGCGTATCGCATCAGTCGCTGCGGTCGCACAACTGGTTAGACAGCCGGCGCCAAGGGCAATCAGGTTACGCACGACGCGACGTATGGCGCGCGCTGCTGATTCCGAGCCGATGATACAGCGGGCAGTAGCCAGTGACTCCCGTGAAGAGAAAGTCGAGGCCTACCAGCGTCAGCGCCACCAGTGCGAGGCCGATGAAGACATTCGCTGGTCCCGCGATGAACAGGACGATGCCTACAATGGCCGCCGCGCCTCCGCCAATGATGCGAATCACCCGCTCAATCGCGCCAAGATTCTGTTCGTGACGCATTGGTTCCTCCCGTATATCTCGCGCGCTTGTCACGCGCGCATCACCAGTCTGCGCTGAGCGAACGCCACGATAGCTGCGCAGCCTCATGTGTCATGAGATGCACAGCCCACGCAGCTCTATCGCCAGATGCCAAGAATCAGCAGCACCCCAAAGGCGATCATCGGCAGGCAACATAGAAGCATCAGCCCCCAGTGTTTCCAGCCTGGTTCCATGTCGCCGTGCGCTCCGTCATGCGCGTGGTATGTATCGCGCGTAGGGTCAGGCGTAGTGGTTTCACGTGCGGCTTCATAGGTCACGCCGTCTTCCGGGTCATGAACGTCTTGCTCTGAAGTGGTTGGCCACATAGTCGTCCTCCTCTTCTCTTTATCACCTGTGTTACCCTCTGTCCGGCGATGCTGATGGAGCGTCCATAGCGTGTTATCTGGCTGCGTGTCAGCGCGCGCGCTGTGTCCACTCCTCCTCCCCTGTCGTTCACAGAGAGCGTAGCAGAGGCGCCTGATGCCGACCTGAAGCAATCCTGAGAGCGCGCTGATGCTCTTCACGTGCTCTTCACGTGCTCTTCGCGCCGACGTGCGCGACAGACGCGCATGCTAGCGACTCATAACAAGTCCGGTCCGGTTGTTGCCGTTGCGAGCGGTGTAGACCCCCATGGTTGCAGCGTTGGCGCGACCGAAGGGAAGGCCTCCTCTCGCCAGACCTGGTCTGACTACTTCACCCACTGGAAGAGCTGGAGCATGTCGGCATACGCGCCATCCTCAAACTTGATCGCGCGGTGCGCACGCCCTTCTTCGCGGAAGCCGAGCGCCGAATAGAGGTGAATGGCGCGGGCGTTAGTGGCGATCACGGTGAGCCATAGCTTCTCGAGCTGTGGATGCGCACGCGCCCAATCCAGTGCGGCTTGGAGGAGCAGGCGACCGATACCCAGTTCGCGCCAGTCGGCGGCGATCGAGATGCCGAGCTCTGCGGTATGTGCCAGACGCCGCCTCGGTGGAGCGTCGCAATCCAACAGGCCGACGATCTCCCCAGCGATGTCGGCCACGAGCGCGAGCTGCGCGGGCGCGTCGAGGTGCGCCTGGATCCAGGCGGCTTCCTGCTCGGCGGTCAGGTGAACCTCGCCGGGTCCAGTCACATTGAAATATCCCGGATCGGCCCAGAGCGCCGCAAGATACCGGCACAGGTGAGAAGCATCATCAAGCGTCGGGCAGCGGATGAGGAGGTCCTGACCCGATCGAAGGCGGTGGATCTGTGGCTCGATACCACTCATGAGAATGCTTCCTCGCTCTGCTCAATGATCGTCGAATGGTAGCGCCGCGAGGCGCCATGCATGGCGTGAGAACGCATACGTGATGTGCGACTGCCCCGGTGACGAAGGTGGAATTTGATGCAAAGCGTCGTCAAATCGTTGCTATCGCAGACGTTCGCGCTGGATTATACCAAGTCTGTCTCGGTGATTGTTGGTTGCAAAAGAGCATGCGGAGGCGTCGCGCCTACGGCACTAGAATACAATGATCAAAGCGCAATTGGTATCAGATATGCGCTTGAGCACGTGGCGCAGGGGTCAGCAGGAAATGCTCTGGCGAGTCAAGGAAGCGCGCATGACAATCTCCTGAGCAGAACCGATAGAGCCGCTCAGCATACGTAGCGGTAAACGGCGTGGCGTCGCTTACGACCATGCCGCAGACGGGATCACGGTATGGCGCCGCAGGCGCTGCCGCGCGGGTGATCGGGCGCGTCTCAACGAGCGCGTTCATCAGGGCGATTTCGTTGAGCAGCAAGCGCGGCGTCAAGAACTGGGCGCGCACGCGCTCGCGGCCCGCCTGCGCCAGCGTCGTCGCACGTTCTGGCTGCTGGAGCAGCTCTGTGATCGCCTGGGCGCACTCCGCCACTGAATCGACGAGCGCGCCTCCGACGCCGTCCGCTATTTGCAGCGGGATGCCGCCCACCCGACCTGCCACCACTGGTGTACCTTTCCAGAGCGCCTCCGACACCACCAAGCCAAACCCTTCACGCAGTGACTTCTGCACGACGACATCCGAGAGCGCCTGGAAGGCGTTGACCTCGATATTGCCGACACCCGTCAGATTCGTGAACAGGTGAATGAGCGGATCACCTGCGCTCGCTTCCTGAATCTGGCGATAGACCTCCCAGCCCTCGGGATCATCGAGCGCCATCGAGCCAACGAGCGCGAGTTGCGCGCCCGGAATGGACTGCCGCACCTCACGATAGGCGGCGATCACACCGAGGGGATCTTTCCAGGGGTCAAAGCGTGAGACTTGCGTGATGAGCGGCTGATGGAGTTGGATGCCAATCCAGTCGAGGATTTGCCGCGCGGCGCTCTCGGGCAAGGGAAGATTCTTGGGGCTCAGCGGATCAATGGCTGGTGGAATGATCTCGACGCGCTCAACGGGGAAGTCAGGGGGCACGAACTCGCGCATGGTGAAGATAGCGGCGTCATAGTCGCCCAGGAACTCGCGGAGAAATGCCCAGACCGCTGGATTGGGCGCCCCGGTGTCGATGTGACAGCGCCAGACCCAGCGGGCATCGCCTTTGCCATGCAGGGGCAAGATGGCCGCTGGCTGCGGATCATGAATGAAGATGAAGTCATACGATTCGGTGAGCTGCGCGGCGTTCTCTGCGGCAATGGCGCGGTACAGGTCACGTTCCGCTGCGCTCAGCTCACGCGGCGCGCCCTGCAACGCATTGTGCATGGCCTTCGTCACCTGAAAGTATGGCGCATCGCCACTGATCACTTTCCAGTCAGCCACCAGCCCAAGTCCATTGAGCAACGGCACGACAGACCGCAACAACTCCGAGACACCGCCGCCGTATGCGGTCGCATTCACATGCAGGACCCGTGCGCCGCGGAGCGGAGCGGCTTGCGCGACCAGCGTATCGAGGAGCCAATCGGGCGCGATACCCCGGTACCGCTCTAGCGACCGCTCGCCCACGTCAACATGTTGCAACATACTCGTCACTCCCTGTGTGGTTGTGAGTATCGTAACTACCGGTGACACATGACCAGCGCCGGTCAGCGCACATGTATGATGATCGCGGCGACGAGTGTGACCGCGGTGACAGCGGCTGTGGCCGGTATCCCCAGCCGCGACATGCTCGGTTCGGCGCGCAGCCGCATGATGCCTTGCCGACCAAGCGTGTAGGCGGCCAGCGCGCCAACAAAAATCGTCCCGTTGGACGGACCGTGCAGGAGGACCACCGCAAGCGCCAAGACACCCACACTCAGGGTGAGCGCAGACTCCATCAACTGGGTCGGAATGCGCCGCGCGCCGATGCGCTGATCAGAAGACCAGACCCCCCAGCGTGACGCCGTCGGTGGCCCTCCGCAGCAGCCCGCCAGGAAACAGCCAAGTCTGCCCACCGCGAGCCCGAACAGGAGTCCCGGGGCGGTCGCATCGAGGACAATGCCGATGGGTTGGCGCAGCAGCGCCAGCAGGAGCAGCGTCGCGAGTGAGGCGCCGACAATGAATCCCTGAATGCACCAGCCATCCATTCGCCGTGCGCGCCAATGCTTGACGATGTACCACAACTTCGCGCCGACAATGCCGATCACGAGCGCGACGAGCGAGGCGGCGAGCGCCTGTCCAGGCGCGCGATGACTGTGCGCGAGCAGCAGCGCCTGCGTCACGAGCGCGAGCGCCATGCCCAGCCCGACCAGCGTCGCCCACGCCATGGGCAACGTCCCCGGCATGCGAATGAAAGGGAGCAGACGCGTCTCGACAGGCTCAGCGGTGTCCAGCGATTGGCCCGTGGAGGGAGCCCAGTGACGCCAGAGACGTGGCAGCCAGGGATAGTCGCCGCTTTTGGAGTCTGAAGACGCCACAGCGGGCGTGCGCTCTCTGCGAGTAGAGATGTGGCGCCCGCTTCCTTGCGGCTGCGCGGTCACCTGCCATCGGCCCGGCGTGACGCCAAACACACGCGCCGTCACTGCGACTGGGCCGCTGCCGGGGACGACCGCCGCAACCGTCTCGTCATGGATAAATCGATCGCCGGCCTGGGCCTCCCCCGCCACATCGACGCGTCGCCCAACAAAGCGGATGGTCACCGGATACGGCTCAGTGTGTGGAGCGGGGTCAAACCAATAGGTGATGGCGAGAACTTCTTGCGACGCCGTCTCCATCAACGTGCCCAATCGGCCGCCTACGGAGGTCGTGGCGTCCGCCACGGGAGTGTTGCGCGTCGCCTCGTGCGCCTGTCGGCGCTGAATCGCCTGCGTGTCGTGTGTCATCAGTACCCCATAGACTACCTACTCACCAGGAGAAAGAGCTGCCAGACTGCCACCGTTTCTTTCAGTGGTGAGACTATGCGTAGTGAGACTCTTCCTGCACGGGCCTGCGGCATGGCAGACCCGTGCATCCGCGCGCCGACCTGCTCTTCGTCTATGGCGGGAGCGATACATGGTGTGCATTCCTCTGGCCCGCGTGCGCCAGCCGCCGCCCGTGGCGCGCGAGTGATCAGGCGCCGCGAGCTGTCAGCCCAGCGAGCTACTTCCCTGCTCAGCGAGCCGTATGGGCCGTATGGCTGGTAGGGAAGCGGCTATTCGGCATTGCCCGTAGACTCGCTCGACTCGACCGGCTCCACAACGTCGGAACCCCGGCTGATCGACTGTGCGCCCGGTGTGGCGATCACGTCGGTTCCTTGCGTCATGGCGTGGGGATGCGCTGTGGTGACATCGACGCCTTGTGTCTGGATATCAGTGTCGTGTGTAGTGACCTGGACACCATGCACGGTAACCTGCTGGCTAGGTGTTGACCCTGGATGCTCAGCATAGTGTGCTGGCGCCCGCTCGAACTGCTGCTTGCAGCCCTCTGAGCAGAAGTAGTACATCGTCTCGCCATAAACGCTCTGAGCGTAGGCATGCTGAGGATCGAGCTCCATGCCACACACCGGATCGGTAACCATGTGTTGTTCTCCTTCGGACTTCTTGCCGTCCCTGGAGGCCGGGCCACGCTGAGGAGATTTTCATGCCTCCTGAACGGCCTAGCCTATGTCGTCTTGTCTGTCGTAGCATCGAACATGTACCTGAAGGCGCGCTGAATCTGCGCTGATGGTCGTCTGAAGATGGCGTGACCCGGGGGCGCCTGTCGTATTCGCATCGTTGTGCTTGATCAGCGGCATGCTGGTCACGTTGCGTCGGCGCGCTGTTGTCGCCACGACAACAACATGTGTTTGACTCCAGGAAAGTCCCTGCCGACGCCTGTCCTGGTGGGCCACGACATCTGGCGCGGCCCATGCTACCTTCCGTCTCGCCACTGCAAGCCAGAGCACTGCCCTGCGCGTGGACCAGCCACAGCGCAGGATCCGCTCCACCAGGCTGCGTCCCTGCTGGAACGCGGCGACTAGCGTTCCCCACATCCTGTGTATTTCTGTACACGTCGGCTCCGCGTTGGACGAGCGCTCTGTCAGACACCAGGCCTTTGCTCAGCGCCGCAGCAGTCGAACCTCAGTTGACATTCAGTTGAGCCTCAGTCCAGTCTCAGTCCAGCCTCAGTTGATGGGCGCAGCATGCACAGCATAGACACGCGGGCACACACTAGCGCGCATTGCCGCGCATTGCCGCGCATTGCCGCGAGCGGCGGATAGACATCGATCGTGTGCCCACGCCAGGTATCGACGCGCTTATTGGTTGAGAGCGGGGCTATTATGGACGTAGGTCAACTTGCCATCCATTTCATCGTGACCTTTCTGTTCGCATTGCTCTTCGTGATCATCTCGGCGATGATCTTGTCGTATCTCGATCGCAAGTTTCAAGCATTTGTTCAGGATCGCTGGGGGCCGCTGCACTACGGTCCACAGGGCATCATGCAGGCGATGCTTGATCCTATGAAGCTTTTCCTCAAGGAGGACGTTCGTGCGCAGGCGACGGACTCTGTTGTCTTCCGCCTGGCGCCAATGATCTTCTTTGCCCCAGTCGTTACCGCGTTCGTCGTGCTCCCATTCTCTCCGTACTTGACAGCCGGAGCGCTGGGTACCGGTATCATCCTCTACGTGGCGCTCAGTTCAATTGACGTGCTTGGTGTGTTCATGGCTGGCTGGGGATCGAATAACAAGTACGCGTTGATTGGTGGCTTGCGCGCGGCCGCACAAATGATTTCATATGAACTGCCACTAGTGCTGTCGCTGGTTGGTGTCGTGCTACTCACCAGCGTCGTGGCGCCGTCCTGTACTCTGGCGGCTCGCCCAGATTTGTCCACTTGTGGCGTTGGCTCGATCTCGTTCACCCAAATTGTTGCGGCGCAGATGCTGCCGCAGACGCCGTGGCTGTGGTTTGTCCTGGTGCAGCCACTCGGGCTGTTCATCTACTACATCTGCGGGCTCGCGGAGACCAACCGTAGCCCCTTCGACCTTCCGGAGGCGGAGTCCGAACTCGTCGCGGGGTACCTCACGGAGTACAGCGGCCTGCGCTGGGCGCTGTTCTTTCTGGGGGAGTATGGCAATATGACCATTGTCGCCGCTGTGGCGACAGCGCTATTCCTCGGTGGCTGGTCGTTTCCTGGAGCCGCAATTGGTTTCTGGACCACTCACTTCGGCGCTGTCGCCGGTCAACTCATCTTCAATGCGCTTGCGACGGCAGTGTTCATCATCAAAATGTATGTGCTGCTCTTGATCTTCATCTGGATTCGCGCTACGCTCCCGCGGCTACGAGCTGACCAGCTCATGCGTTTTGCCTGGCTATTCCTCATCCCCCTGACACTGATCAACATCCTTCTAACTGCCGGCCTTCTCCTCTTGCCTTTCGGCCTCCCGTGGCGGCTGCTGCTGGCAGGGGCAGCGAACTGGCTCCTGCTGGCGCTGGTTTTCGCGACCTTCCGCAAGGTGACAGGCGTATCGCCGACGGGCAAGTTGCCGCGATGGTTCCGACCAGCGCCAATGGAAGCGCCTCAGGCGCTCGACCAATGAAACGATATGCGATGAGCCAGCGACAAAGGCCCCTGGCAGGGCCTCAGGAACACCTCAGGTACTGAACAGGTTCTCCTCAGGCGCTACTCATACCGTCAATTAGAGGTTCGGGTCTCCAGAATCTGGGATGGCGCATGTGTATCGGCGCAAGGAGGTGTGAGACGTGGATGATAACAGCACGTACGATACGATCGTGATTGGCGGTGGTCTGGGTGGGCTCCTGGCAGCGCTCTACTGCCTTCGGCGTGGCCAGCGAGTGGCCGTCATTGAGCGGCTCGCGCGGCCAGGTGGGCGGTTTAGCGCGCGCGCGATGCAGGGCGCGCAGGTGAGCACCGGCGCGGTTCACCTGATGCCGTTTGGGAGTCATGGCGGCCTCGCCCGCATGCTCGACACACTCGATGTGCCTCATGTGATCCACGACGCGACCGTGTTTGGTTCATTCCACATACGCGGACGCCAGTATGTAATCCGCACGCCGCTACAGCTCGCGACCGTGCTGGGCGCCCGTCAGTTTCTCACCCTTGGCAGGCTTGGGGCGACGCTCGCACTGCGCACGCCCGCTTCGTTTGATCGTGACCTATCGTTCGCCGTATGGTTGGCTGCACACGGTGTCACTCCACAGCAGACGCCTGAGCTCTATTTGCTCTTTGCGCGCATGTGCGAGTTTGCCTTGAGCGTCGACGTGCACGATGTGTCGCAACTGGCAGTTGCCGACGTATTGCGGCACATGCTCGCCGCTGGCCCTCCTGGTGTGCCAGAAGGTGGCTGCGCAGCAGTGTCAGAGGCGCTCGCTCAGGCCATTCGTGAATGCGGCGGCACACTCCTGCTCACGCACGAAGTCACGGCGCTTGCCCAAGAGCGATCTGGCGTCTGGCATCTTGGTGTCCGTAATCGACGCCGTGGCGCGGAACAGTGGTTTCAGGCGCACAACGTGCTGAGTGACATCGGACCACAAGCAACCGCGCGCCTGATAGTTCCAGCGCTACTGGGCAAGGCAGCTACAGGCGAGAGGTTGTCTGATCTTCGGACGTCGTCGTCTGGCCATGTCGGCGCCGAGGTCGTCACGACGCCACTGGCCGCACTCGGGCTCAAAGTACAGTTGCTCAGTAGCCTTTCGGTCATACCGCACTGTGGGGTGATGTATTGCCTCGACACCAAACACATCGCTGGCGCTGTCCAGCCGAGTAATGGCGACCGCCATCTTGCCCCACCAGGAGAGCACCTCATTGTGACGCACCAGGTGCTGCGCGGGACGGAGGTACGCACGGAGGAGGCGGCGGCGCTAGCCGATCTGCATCAGCTATTTGGCGATGATCTGGGAACCCGTATGCGTATTTTGGTCATGAGCCATCATCGCGGCGCATGGCCGGTCAATCGCGCGGCGCAGGGCCAGGATGTTGGAACGGCGACCAGATTCACCGGCCTCTACCTGGTCGGCGATGCCGTCAAGGCGCCGGGATATCCCATGACCGAGGGCGTCGCCGAGGGAGTCTCAGCCCTCATGGAGTCGCTGGATACCGCGAGTGGTGATTTCCCCTGCGCAATGGGTGCGCGGCGACACACGATAGGGAAGCCTGTGCGCCAATTGGCAGATACAGAGCGGATTGGATGGTCTGCGCTGCGATGGATTCTGGGTCCCCCACGGCCCAACGCGGATGCGAAGTCACTCGGTAACGCGATCAACCAGCGCTAGAGAACGCCCACACGATACAGCGCGTGATCCCACTCTCACCGTTTTGGAGGTCACGCGGCGATGCAGCTTGAGATGTGCACGCCGCGGAGCAGACCATCTTCTCAGCGACGCATCAGGGTAACTTCAGGACGGCCTCAGTCCGTCCGTGCACACTAGAAATGTAAGGCGAAGCGGCTCTGACGTGGTCCCGTTCGCCTACGGAAGTTATCACGAGGAGGCTCGCGACGATGAACACGCTTCGAATTCGGACAGTGGGAACGTCCCTCGCGGCTGTCGCGGCGATCACCTACGCCCTGTGTGTCGTATGGGATCTGCTCGTACCGCGATTCGCTATGCATCCTGTATGGCATGGCCTGTTTCCGGGGTTCACCTGGAGCATCGGTGGAGTCACGCTGGGCCTGGTAGAGGCTGTACTCTACGGCGTTCTGGGAGCGCTCCTGTTCGTCCCCATCTACAACACATTGCAGCGGCGCACGGCTGTGCGCGAGGGTCACACGGCTCACGCCTAGGAGTCGCGCAAGGCGGCAGGTAGCTCCATGCAGGTGACCCGGACATGTTACTCCACCCGGCTGGGTTGTGGGCGATTGAACTGGGGCGACCTTACCCCCTGGCTCCTCTTCTCCAAGGCGAGGGGGAGCCACCGCGACAGGGACGTCGAGCGCCAATGATCGAATCGGTTGGGGTATGAGGAGTAAAGAGCGCCACTCTGGTCGGATGCCACGCATGCCGTCAGATGACGAAACCACGAGGAGGTTTTCGCAATGGGAACGTTTCTGCAAACGTATGGGTCCTGGATTGTGCTCGGTTTGCTTGTTCTTCTGATGTTCCGCATGCACGGCATGCACGGCATGCACGGCATGCACGGCACGGGCAGTACGCACGATATGCATGGCGACGCCGATAGGAGCGAGAATACCGTCGTCGACAGTGAGACGCCGAGAGATATGCATGCATACGCGGAAGGCGCTGCTCAACTAGACAGCACGCAGCCGCGCGCCGTGGAAGGCTCGCTGGCCCCGATAGCGCGAGTACGCGACGACAGCGCGCTGCCAGCAGCGCGTGAGCTACCCGTAGCTGACACCGCCGCGTCACCTATAGGGAAACTTCATCGGGGTGGCTGCTGATGGCTTTCGGTGACGGCTCTAGGCTCGCTCGATGTTCGATCAATCCTTTCACATCGATCCTTTCAAGCAGCACGTAAGAGAGGAACGGTGACGAGCGCAGATGTGAATGGCGTGCTCTGGGACATCGCGTTGATTAGCCTGCTCACGGTAGCAGTACAATCACGGCGTAGGCTGATTAACGGCCCCACCAGGTTGCCGATCTTACAGCGAATGTCATGCTCGATGCGCGCAAACGTCTGCGGAGAGACGACGCCAGGCTCATCCATGCTCATCCTGAGGTCAGTGAGGACACGCGCTTGGGTCTGAGTAGATCTGCGCTAACGACAGGCGCATGGTACACGCTCGTCCAGCGTGATGAGGTGGGTCGGCTCTCGCTGTACCTCTTGTCTGCTTGCCAGAGCCCTGTATAGAACCACGCTCGGGGTTGTCACGCTGACCGTACTGGGTATGCTCAACACCATCCCTCACATCGCACCGCGCCAACCAGCATGGCCAACCAGCGCCAGCCGGCGGTGATCAATCGCGCCGCGAACGCAGCATCATCCACATCAGCGCCATCAGCATGAGGACTGTTACCACCAACCCCACGAAGAAGAACCCTGTCAGCCAGGTCATCACGGGTTGCCCAGGGTGGTACACAGCCATCAGCACAGCAAGCCCGACCACAAACGCCGCGGCCAGCATCCCCATCGTCAGCCGATTGGCGATCTGCTCCACATGGCGCACGATTGGCTCGAACGCGGCTGGTTGGAGGCCGACCGACAACGAGCCGCGTTCGAGGTCGCTGGTCAGCCGCCGGACGTGACGTGGAAGGTCAGTCCCCAGCCAGAGCAGGTCGTCGCCGGCTGAAAGTATCTCACGCGCCACTTGCTCTGGAGCATACTGGCGCCGCACAAGCTTGCGCGCATAGGGTACGAGCACAGATGTGGATTGGAACGAGGGATCGAGCAGAGTACCCACGCTCTCATTCATGAGCATTGTCTTGAACAACAGACTCAGATCGGGTGGCAGGCGCACTCGATACCGTTGCAGCAGGGCCAGGAGATCTTGCAGCAGCGGGGTGAGCGCGATCTCGCCGAGCGGCACGTCATAGGTCCGTGCGAGTAGGCGCTCAAGCTCTGCGCTGAACCGCCCCCGGTCAATGGGCCCGGCGGCAAACCCCATTTCGAGCAAAGCGTCTACCAATTGCTCAGTATCATGGAGCGCGACTGCGATCATGACGCTGGCGAGCTGCCGCCGTAGTCGCGGGGAGACTGTCCCTACCATGCCAAAGTCCATCAGCCCGATGGCGCCATCCGGAAGGATGACAAAGTTCCCAGGATGAGGATCGGCATGGTAGAACCCGTGCTCGAAGACCATGCGCAGCACAATGCGCGCTGCTCGCTCAGCGAGCTCTTCCCGGTCATGCCCGCTCCTATCGAGGGCTGTCGTATCGCTAATCTTGATTCCATGCAGGCGCGAAAGCGTGAGCACGCCTGCGGTGGTCGCCTGCCGATAGACGCGCGGGATGGTTACCAGCGCATCATCGGCGAAGTTGCGGGCAAAGCGCTCGGCGTTCTGGGCCTCCCGACGGTAGTCGAGTTCGGCGCGCAGGGTCTGGGCAAACTCGGCCACAAGCCCTTGGACATCATAGTGGGCGGCCACCTCCAGCTGGTTGGCCGCCTGCCGCGCCAAGCGCTCAAGGATCGCCAGGTCGGCCTCCACCCGGGAGACGACGCCGGGGCGGCGCACCTTGATGATCACATCCGCCCCGTCCAGGAGCGTCGCGGCATGGACCTGACCGATGGAGGCGCTCGCGAGCGGTGTTTCTTCAAAGCTGGCGTACACGTCCTCGACTGGACGCCCAAGCTCAGCTACCACCACCTGACGGATCGCAGGGCTTGACACGGGGGGAACGGCGTCTTGCAGGAGGGCGAGTTCGCGCTGATAGGCCGGTGGCAGCAGGTCTGGGCGGGTCGAGAGCATCTGTCCCAACTTGATCGCTACTGTGCCAAGCTCTTCAAACGCCATACGAACATGCTCTGGGCGCGTATAGGGGAGCGCGCGCTGTGGATGCCCGAGGAGGCCGCGATGGAACGGTATGAGCGCATCCCAGCCAGCCAGGTCAACGAGATACCCCAGTCCGTGCCGCGCGAGAATGCGGCTGATCTCGCGCGTGCGCTCACGTGAACTGACGGCTCGCGTTTCAGCTAGAGGCCGTGACGCGCCATCGTGCGATGGGTGGCCTTGCGCGTGTGTTGGTTGCTGTGTATCCATTGGGTATCGTCGTTCCTCCACCCAGCGCTGAACCGCCGGCGTCCGTGTCGCGATGGCTTCCTTGCGGGGCGTCCTTGCCCACAACATCGCAGGGCGCTCTCTCAAGGCGCGCTGACGCACATGCGCAGGGTACAAGCCGGTTCGCAACTGGACGCGCGCTTGCTCGACTAGATCGCAAGTGTCCACATGGCGATGGCGCTCTCAGTAGCCGCATCGGGCAGCCAAAGGAGCGCCGCCGTATGATCACTCATCGGGAGTTGAAAGACCAGGCTCCCAGCGCGGCGCTCACCCGACCGAAGCGTTCCCTGCAACGGCAGGGCAGATCCGCCGATGAGATAGGCCGCGTCCGTATCCGGGCTGAACGTCACGCCTGCCTGATCGCGCACGCGGAAGCTATTGACCCCGTAGGGGGCGGGCGTCGAACCGCCATTGGCGAACTGTACGCCAATCGCGACAAATTCATACTGTGACGCCGGCAAATGGGATGGATCGATTGGCAGAATGCGCACTCCGGTAACTGATACGTTGACGGGTTCGCGCAGCACAGTCGCTGGCGTCGCGTTGGCACTCCGCGCCGATGGCTGGATGGCCGTGAACGCAATCGTGACTCCGAGCGCCACCAATGCGACCGCCGCGAGCGATACGCCGCTGACCAATCCGAAGCGCAGGATGCGCAGGTTACGCACGATGAGCGTGTTCATGATCATACCCCTCCTTCCTCTTGGTTGAGGGTGTCAGATGGGGCCGCTGACATTGAAAACACGCGAGACGCTGGCGCCGCGCAGGGCGCTTTCCCATGCGGTGGGTCAACGCCCGCACGCGGGATAGGCAAGGCGCCTTGCTCACTCGACGATGAGCTTGCCGCGCAGCATGCCCATCTGGCAGGCGAACTCGTACTCGCCCGGCTTCTCCGGCACAAACTCGATGGGTACACGCTGCCCGGTGGGCAATTTGGCGCTCTTGCCGAAATCACCAAAGACCACCATCTCAGAGCACGCAGCGGTTTCTTCGCGCTGGAAGGTGAGCCGCACGGGCTTGCCGTGCCGCACGACGATCACATCTGGGGTGTAGCCACCTTTCACCAGAATCATGGCTTCCTGATAGCCGCTCGATGCGAGCGTCGCCTGCGTCCCACCCTTACGTGGCCCCCAGAAGAACCAGGCGATGCCGGCGATGAGACCTAGGCCGACTACAAGCGCCACCACGTCTACAGTTGTCATATGCGGAGTTCCTCTCCCTGTGAGCGATTACGTGAGCGATTACGGTTTGGGCTGCCAGCCACGCAGGCGGTTGGCATTCGTAACGACCGTGACCGAGCTGGCCGCCATCGCCGCCGCGGCGAGGATCGGGCTGAGCAGGATACCGAAGAAGGGGTAGAGCAAACCCATCGCGATGGGAATGCCCAGCGTGTTGTAGGCGAAGGCGCCGATGAGATTCTGATACACGTTGCGCATGGTCGCCTTCGAGACGGCGATGGCCGTCACAACACCACCCAAGCTGCCACTGATGAGCGTGACATCGGCCGCCTCGATGGCGATGTCCGTGCCGGTGCCGATGGCGAACCCGACATCGGCCTGGGTGAGGGCGGGCGCGTCGTTGATCCCATCGCCCACCATGCCGACGCGCTTGCCCTCCAGCTGGAGCTTCTGCACTTCACGCGCCTTGTCCTGGGGCAACACCTCCGCCAGTACGCGGTCGACGCCCACCTGTCGGCCAATGGCTTGCGCGGTGCGTCGGTTGTCACCGGTGAGCATCACCACTTCTAGCCCGAGGCGCTTGAGCGCGGCGATGGCGGCCTCCGACTCCTCCTTTACGGTGTCTGCGACCGCGACGATGCCAGCCGCTCGGCCATCGATCGCCACAAACATGGGCGTTTTGCCGTCGTCGGCGAGCCGTGTGGCTTCACCTTCCAGGCGTCCCAAGGGAACACCTCGATCAGAAAACAACCGGGCGTTGCCGAGCAACACGACGGTGTCTTCGACTGTGGCGTCGATTCCTGCGCCCGGCAGCGCCTCGAACCGTGTTGCGCGAGGCGCGTCGAGGCTGCGCGCCTGTGCGCCCGCGACAACAGCAGTGGCCAGGGGGTGTTCCGACTCGCGCTCCGCAGCGGCGGCCAGCCGAAGGACCGCGTCCTCCTCATAGCCCTCCAGCGCGATCACGTTGGTCAACTCCGGCGCACCCTTGGTGATCGTGCCCGTTTTGTCGAGTACGATAGCATCCAGCCGCTGTGTCATCTGGAGCGCGTCGCCCGAGCGGATCAGGATGCCCTGCTCAGCGGCCTTGCCGATGCCAACCGTCAGGCTGGTGGGCGTGGCCAGACCCAGCGCGCACGGGCACGCGATGATCAGAGTCGTCACGAACACGACGAGCGCATAGACGCCTGCCGGCGCGGGACCGAAGATGAACCAGATCACCGCCGCCAGGATCGCCAGAATCAACACGCTCGGCACGAAATAGTGTGAGACGCGATCGACGATGCGTTGCACGGGCGCCTTAGAACCTTGCGCGTCCTGCACGAGGCGCACGATCTGCGCGAGCGCGGTATCCTTACCAACTTTGTCGGCACGGAAGCGGAAGCTACCGGTCTGGTTGAGCGTCGCGCCGATCACCTCATCGCCCGCGCCCTTCTCCACGGGTAGCGACTCACCGGTCAGCATGCTCTCATCCACAGCGGAGTGGCCTTCCAGCACCACACCGTCCACCGGAATCTTTTCACCCGGCCGCACCACGACCGTATCGCCGACGAGTACCTCTTCGACGGGGATATCCAGCTCGGCGCCGTCGCGTACCACACGCGCCGTCCTGGCTTGCAGGCCAATGAGCTTCTTGATCGCCTCGCTAGTGCGCCCCTTGGCTTTGAGTTCGAGCAACAGCCCAAGTGTGATGAGCGCCGTCACGACAGAGGTCACGTCATAGAACGTCTCCGCCGAGGTTCCTGGTGGGAAGATGCCTGGAAAGAGCACTGCGACTGTGGAATAGAGCCAAGCCGCCGAGACGCCAATGGCGATCAGCGTGTGCATGTTCGCCTGGCGATGCTTGAGCGCGGCCCACATACCAATGTAGAACTGACTGCCCGACCACGCCAGGACGGGGATGGTAAGCAGCCCGAGCAGGCCCCACACGAGCCGCAGTTGCCCGCTGCCAGGGGTGAGCCAGTCGCGTAGACCTGGGAGAAATTCTGGATAGGAGAAGAGCAGCACGGGAACCGAGATCGCGACAGCGAACCAGAACTTGCGCAGCAACGTGTGATACTCGTGCGCTCGGTCCGCCTCCTCGCGGTCGAGTGTCGTGTCGGCTCCTGACGACGGCGCAGCCTCACGTACCTGATACCCCGCACCTTGCACCGCGCGCGTCAGCCCCGACAGATCCACCAGTCCAGGCTGGTACTGGACACGCGCCTGTTCGGTCGCCAGATTCACGCTGGCGTCGAAGACTCCCGGCGCCTTGCGCAGCGCATGCTCTATCGTGGAGACGCACGAGCCACAGTACATCCCGCCAATGCTCAGCGTGGTCGTCGCCACGCCAGGGGCGTAGCCAGCCATCTGAATACGCTCGACAAGCGTTCCGATGGACACGTGAGCAGGATCGTAGAGGACGCGCACTGCCTCACTCTTGGCATTCACCGTCACCTGCCGCACGCCATCGAGTCGTCGCAGCTCGGTCTCCAGATGAGCAGTGCCCTGCCGTCCAGTGACACCATGCACAGGAATCTCGATGCGCCGGAAGACGAGCGCAGCCGCCTCCGCCGCTGGTTGCGCGGGCGCGTCGGGCGCGTCGGGCGCGTCGGGCGCATTCGACGTATCGGCGCGCGTCTGGTCAAACTGGGTCGCACAGCGTTCCGAGCAGAAATAATAGGATGTTCCCGCTTGTGCCCGCGTGGTCGCTGCGCGCCGGGGATCAATCGTCATGCCACAGACGGGATCCTCGACGGTCGTCGTGGCGGGCATTTGCTGTTTGGTTGTCATGCGTAAGGACTCCTTCATGTTGGGCGCGTGTGCGCGAGCCACTACGCAGAGTGTGCGGCGTAGCTCTGAACCGGGCGTGAGGGCCACCTGATGCTCCGCTGAGCGTCTCAAGGCGCTCGGCCCCTGGTAGCCAGGAGTGGAGTTGTGTTAGACAGGCGCACCCTACGAAACGAAAGCGGCGGCCGCCGTTCGCGTCATTGAGAGCGGACGGCCGCCGCGCGAGTGGCATCTGGAGATGGGCCGCAGGTGAATCGCGATTGCGTGTCGCCCCTGGCTCCGTCAGACGTGACGAGGCGCCACTAGCTCCACTGAAAGTCGTCGCCACAGCGCATTCCGTCTGCGACAACCCGCAAGGATCATTAGGGCGTGGAGAGAGAACCCATCCCCGCCTGTGGGCGCTCTGGTGTAGACGACTGCAGCCGCCAGCGGAAGTCGCAGGTGGGCGCGCCACCCGCGATGCTACCAGAGCGGCGCAATTCCGCGCCCCACTGGCGCGCCAGCGGATAGTCCAGATTGCACCAGGTGTTGACACACAGCGCGGAAAGCTGCCGCGAGCGGAAGTATTCAGCTACTGGGCACCGTAGACAGTTGAAGGCCACCAGCCCCGGTTCGGTGGTGGTAACGTCCTCGAAGCTATAGTCGGGCGGGCTAAACGGAAACCGCCGAAAGGTTTCGGTGGCGAATCGCAACTTGGCGTCGGCGTTGGCGCTGATCAGCTCGGCAAGCGCCATAGGCACAGCCCCCATCTTCGTGTAAACCTTCCAACCGATGTCATAGACGAGATCGGTTGCACGGGTGGGGGACTGTCCAGCGGCAAGCAAGGCCTGGTACGCGGCGATGGTGACGGCGCTGAGATGCAGCATCAGCCGGGCTCCCAGCGTTTCTTGCTCCGGGAGCGTCGCGCGCAGGTTGGCGTAGCGCGTCCAGATGGTATCCAGAATGCTGTCGACCTCGACCTGTGCATACACTGATGCGAGGACGCTGCGGCTCGGCTCATCCAGCAGACTGCGGAGTTGGTGAACATCGGGCGTGAACATGCGCGCCACGTCCCGCAGCGCTGGCATGAGCGCGTCAAGCCAGTCTATTCGATAGGCATCGCCAACTTCGTTCGCCTCGTCTTGCGCAGGAGGACGCAACTCTCCGAGTAAGAGGAGTTCAGGCCCACTCCGCTCAATGGCGGCCTGAATGCGTCCACGATCCAGCATACGCCGCGCAGCGAGCTGCGCGATCACAGGGCCAGCCTCACGCTCGAAGCGCAGGTCTGGTGTCAGCGCAAAGGCGAGCGCTTCGGCCGTTGTGAGGGCTTTCGCGTGAAGCAGGAGGTCACTCGGGAAGACGAAGCCATACTTCGCCCCACTGAGAATGATGTCTAGGTAGGTACGCGTGAGACTCTGCTGTGAGATCGTTGACGAGTAGAACCCGTTGGCGAGTTGCTCGAACCGAGCGTAATAGGCGCTTTCGTCTGCGCCCGGTAGGCGCGTCGTCTGCTGGACGAGGTGGTAGAAGGCGCGCCGCGTCTGCCGCTGCAGGGCAGCGAGCCAATATAGGATGAAACGGTCACGGTGCTCGTCACTGAGTTCACCATACATGCCGAAGTCGAGCAGCGCTATCGAGCCACTCCGCGAGAAGAAGATATTGCCTGGGTGCAGGTCGGCATGGAACAGCCCGTCGGCGATGAACATCTTCATCTCCAACTCCATCAGGCGATGACTCAGGCGGCGACGTTCGGTGTCCGAGAGTTGAGGAGCCAGTTGGGAGAGGCGGAGTCCCACGACACGCTCCATGGTCAACACCTTTGGCGTCACCAGAGTCCAGTACACGCTGGGAATCTGCACATCCTTCCAGTCTGCAAAGTTGTGCCGGAACCGCTCCATCGTGTGCGCTTCGGCGGTGAAGTCGAGCTCTTGCAGGGTATAGCGGCGGAATTCTGTGAATCCCCGCACCACGTTGAGCCGACGCATCTGGCGCGGAAAAAGCCAGCTGGCGAGCCGGACGGCCGCGCCGAGCATGCGCAGGTCCGCTTCGATGAGGTCGCGAACGAAGGGGCGCTGCACCTTGACCGCTACCGCACTGCCATCGGGCAGCGTCGCCAGGTGCGCCTGTGCGAGCGAAGCGCTGGCGACTGGCTGTGTCTCGAAGGTCGAGAAGATTTCCTCGATCGGTCGACCAAGCTCGTCTCGGATGGTGGTTTGTACCTGCTCAAAGGCGAATGGCGGGACATGCTCTTGCAGACCTGTCAGTGCAACGATGTACTCCTTGGGCAATACGTCTGGGCGCGTGCTCAAGATCTGACCAAGTTTGACGAAGAGGGGACCTAGCTCCAACAGAGCCTGGGAGAACTGCTGGGGGACCTGTCGCTGGCTTGCGCGCTCACGCTCGTCCAATCTCACGTAGCGTCGAAAGGCGACGTAGTGATGGCCCAGGATGAGGGCGACGGTCGCCAGTCGTGTGGCTTGCCGCACGAGTCCGCGCCGAGCCGGTGACCCGGCATATCCTGAGCTGCTAGCGTTCACGATTCTTCTCCCTGTGCGCTCGGCGCTGACCGCTGTTTGAGCGTCATCCTCTGACAATCGGTCAATGCCTTTTTAACGCTGGTCGCTATTGCCCTAATTGCCGCAATGTGGGCGGCTGCGCGGCTCTACGAGCGCTCGCCAGATGCCCGGACGCTGCGCTGGTCACGCCTGGCGCCAGCAGTTCGTATGCGGGCGGACAGGACTGCTGCTGGCGCTATGCAATGATATCGTCGCCTTGCCCTCATCCGTTCCACTACGAAGCCACTAACTCACTTGCTTGAAACCCGGCCTGTGTGATCGCTCCTTTCAGTGTGTCTATATTGCACCGGTCCGCATCGTACTCGACATACGCCATCTCGGTTGCGGCGTTGACATAGGCGCGGATGACACCGGGCACGTGGAGCAGCGCGCGCTCGACGATCAGCGCGCCGCTCCCCAGGCAGCCAAAGCCTTCAATGGACACGGTGATGTGCTGGCGGTTCATAACGCTCACTCCTCTTCTTCTTTACTTCGCTTCTTCACGCGTTCGGCTGACGACGTTAAGCGCCTGTGTGTGCGCAGTGGAACGCCGTGGAAAGCAAGGGAGCATAGCGAGAAGCTCTGGTTGCAGCCAGTTATCCTGCGCCGCACGCGTCCCGACTGCATAGCTGTTTCACTGCGTAACACTCCCTTCCGCGCCTTCGAACTGAGTGTGGCGCGCCCGACTGAGGCCTGTCTGAGGGGCGCCTGATAGTCGGCTGAGGTGTCCCGATGAGCGGGGTCCGTGCAAGCTGGCGACATGGACAATTCGGCAGATGCCATCGTCACCTTGGTGGACATGTGCGCCGACATCAGACGTCGGGGAGCGCCTGGTAAGCGCCCACACGAGCCGCGCTTACGGTCGATGATGCCAGCCGAGCGATGCCTGATACTCGAGGATGGCAGCGCAGGTTGGCTCTCAGCTAGCGCTCGGGTGGCCCTCAGCCACCCCTCAAGCGGCGATGGCGTCATTAGAGATTGTTAGGAGCACAGGTGGTAGGAGTGGTAACTCATGCGCCGCGAGCGTCCAACGTGTGGGCGCCAATGAGGAGTTGAGGCCGTGGATACAATGGCGCATCCACGGCAACAGGCGCAGGCGCAACGCGTGACGCTCAAGTTAGCGCTCACCTAATTCCGGACGTATGACCTTGCGGAGCTCTCGACGCTGGGCGATGACGGGAGACCTTATTCAGCTGCCGTGAACTACGGTGTGTCCAGGCCGGGTAGCGGTCTCGCCACCTACGTAATGACGCGGGGGCATCTCCAGGAAGCGCGCAACATCGCGCGGAATCCCAATCTCGCAGGGGTGGCGCCCCTCCCCAGGCGGTTGTTATGGTTTCTTCCGCCACCGACCATCCAATTGCGTGCTCAGGATGTGGCCTGAGTGAGGGGTAGACATGCTTCTTGATGCCCGACTTGGTCAACTGAGCGCCTCGAATCCGCACCTGCTCTCAACGCAGTCGTCGCTGATGCATGCAGCGCACCACTCCTTCAGCGAGGTATCAGGTCAGCCTCAGCGAGGCATCAGCCCGACAGGTCAGGCTCTGCTTGTGGGGTGAGGCGACACATCAGATGCAGAAGGACCGCGCCCCCAAGGTAGTGAAGCGACCCCTTGTGAGTTAGTTCAGGACTCTATCTCAAATAGTGGGAGAGATACGAGCTCCCGCACTCCTAGCGGGCCGCGCGAGAAGCCATGGTGGTGTCGCGCTGGGTCTCGTGGAGATAGCCCTTTACGGCTTCGTGGGAGCAACGGTGTTGGTTCCCATTCGCGACGCTCTACAGCGGCGCGAGCATGTCAGCGCGGTCTGAGCGACGTACGCTCGAATTACAGACGCCGCTCCTCGCGCAGCACTGACTGGTACGATGCCGACGAACCAGTCGCATCGCAATCGAGTCTGCAAACACAGGTCTGCTGTGCTTACGTCTGAAGTGTCTGCACACACGTAGCACGGCAGCCGCGAGTGAGGCGCCAGGAGGCTGAGCGATGGAGAAGTTAAGCGGGCGATGGAGTCGTCTGGCGCATACTAAGCGAGGGCATACGCTGGTCATGCTCCTCCTGATCCCCTTGTATGCCATATGTTTTGTCGCGATCCGTATCGGTCTGCAGGATGCTCCACCACTTCGCTTCGCTGCGCTGCGATTGCTAGTGGCAGGCCTGAGCCTCCTCTTCGTCGCCGGCATTTCCCATCAACCCCTACACATTGGCCGCCGCTTCTGGCCCGGGCTGCTGGCACTGGCGCTCACGGCAGGCTCGTTCGGCTATGGAGCGATGTTTTTGAGCCCCGGACAAACAGGCGCTGGCATCGCTAGCGTGCTTGGCAATACACAGCCGCTGATTCTTGTGGCGCTTGCGGCATGGCTACTCGGTGAGCGCGTGACCCGCCAGAAGCTTTTGACGCTCGTTCTCGGCCTGGTGGGGGTGTTTGTCCTCTCTCTCGCGGCGCTCTCTGCCCTACGCCTGGCCGGGCTCGAGGGCGCCCTCTTCGCTTTCGCTTCCGCCGTGAGCTTCGCCGTCGCAACAGTTCTGATGAAGCGCCTCGGCACAGCAGCGCCACTGCTCGCCATCACAGCCTGGCAGTTCATCTTGGGCGCGGCGCCGCTCTTCGCGCTTTCGTCGCTGCTGGAAGGCGCGACTCCGATCC
>DASQSS010000357.1:0-12529 GCA_035642255.1 Ktedonobacterales bacterium | reverse complement strand
GCGGGCGTCGCCGCTGTGACCGTCTCGCCCGTCAACGCCGCGACTACCGATCAGGTGATCAGCGTCATCGATGACAGCGGCAGTGTATCGACACTGAGGGTGAAGCTCGGTCAGTAACGGACGAACTCCGCCAACGCATCTACCGGATGTCAGCGTGCCATTACCGAACGCCCTTGCTCGCGTGTGGTCAAACGAGCAAGGGCGTTCGTCATCGTTCGCGCTCGTTTGCAGACGTTTACGGTCGCTTGCCTTGTCTGGCAATTGGCCGGAATGTCTATGCTATACTTTGTAAAGCTATTCGATGGACGACACTGACAGGAGAGAGATATTCCGTGCTGACCGAAGCGAGAGACGAGCAGAACACGCGCCCAAACGATATCCCTACCGCGACGCATGAGGATGGCGTCCAGCGAGCGCCCAGTCCCCTTGGATTTACCACGCGGCCCGCGAGCCTGTTCGATCCACTGCCATTGCGCGGGGTGACGGCGCGCAACCGCGTGATGATCTCGCCGATGTGCCAGTATTCCTGCGATGACCGCTCTGGCCGCGCGACCGACTGGCATCTGGTCCATCTGGGCAGCTTCGCGACGGGCGGCGCGGGCATCGTCTCGGTCGAGGCGACAGCGGTGGAGGCGCGCGGACGCATCAGTCCCTATGATGTCGGCCTGTGGAACAATGAGCAGATCGAGCCGCTGGCCCGCGCCGCGCGTTTCGTGCGCGCGCATGGCGCTGTGCCCGCGATCCAGCTCGCGCACGCCGGACGCAAAGCCAGCGTTGACCGCCCGTGGACGGGTGGCAAGCCCGTCGAGCCGGGTGAGATCGGCTGGCGCGTCGTTGGCCCCAGCCCCATCGCCTTCGATGCGGGCTTCCAGACGCCTGAGTCGCTGACGACGGAGGGTGTGCGCGAGGTGGTCGTGGCGTTCGCGCGGGCAGCCGAGCGGGCGCTGGAAGCTGGCTTCGAGCTGATCGAGTTGCACGCGGCGCACGGCTATCTGCTGCACCAGTTCCTCTCGCCCGCCAGCAATCAGCGCAACGACGAATATGGCGGCTCGCTGGAGAATCGCATGCGCCTGCCGCTGGAAGTGGCGCGGGCGGTGCGCGCCGTCTGGCCGGAGCGGCTGCCGCTCTTCGTGCGCGTCTCCGCGACCGACTGGCTCGACCAGGACCCCACGCGCCCTAGCTGGACGCTCGATCAGACGGTCGAGCTTGCGCGGCGCCTGAAGGACGAGGGTGTGGATGCGATTGATTGCTCCAGCGGTGGCAACGAAGCGCATGTCCGCATTCCCGTTGGCCCTGGCTACCAGACGCCGCTGGCCGAGCGGGTGCGGCGTGATGCGGGCATTCCGACGGTCGCCGTCGGCCTCATCACCGATGCGGCGCAGGCCGACCAGATCATCCGCTCTGGGCAGGCCGATCTGGTGGCGCTGGCTCGCGCCGCCCTGCGCAATCCGCACTGGCCGCTGGAAGCCGCTATCACGCTGCGCCAGCCAGCGCCCGTCCTGCCGCAGTATGAGCGGGCGATTCCGGCGAAGTAGGGTGGTCATGCTACTATGGCGCACGGCAGGAAGCACTTTCCTCCGCGCGCCGTAGCGTTCTGATGCGCCCCTACCGTGCGCGATCGACGTAGCGCACGCCATCGGGGCCGCCGATATAGACGCGCTCGGTCATGCCGAGGAAGAGGCCGTGGTCGACCACGCCCGTCGTCGCCTTGATGCGCGCCGCCAGCGCAGAGACATCGGGCGCGTGGTCGAAGACCAGGTGCAGGATGTAGTGTCCGCCATCGCTGATGAATGGCGCGCCCTCGCCTCCCGTCGGCTCTGGGAGCATGCGACGCATGATGCGGCAGCCGGGAGCCGCTAGCCGCTCAGCGGTATGCCGCCAGCCAAATGTCTCGACCTCGACCGGGATGACTGTGCCGACGCCGAGCGTGGGCACGATCTTCGTCACATCCACCAGGATGATGCGGTAGCGGCTGGACGACGCGACCAGCTTTTCGCGCAGCAGCGCGCCGCCGCGCCCTTTGAGCAGATCGAGCGCGGGCAGTGTCACCTCGTCAGCGCCATCGAAGCTGATATCGATGTGGTCCACGTCGTCAAGCGAGGCCATTGGGATGCCGAGGCTCTCGGCCAACGCCCGCGTACGCTCGGAGGTCGCCACGCCGCGTATGCGCAACCCCGCGCGCATGCGGCCAGCCAGCGCGTGGAGCATCTGCTCGGCGGTCGTGCCAGTGCCCAGCCCGACCGTGGCGCCATCGGGGACCTCGCGCACCGCAGCCTCAGACGCCGCGCGCTTCCACGCCGTCTGCTCCGCCGACCCTGGGCCACTCGCGCTCATCTCGCTGCCTCCCTCAGACGCTCAGGCTGCCCGCCGCTAGATGAGCGGAAGCTGCTTGCCCGCGCCTTTGTTCATCCGCTTGCCCTCGCGCACTAGCCGCGCGCGGCCACGGTCCTGGGCCGCGTCGCTGGCCAGCAGCGGGAAGGGCCGATGAAACTTCTGATCGAACTCGCGCGCCTTGCGCTCCGTCAGTGTGGCGCGGCGCTCGAACGCCTCGGCGTAGAGGGCGCGCTTCTCCTCGTCGGACAGGTCGCACTCCAGCAGGTAGGCCAGCGTGAAGTCTGGCTTGCCGCGCGCCGCGTAATCGCGCGCCTGCGCCAGAGCATCCGCGCCCCCAGTTAGCGTCTCATGCGCCACCGAGCGGATCGCGTCACGCGCCTGCGCTGCGTAGAGCGTCGCGAAGTCGTCGTGGTCCGCGCTCTCGTTCGTCATCCCACTCGCTCCATTCGGTGTTCGTCGCTGCTCTCTAGCCTGATCGCTCGCCGATCTGTCTCGCCCATCATCGCTGATCATCGCTGATCGCCACCATGCCACGCCTCGCACGCCTCGCGCGCCGCGCGCTATACTGGCTCGGCGTCGCTGGCGTCACGCGCGCTCTCGCTGCTGGCGGCGAGCGTGTCGGGATCAATGGCAGGGCGTGCGAAGGCGCGTCGGCGGCCACGCTCCGGATTGACCCGCAGCGGACCAAAAACAGGCGCGAGCGCGCGCGGCACGGCCCCGGTCAGCAGCGTGCCCTCCTCGATTTCGGATTGCCGATAGACCTGGCCGCGCCGATGGAACAACTCCACCAGGTCGCCCTTGTCGAAGGGAATGAGCACCTGCATCCGCACCATCCGCCCGGCGAGCACTTCACCGACGCGCCGCAGCAGCGCATCGAGGTTGAGCCGCTGGGTCGCGGAGACAGGCTCGGCGTTGGGATAGAGCGTCGCATCCACCTGGCTGGCATCGGGCAACAGATCAATCTTGTTGAGCGCCGTGACACGCGGCTTCTCCGCGGCGCCCAGCTCCCCCAGCACATCACTCACCGTCTGGCTCTGCTCGATGGCGTTCTCATGCGTCACATCCACCACTTCCAGCAGCGCGTCAGCCTCGACCACTTCTTCGAGCGTCGCCCGGAAGGCCGCGACGAGGGTCGTCGGCAGCTTCTGGATGAAGCCCACTGTATCGGTCAGCAGAATCTCCTGATGGGTCGGCAGCGTGATGCGGCGCGTGGTGGGATCGAGCGTGGCGAAGAGCTTGTTCTCGGCGAGCGCGTTCGCGGCTGTCAGCGCGTTGAAGAGTGTCGACTTACCCGCGTTGGTATAGCCGACGACAGCCACCACGGGTGTTCCCAGGCGCGCGCGCTGGCGTCGCTGCGTGGAGCGTGACTGGCGCACGGTTTCGAGGTCATGGCGCAATTCACTGATGCGCGCGCGAATGCGGCGACGGTCCTGCTCCAGCTTGGTCTCGCCGGGGCCGCGCACCCCAATCGCGCCGCCTGCGCCGCCCGTCGCGCCACGCGAGCCGCCGCCCACTCGCGATAGCGCCTTGCCATGCCCGGAGAGGCGAGGCAGGCGATATTCCAGCTGCGCCAGCTCCACCTGAAGCTGACCCTCGCGGGTGCGGGCGTGCTGCGCGAAGATGTCGAGGATCAGCGCCGTGCGGTCGATCACGCGCGCGCCAGTCAGTTCTTCGAGGTTGCGCTGCTGTGATGGGCTGATCTCATCATCAGCGATGACCAGATCGATCTCGCGTTCCTGGCAAATCTGCGCCAGCTCGTTCGCGCGCCCTTTGCCGAGGTAGAGATTCGGGGTGGGCGCGGGCAGTCGCTGTGAGAGCACACCGACCACCTCGGCTCCTGCTGTGCTGGCCAGCGCCGCCAGCTCGGCGAGTGAATCCTCGACATCCCACAGGGCATCGTCCTGATCCACATCAACGGCGATGAGATAGGCTCGCTCTGCGCGATTCTCAGCCTTCAGATCAATGACGCTATCTGTTCTGGGCGTGGGGAATCTTCCTTCCTTCGGCGCCATTCGGAGCGCAGACCTTCGCTCACGCGGCATAGCTGCCTGCCTGGCTTCCGCCATCGGGCGCATGGCCGCATTGTATCACCCTCCATTACCCGCTCGCAGGTCGTCGCGGCGAGGCAAAGGGCTGCGCGCCGCTTGACCGTCTACGCGCGATTTGCTACGCTGCGGGCAGTGCGCTGGCCGACATGCTGGCTGACATGCTGGCGTGACGCAGCGGTGACTGGGGTGAAGGAGCGTTCGTGATGTTTTCGCAGCGTGGCGTCTCACAGGGTCCGCAGTCGCCCGCGCATGATCTTGGCCGCCGGGCGCTGTTCGCGTCGGTCGGCGGCGGCGTCTTCGTCTTTCTCGCGACGATTGGCTTTCAGGGCAAGTATGGCTATCTGCCACCCATCGCCGCATTCGTCGTCGCGGCGGCGCTGATCTTCCTGAGCCTGGTAGCGCTGACGAACGCCGACCGCGCGCTCGCCGCCGATCGAACGCTGGCGACCAGTGAACCGCGCGACATCCGGATACGCGAGCGCTATCTGCAGATTACGCGGCTGGAATATGTTGGCTTTGTCGTCGCGCTGATCATCTGCAACCTGCTTGATCAGATGGCATGGCTGATGCCGCTTGTCGCGATCGTCTCTGGCATCCACTATCTGGCGCTGGGACGCGTGTTGCGGTCGGTTTCCGCCTGGGCGAAAGGCGCCATCCTCTGTCTGGCGGCGGTCGCGACGATCGCCTTCTTGCCCGCGCTCTACCCGCCGCATGCGTCTCCCGCTGCGCAGGTCTATCTCTGGTGGATCGTGGTTGGCTTCATCGGTGGAGCAGTCTTCTGGTTCGACGCCATCCTGTGCTTGACCCAGGGATTGCGCGGGCGGGCGCCGACACAGGCCCCAATGCGTTGATGCTCAACGTCTGATGGCGCACGCATTGCAGGTAGGTAGGCAGGCCGGTAGGCAGGCGAACAGGCAGGCGAACAGGAAGGAGCGCGGCGTGTCGCGGACCGAGCCAACGGCGCAAACGTCTCCCGACTCATCACCATCCGCCACGCAGTCGGCCAGCGCTTCCTGGCCGGATGGCTCCTTCATTCTGAGCGAACGGTCGCGGCGCCATAGCTGGCAGGGCGTAGGCCAGCTCTCCATCAAGACGTTTCCCGTCGGCGAGGCGTTCTATACGGTCGGCTCGGCGCGCTATCTGCTCGACTCGCGCGGCTATCTCGTGCTCAATGAGGGGCAGTCGTATGCGATCGAGGTCGCGGCTGATGCGCCGGTCGAGTCGTTCTGTGTGTTCTTCGCTCCCGGCGCCGCTCATGATGCGCAGCGCGCCCTGACGCTGCGCGCTGAAGCCCTCCTCGATGATCCACTCGCGCCGTCGCCCGCTAACTTCTCCGCTGGATTCTTTGAGCGGCTCTATCCGCACGATGATCTCGTCTCGCCGCTGCTGGCGCACATGCGTGTAGCGCTTGCCCAGCCAGCGACGGAGCGCCTGTGGCTCGCGGAGCGGATGTTGGAGGCGCAGATGCGTTTGTGCGCGGCGCATCTGCGGATTTGGGGCGAGGTCAACGCGCTGCCCGCTGTGCGCGCCAGTACGCGCGAGGAGATCTATCGTCGGCTCTACCACGCGCGCGACTATGCGTGCGCGCTGCTGTGCGAGCCGCTGACGCTCGACGAACTTGCGCGAGTCGCTGTCATGTCGCCGACGCACTTCCTGCGTGTGTTCCGCCAGGCATTCGGGCAAACGCCGCACCAGTTCCTGACAGAGCGCCGCATCGAGCGCGCGAAAGACCTGCTGCGCGCGACGAATCGTCCTGTGACCGAGATCTGTCATGCCGTCGGCTTCGAGAGCCTTGGCTCGTTCAGCGCGCTCTTTCGCAGGAGTGTCGGCGTCAGCCCGACGAGCTACCGGCGGGCGCTCACCGCGCCGACTGAGCCGTGAGCGGGGCGATGTGGTGATTTTCGAGAAGCGCCCGGTGGCCCCATGCGCGATACTGCGGAGGCCGCGACGCTGAGCGCGGCGTGATATCCGCACGAGGACAGGAGCGCAGACATGCCTACGGCTTCCAGCAGTGATGACGCGCGCGACCGATTCTTTCAGGCCATCGAGGCGGGCGATCGCGCCCAGGTGGAGCGGCTGCTCGCTGTGCAGCCCGCGCTGGTTAACAGCCGCAACGCGAGCGGCGTCTCCGCGACCCTCTTCAGCCTCTACTACCGCGAGCCAGAGATCGCCGAGCTATTGGCGAACGCGGGCGCGGAGATGAGCGTCTTCGAGGCGGCGGCGCTCGGACGTGTCGAGAAGCTGGCGGAACTGCTGGCGACTGACCCGACGCAGGCCAATGCGGTAGCCTCAGACGGCTTCGCGCCACTTGGGCTGGCGGCGTTCTTTGGCCAGCCAGACGCCGCGCGCACACTGCTCGACCACGGCGCGAATCCGAATGTCGCCTCACAGAATGCCATGCGCGTCACGCCCCTGCACTCAGCCGTTGCGGCGCAGCGCCTCGACATCAGCGAAGATTTGCTGCGGCGCGGCGCGGATGTCAACGCCTCGCAGGCCGATGACTTTACGCCGCTGCACGAGGCCGCGCAGAACGGCCAGGTCCCCATGATCGAGCTGTTGCTAGCTCACGGCGCGGACCTCACAGCGCGCAAGAGCGACGGCCAGACCGCGCTCGACGTGGCCGAAGCCGCCGGGCAGGATGCGGCGGCTGCGCTGCTGCGCGAGCGAGGGCGCTAGCGGGTCAGGTCAGAAATGGCGCGAACTCTGGCGCGTTCCACTTCACTTCGAACGGGATGATCTGGTACTCCGCGATGCCCAACTGGTGAAATGGGTCATCGCGGATGAAGGCGCGCGCCCCGTCCTCCGTGGCGGCGCGCGCCAGGATGACACCACCCTCCGGCGGGATGCGCTGGCCAGAGACGATGAAATCGCCCGCGGCGTAGTGGCGTCGCAGGTAGGCGCGATGCTCCTCCACATGCGCCGTCACGTCCTCCGGTGGGCGCACGTAGGTCAACAGAATGAGATAGAGCGTCGTCACGAGTGATATCCTCCTGTCACGATCTCTCCTCGCCCGCTGGGAGCGGGGCCAGGGGTGACGGCCAGCGCCCCATCGCGCTATGCCACCACCCTTATCAGCCGATCAGCTAATACGCGCGGGCGAAGATCGCCCAATCGGTCGCGGGCTTGCCACAGTGGACGCAGACGGCCCCAGCGGGCTTCTCAGGATGCTCGATGGGCAGGTTGCGGATGGTCGCCTGCGTGTCGGCCTTGATCTGCGTCTCGCAGGCGGCGTCGCCACACCACCACGCCTCGACGAAGCCCTGTTTGCTCCGGTCGGCGAAGCGCTCCTTGAACTCGTCGTAGTTCGCGGCCTGGTACGTACGACTCAGCCGGAAGGCCAGCGCCTGCTCGTAGAGTGTCCGCTGGATCTGTTCCAGCAGGGCGGGCACGCGCTCGGCGACGGCGCGCGTGGGGATGGCCTCCTTGGCGGAGCGGTCGGTGCGAGGCACGAGCGTCACCTGCCCGTTGGCGGCGTCGCGGGGGCCGATCTCGATGCGCACGGGCACACCGCGCAGCTCCCACTCGTTGTACTTCCAGCCGGGACGCTCCTCGCGCCAGTCGGACTTCACGCGCACGCCGACCTTGCGCAGCGCCGCCTCGACCTCGCTGACGAGCGCGGCGACCGTCTCGCGCTCCTCATCTTTGCGCCAGATAGGCACGATGACCGCCTGCGTGGGCGCGACGCGGGGAGGCATGCGCAGCCCGTTCGCGTCGCCATGCGCCATGATGAGCGCGCCGATCATGCGTGTGCTGGCGCCCCAGCTGGTCGTCCACGCCGTCTTGACCTGGCCGTCGGCGTCCTGGAACTCGATGCCGAAGCTGCGGGCGAAGTTCTGCCCCAGGTTGTGCGAGGTCGCCGTCTGCAGCGCCTTGCCGTCGCCCATCATCGCTTCGATGCTATAGGTGCGCAGCGCGCCCGCGAACTTCTCGCTCTCGCTCTTGCGGCCAGGGATGACGGGAATCGCCAGCTCTTTCTCGACGAAGTCCTGATAGACATCGTTGAGAATCAGCATTGTCTCGGTCTCGGCCTCGTCCTCGGTCCGGTGGACGGTGTGGCCCTCCTGCCAGAGGAATTCGCTGGTGCGCAGGAAGGGTCGTGTGCGCTTCTCCCAGCGTACGACGTTGCACCACTGGTTGTAGAGCAGGGGCAGGTCGCGATAGCTATGCACCCACTGCGCGTACATGTAGCCAATCATCGTCTCGGAAGTGGGGCGCACCACGAGAGGGTCTTCCAGCTCTTCGCCGCCCGCTCGAGTCACCAGCGCGACCTCAGGCGCGAAGCCCTCGACGTGCTCGGCCTCTTTCATCAGGAAGCTGTAGGGGATGAAGAGAGGGAAGTACAGATTCTCGTGGCCGGTCGCCTTGATGCGGTCATCCATGCTGCGCTGCATGTTCTCCCACAGGGCATAGCCATAGGGGCGAATGACCATGCAGCCGCGCACAGGCGAGAGATCTGCCATGTCGGCCTTGTAGACGACATCCTGATACCAGCGAGCGTAGTCGTCCATGTCGGCGACATCCTGCACGAACTTCTCTTCGCGCGCCGCCTGATTGTTCGACGTTACGTCGCTAGTCTTGCCGCTAGTCTTGCCGCTGGATTTGCTGGTCTTGCTGGATTTGCTAGTGTTCTGCGCGGTTCCCGCGCTCGCCGTCGCCTGCGCGTCGTCGGCGCCGCTCTGGTTTGCCATGTGCTACTCCTGTTCTCGCTGTGCGGTGTCTCGTCGAGCCACGCCGAGCGCAAACAAAACGCCCGCCCTCGCGTCTCGAAAGACGTCATGAGGGCGGGCGATGATTCCCGCGGTACCACCTCAGTTTGGGCGCGCGTCGTTGTCGTGATCTCGCTCGCGTTGATCGGCAATGGCCGCGCGGCGCGCCTGCTCTGCCCGCACGCCCCGCGGCTGGCGAGGTGATGCGGCGTCTCATGGTAACGGGAGACATCCGGCGACCTTCGAACCAGCGGTTGCGCTGGGGCTTCGGTCGCGGCTCACGGGCCGGTTTCGGCGGGACGACGGCGCCGGCTTGCACCCTTCCGGCTCGCTGTGGCTGTCATGCGCCCGCATACTCATCCCGATCTGCGCTCTATCGTGTCCCAAGTGTAGCCCGCTCGGACGGTTGGCGTCAAGGCGCGACGCCAGGCCAGTCTGGCCCCCGAACCAAAGGTGTGACGGCGGAGTGAGGCGGACACGGACGCGAGCTGGCTGGCGTCGACGTTCGTCGTGGCGCTATGCTCTCTTGCATATGATGCGATGGTGGCTCTGCGTGGAAGGCGCCAAACTCATCACGCTCATTGAGCCAATCGAGCCAATCAAGCCAATCGAGCCAATCGAGCCAATCGAGCCCGAGTGACAACAAGAGGAGGCATGGCCGTGCGCGCTGATATTGTGCCTGGGGCGACCTTCCCCGACTATGAGCTGACCGACCACACGAAGACGCGGCGCAAGTTGAGCGAGCTTCAGGGCATCAACCCCATGATCCTGATCCTCTCACGCGGACACTATTGCCCCAAAGATCACCAGCAGCATCTGGAGTTGGCGGCGTTCCAGTCGAAGATCGCGGTCGCCTATACCAGCATCGTCAGCATCGTACCGCCGGACCTACGCGCGGGACGCCGCGCCGGACGCCGCTGGATAGCCAGCGCGCCGACGTGCACGACCACGCGCTCCTCCATCGGGGTTTGACCGCGCGCTTGGCGCTCGGCGAGGGTGCGAGGCGGGGCCACCGTGACCCGCACCTCGGTATCCTCTAGCAGTTGGCGGAGCTGCGCATAGGGCATCTGTCGTAGCAGCACATATACCACATCAGCGCGCTCCACCTCAAGCAGCGCCTCGTCGTCGTCGGGGTCGTTGCTCCAGACCGGGAACGCCATCCGCGCCACCTGCTCCTGCGGGGCGTGCAGCAGCGCGGCGGCTTCGGCGAGCGTCAGGGTCGCGTGCAGGGTCACACGCGGCTCGCCCGTCTCCTCGGTGTGCCCCGTAGCGAAGTCCACGAGCGCGTCGCGCTGCGTGAAGAGATTGCGCAGCCACGCGGCACGCGCCGCCACGCGCTCGCGCGACGGCAGGGCGCGGGCCTGTTCGGCGACGGCCCGCGCGCGCTCCACGGCGAGCGCCGCGACCTTCGCGCGCAAGTCGCCCACCGTCTCCTCCATCCCCGCGAGCTGCGCGAGCGCCGTAATCGCGTTGGTGAGCTTGACCGTCTCGGCGTCCAGCTCCGCCACGCGGGCGCGCATCGCCTCCATGCGACTGGTCGCCACCGCCACGTCATGGGTCGTGCGTGCGAGGCGCTGCTGGGCGCGCTCGGCGAGCGCAAGCACCTGCTCCGGGTCGGTCAGCGTCTCGGCGAGCACGCGCAGCGTCAACTCGTCCACCGCAGCGGCGGGCGTCGAGTGGCTCGCGCACGGCTGATAGGGGTCATCCATCCGCGCGCTACAGCGGTAGTAGACGCTGCCCGCGCCCCGGTCGCCGCGCCACACCCGCGTCATCGCCCCGCCGCAGCGCGCGCATTTCACGAAGCCGCCCGTCAGCAGCGTCGCCTCGACCGGATGGGCGGCGAGCGAGCGCCCGACGCGCCCCGCGATGCGCTTGGTCTGGTCGAGCTTGGCTTGGACGCGGTCAAAGAGCGCCGGGTCAATCAGCGTCGGCAACATCCCCGGCGCGATGGGCAGCGTCTCCTGCGGGTCGCGCTTGTGGAGCGCCGCATAGTCGTTGTCTTCGCCCGTCGCCTCGTTTGTTTGGACGATGTGCACGACTTGCCAGCGATAGAGCCGTCCGCGCCCGCAATACAGCGGGTTGCGCAGTTTGTCCATCAGCGTCTTCTGCGACCAGGGCTTGCCCCGTCGGGTGCGCTCGTCGCGCGCATTGAGCAACCGGAGCAGCCCGCGCGCGCTCTCGCCTGGCCGTCCGCTCGGTAGGTGCTCGTCCAGCCACGTATACATCTCGCGCAGCAGCGCGGCTTCGCGCGGCTCCTCGGCCCAGTACGTCGTCGTGTCCACGTCCTTGACGGCTTTGCGAAAGCCGAACGGTGGCCCACCAGAGCCGCCCGTCGGCACGCCCATCAACGCCCGCTTATGGCGTCCGCGCTTCGTGTTCTCGACAATCTTCTCACGGTTCAGTTCGCCGTACGCTTCCAGCACGGGACCGAGGATGCGGCTCTCCATCGTATCGGCCAGCTTCCCGTCCGGCTCCAGCGCCGCGAAGCGGTACTCCACGCCGTATTTGCGCGCGAGATAGATGGCGGCGTAGCGCCGCTCCTGCTTGCGCGCCAGCCGCTCAAAGTTCAGGCAGACCACGACATCGATGGCGCGCTGCGCGATGAGCCGCTCCACTTCCGCCAGCGCGGGGCGCTCGACATTGTAGAATCCCGAACGCTTGTCCGCGAAGGGGCCAAGCACCGGGGGCGGCCATCCCATCTTGGCGATGAACTGCTCGCATGCCTCGACTTGGCTCTCAATCCGCTCATCCTTCGCATTGGGGTCGCTCGTCCGGGCGAGAATGACCGCCCGCACGGTGGAGGGGTCACGCTGGTCAAGGGCGACGTGTGGGGTGCGGCGTGAACGTGTGGGCGGCATGGTCGTGGCTCTCTCTCTGTGTGGGCGGTCGCGCGTCTTTCGTCTCTCTCAGTTCCAATCCACTCCCAGTGGACCTAGTATACTATTCCTTATGTCAACGGGGAAAGCGGACCCCGAAAAGCCGCAACTTCGGGCATTTTCGGCGTTCTTCGGGGTGGGTGCTGAAGGCATAGCATGTCGAGGGCACGTGGGACAGGAATCGAACCTGCAACCTGCGTTTATGGAGACCGTTTCTGGCCGTCCCACTTCACCCCGTTACGTCCCGTTGTCGCTGAATTTAAGCCTCGTCATTCTCGCCACGTCTGGCTTTTGCTCGCGGCGTCCCAGCGTGTGGGGGTCAGGGTAGGGGTCAAGGTGGGATCACAATGAAGCGCGTTCAACCCCTCCTAGTCTGATTTTCGTGCCATCGTGGTCGCAAAAGAGACTAGATCGCTGCGTCGAGCGGCCAGCCGCCGTGGTTTGCCGTGTCAATCAGCGCAGCCCTCGCGGTTCTTTCGCCCGAGAGCGCGAGGGATTCGCGTTTTGCGCGCATGTGCCGCCCACCCCACTATGTGAGTCCGGCAGAACGGCGGACGCTATCTCC
>DASQSS010000356.1:0-4187 GCA_035642255.1 Ktedonobacterales bacterium | reverse complement strand
GTAGCTCCCGTCGGGCAGCAGGCGGCGCGCATTGGCGGTATCCCGCAGGTAGGCGGGCAGCGCGAACCGGCTCAGCTGCGCCCGCAATGCGGGATCGTCCACCGGGAAGAGCACCTCGACCCGATGATCGAGATTGCGCGGCATCAGGTCGGCGCTGCCCATCAACACTTCATCTTCGCCCTCAGCCCCGCCATTGGCGAAGTAGTAGATGCGGCTGTGCTCCAGGAAGCGCCCCACCAGGCTCGTGACGCGGATATTCTCGCTGACGCCGGGGATGCCTGGCCGCAAGCAACACATGCCGCGCACCAGCAGGTCGATCTGCACTCCGGCCTGCGAGGCGCGATAGAGCGCCTGGATGAACTCCTTGTCCACGATGGCGTTGAGCTTGAAGATCAGACGTCCCTGGCCGCCCGCACGGGCGCGCTCGATCTCGCGCTCGATCCGCTGGAGCAGACCCGCGCGCAGCGTCGTCGGCGCTACGAGCAGCTTCTGGTAGGTCACGCCGCGCGCGAAACCCGTCAGCATATTGAACAGATGCGAGACATCCTCCGCGATGTCCGGGCGGCATGTGAGCAGCGCATAGTCCTCGTAGACACGCGCCGTCGAAGCGTTGTAGTTGCCCGTGCCTAGATGCGCATAGCGCCGCAGCCCGTTGCCCTCGCGCCGCACAACCAGCGCCACCTTCGCGTGCGTCTTCAGCTCCACTTGCCCGTAAACCACATGCACGCCCGCGCGCTCCAGCGTGCGCGCCCACTCGATGTTGTTCTCCTCATCGAAGCGCGCTTTCAGCTCTACCATCACAGCGACCTGCTTGCCTGCCTCCACCGCTTCGAGCAGCGACGCCACGATCGGCGAGTTGCTGCCTACACGATAGAGCGTCTGCTTGATCGCCAGCACCTGCGGATCGCGCGCCGCCGTCTGGATGAACTCCACGACGCTGCTGAATGAGTCGTAGGGATGATGCAGCAGGATATCACCACGCTGAATCGCCGCAAAGACGCCCGGCGCTCGGCGCAGCTCGATCGGCGTGCGCGCGAGGATGGGGCGGTCCTTCAGGTCAGGGCGATCGAGGTCCAGCAACTCGGCCAGATCGCTCATCCCCAGCGGGCTCTCCAGATTGTAGACATCATCGGCGTCCATCTCCAGGTTGTCGTGCAGCACTTCGCGCACGGAAGCTGGCGTATCAGCCTGCGTGAGCAAGGCGACGACCGAGCCAAAGCGCCGCTGCCGGATGCCCTGCTCGACGGTAGCCAGCAGATCGCCCGCCTCATCCACCTGAATCTCGAAGTCGGCGTCGCGCAGCACCCGAAAGGGATATGCCGCGATGATCTCCATGCCAGGGAAGAGTTGATCGAGATGCGCGGCGATGAGCTGCTCCAGCCAGACAAACGCGGCGCGCTTCGGTCCACTGCGACGGCGCTCGCGGCCCGCTGGCGTGACGGGCACGAGCCGCCGCAGCGTTGGCGGCGCTTTGAGGCGCGCGAAGAGCTCGCCCGCGAGCGGGTCACGCAGGCTCACGGCCAGATTCAGGCTGCGGCTGGAGATCAGCGGGAAAGGGTGGGCGCTATCTACGCCCAACGGCGTCAGCACGGGGAAGATCTCATGATGGAAGTAGCTGGCCGCCTCTTCGCGCTGCGCTTCGGTCAATTCGGCGTAGTCGAGAATCTGTACGCCAGCCTCAGTCAGATGCGGCAGCACATCATTGTAGTAGACGCGCCGCTGGTCGGCCAGCATCTCACGGATCTGCGTGCGCAGCGTATGTATCTGCTCCTCGGGCGTCAGACCGTCGGGGCCATGTGTACGTACGCTAGCGGAGATCTGGTCCTGAAGGCCCGCCATCCGCACCATCAGAAACTCATCGAGCTGCACGCTGACGAAACTGAGGAACTTCACGCGCTCCAGCAGTGGATGCCGATGGGATTGCGCCTCTTCGAGTACGCGCCTGATGAACGCGACGGCTGCGATCTCGCGATTGATGTACAGCTCGCTACGGTGCAGCTCCTGCTCGCTCTCGACCGCCACCATAGAGTTTCCCGCCTGTTCTCTCATCCATCACGTTCACACATCCCGCCACACGCCCACGCGCACTCATGCTCATGTGAAGCCGCAACGCTGAGGCCAAACACATGGGCCAACGCATGGACCGACACATGTAAGAACGCGCATGGCATGCTGATTGTCGCACTTGCGAGCGTCTGCTTGCGTGGGCGTGTGAACGCCTGGCGCCATCCGGCTTCAGCCAATGAGCAAGCGCCGGGCGCGGTGGACAGAGCAGAGTCCCACGCTCCGTTATTGAGCGCCGCAGACATCGTCTCACAAGACGATGAGTAATGCGCAAGCGCCTCCGGCGTCTTCCGCGCGACATGACGAGTGCGAAAGGCGTCGCGATTCATGGCCACCGCTACTACCTTGTCACGCTCCGACGCCCCCGCCCGCACGCAACTCTTCGCCGCGCTCCTCCCGCTCAGCAGTGGACCCGGTGAAATCGTCGCGCTGGATGGTCTCCGCGCGATCGCGGCGCTCAGCGTCATGCTGTATCACGCCTTCCATCTCATGACAGATCATGTCGTCGTCGCTGGGCAGGACATCACCTTCCTCTGGAACTACGGACAGAGCGGCGTCCACCTGTTCTTTGTGCTGTCGGGATTCCTGCTCTTCACGCCGTTCGCGCGGGCGATGCTCAATGGTCGCCCGCTCCCGTCGACCAAGCGCTTCTTTCAGCGTCGGGCGCTGCGCATTCTACCCGCCTACTGGGTCTGCCTGGCGATCCTCTCAGCCATCCAGTTCCGCCAGCTCGCCTCGCCTACGGGTCTTGTGAACATCGGCATGCATGTCGTTATGCTCCACGATGATGTCACCACGATGAACCGCGCCATCAACGGACCATTCTGGACACTGGCCGTCGAGGCGCAATTCTACCTCGTGCTGCCACTGATCGCCTGGGCGATTGCCCGATTCGTCGGGCAGACGCGCTCACGCTGGCGTGTGGTCATCGGCGTGCTCGCGGTGATGGTTGGCGCGCTGGCCTTGCGGTCGGTGGATGAGATCGTGCAGGGCAAATTCGAGCGGCATCCGGGTGTGGTGGGCGCGGTGTCCCGGCTGTTTGTGCATGCGACGCTAGGCGCGCAGGGCAAGTATCTTGAGGTCTTCGCGCTGGGCATGCTCAGCAGCGTGCTCTATCTGGCCGCGCAGGAAGAGAGCCGACGTCTGCGCCGCCGTCTGCCGTGGATCGGGGCCGCGCTGGTGACCTGTGGACTCGTGGCGATGATCGGGCTGGCGCATCTGGATATGCGGCAAGATATCCTGACACCGCCCTACTGGATGCTCACCCATGCGACTGATATGCTCGTCATTGGCGGTCCACTCATGGCTGGCATACCCTACGCGGCCCTGACGCTCGGCGTCCTCTGGGCGCCGCGCTGGCTGCGGGCGATCTTCGAGACATGGCCGCTGCGCTTCATTGGCCTGGTCTCGTACAGCCTGTACCTCTGGCATCTCCCCATCCTGCGGCTTGCCGCGCCCTATGCGGCCATCCTTCCGCAAGGCACGCGCATTGGCTTCCTGGCGCTCGTTGGATTCGCCGTCGCCGTCCCCGTAGCGTATCTCTCGTACCAGCTTGTCGAGCGGCCATTTCTCTCGCGCCGCCGCAAGATCGCTACGCAAGCGGCATGACCGTAGGCTACCTGATCCGAAGCGGGTTCAAGTCTGGCTAATCGAACATGCGGACATTCGTCTCCTGCGCAGCACGCGCGCGCTTCAACTACGCGCCGAATGTTCTGCCCGCATGAACCGCACACCCGTCTTGTTGGGAGGCATCTACGACCAGGTATCAATACAGCCGTCAACTACGCTACACGTCATAACGTGCTGTTATATGAATCTGGACGGAGCGCACGAGCCGTGTTAGATTGACAATCACAGAACAGCGCTACAGCGGCAGGCTGCTTCCAATGATAATACTGTCTGTCTGATTCTGAGAGGCATGAGCGCACAGGGCTGAAAAGCTTCTTCCGACATCCCCCGTCTGCCTATGTCTGCCCATGTCTGCTCGCGGCGCCATCCATTCCATCAGTGCCAGCGATAAACGATGCTTCGTCTGGATAGGTGACTACTTCGTTGTGACCTTTATGGAAAGCGATGGCGCCGCGTATGAATGGGATTCGGTTCAAAACTCCTCTTGATGTCAG
>DASQSS010000355.1:0-4331 GCA_035642255.1 Ktedonobacterales bacterium | reverse complement strand
TCGGCGCGCAACCCCTCAGAGAAACCGACG
Source organism: Ktedonobacterales bacterium (assembly GCA_035642255.1). Taxonomy (GTDB): domain Bacteria; phylum Chloroflexota; class Ktedonobacteria; order Ktedonobacterales; family JADMIN01; genus JAKAIY01. The sequence continues at coordinate 4,301 of DASQSS010000355.1, read as the reverse complement.
ACAGCGAACTTGGCCGTGCTGTAGCTGAGCAGATGCGGCACGCTCACCTTGCCGCCGATTGACGCAATGTTGACGATACGCCCAGCATGACGCTCGACCATGCCAGGCAGCGCAGCATAGATCATGTTGGCTGTGGACCAGAAGTTCTCGCCCATGACACGATCGAGATCATCGAGTGTCATGCCGAGCGCGGGTCCCACTGCGATGATGGAGGCGACGTTGACGAGGATATCCACCCGTCCATAGTGGCTTACGACCTGGGCGACGATGCCCTGCGCGTCCGAGCGGTTCGTGGCGTCGCCGCGAATCACCAGCGTCTCGTAGCCCTGCCCGGTCAGCGTGCGGCGGGCCTCTTCCAGCTCGTCCGCGTCGCGTGCGCAGATCGCCAGGCGCGCGCCGTGCTTGCCAAACTCCTTCGCCAGCGCCAGTCCCAATCCTCGCGACCCACCGACGATCAAGGTCGGCGCGCCGCCCAGGTCCGCCGAGCGCCATGCGCGCGCCAGCCGCACGCCTACGGCTGCCAGTCCGACGCTTGCGCCCGCGGCGATTAACCGCGTGGCCGATTGCCTATCCATGCGCATCGCTCCTCTCCTTCCTCTCCTTCGAGCGCCTCGCGCACATCCTGCAACTCTCATTCCAGTTGGAGCGCGACTTGGCGCACGACTTGGAGCGCGAGTTGGAGCGCGAGGCGAACGGGGCGGCGCGACGCCACAGGTCGTCTGTTCGTTCGCCCAGCGCCAGGGCTATCCATGCCAGATGCGCGTTTGGTCGCTCCATTGTGACCCATATGCCCCTGTGGGATGGACGAGCGGCGCACACGTACGTCATACTCTCAGTGTAGAAAATGTCCGCTTGCCTTGCGGAGAGGAGGCACGCCCATGTGGCAGAGTTCGACGCCCGCAGCCGTGGCGATCTTGCACATGCAGCATCTGTTCGTCGGCGGTCTGGGCGGTATCATCGCCGTGGTCGTGGGTGGAGTCGTCTCCGTCATTACCCTGCGCGCCAACAAGCGCGCCGCTCAGCCCGCTCCCGCGCCTCAGCGCGCGCCTGCGAGCCGCAGGACGCCTAGCGCGCCCGCGTATGCTGAGCCAGCGCCGCCCACCAGTCCGGCGCGACGACTCCATCCTGGCCCTATCTCGCTGAGCGCGCCAGGCGGCCCACAGCCCGACGACGGCGAACAGCGCGTCACGAGCAGCCTCTTCGATCCCGATATCCTGTCCGCTGCTCCGTCCGCACAAGAAGACGACACACTCGCCGAGCTAGGCAGGTCTGCGCCCATCTTGCGCTCGGCCAGTCACATCTCCGCTGAGTGGCGTGCGCAGGCGGCTCCGCTCTCCCCGCCTGAGGTCACACACGCGCCTATCTGGAATCGGTCGCCATTCGCCCGTCCACGCGCCTCCACGTCGCTCTCGCTCGATGGCCTCTCGTCGTCTCCGTTCACTCTGACGAGCGCGCCACCGATCTGGCGCTCCACAGGCGCCAGCGCGCTCTTCGGGCCTTCTGCCCAGCCGGACACCGTGGCTGGCGCTCATACAGGGGCCGAGATGACGGCGCTGTTCGCTACGCCAGCGCCCATCTGGACCTCACGACTGCGCCCGCGCGGCGAGGAACCTGTGGCCGAGCGTGATGCGCGCCTGTCGAATACGGAGAACCAGGCGAGTGTCGACTCTGAGGCGCCGATCTGGCCCTCCTACCTGCTTCGACCCGAATAGCTCACTACTTCACCGCGCCTCTGCCTCTTGCGGCGCATGCGCTACAATACCAGCGCAGGTCACGGACGCCACGTGACACGACCACAGGAGGAACCATTCGGGTATGTCGGACGGAGGCTCACTTTCCACCAGCGACGCTCAGGCCCTGCGCCTGCTGGATGACTACTACGCATCGCTGCTCGGCTGCTCACCGTCGGACTTGCGCCGACCGGGATGGACGACGCTGCGCGCCCGCGCGGAAGGCGACCCTATGGCGCTCCTCTTCGGCATGCGCTCGCTGGTCAATATCATCGCTCCAGTAGCGGAGCTGGGAACTCAGCGTGTCGGCGACGCGGGTGTAGCCGCGCTTGCGCCAGAGATGCGTGAGCCAGTCGGGGCTATGTTGCGTGAGACGCCACCGCCAGATTTCTTCGCGCCGGACTCTCTCGCGTCGCTGAACGCGCTGGTGTGGTCGCACGCATTCGAGCCGCTCTCGGCGGCTAGCGAGGCTGACCTGACTCTCTGGTATGTCACCCAGCCGCGCCTGCAACCGCATCTCTCGCCCTGGCAGGAGTGGATCGAGCGGCTCGATGAAACTGTCGAGAGCGACCCCTTCGCGATTGCGCTCCTCGCGCGGCATGGTGGCGGCGTCTTCGTCGTGCGGCGGCGCGGCGCCATCATCGCCTACATCGGCATGCGCGCACAGTCGCCCCAGGTCTGGGAAGCGCTGGAGCCGAAGCTGACCACGCGCGCGCCAGCCTCCGTCGCCGACCATCCTGACGAATTGATGACAGCGCTGCTGACGCGAGCGACGCGGTTCGCGCTCAACGATCATCGCCAACTCGTCTGCGCGACTGGACCAGACGCCGCGCTGTTCGTGCGCTCGCTGACGCAGCTGGGCTATCAGCCGTACGCGCGCTCCAGCGTCTACACTACCGCCGCTCGCTAAACGCCCGCTACTCGCCCCGGAATGGCGATGAGCCATCCTACCCACCCGATGTCTGCAGCCAGCGCGAAAGCATATGCGCTTCCTCCCGTAACGCGCGTGGTAACGCTTTTCGGACACTTCGTCTGTATCCTCGAAAGTGGAGGGAGGCACGTGGGATGAATGGGGTGAAGGGCCCTCCGAAAGAGATGCTGTCAGTGTTAGAACAAGTGGCGGAAGAAGAGGCAGGAGAACAGTATGTCTCACTCGAAGCGCAGCGCCCTGGGCGCTGGATTCCTCGCACTCGCGATAGCCGCGCTGTTGGTGATTGGCCGCGCGCCGACCGCGCATGCTAACGGTAGCTCGGCGGACTGCACGCCTTGGGCCGCTGGCTCAGGCTCCGGAGCAGGCGCCATACACATGCAGTGCACATTCCACAACGCTGTCGAGGTGTTCGATAGCGCCATCCCTTGCGGCCCGTATGCTGGAGCGCCCGCGACGGTCACCATTACTTACAACGGGGTGCTGAATGTCACCGGGCTGACCTCCGGCAAGGGCGCAGGCACGTTCTGGGCGACCGGAACGCAGACGGGCGTCTTCGCCGCCATCCCGGCAGATTCATCCGTGCCGATCTATACCGGTCATACGACCACGTGGTTCGGTGACAATAACAATCTGCAAAACGGCAGCGAAACGTCCACATTCAGCATTCACGCGATTGGCTCAGATGGGTCGAGCTTCACATTCCATGAGGTTCAGCACCTGAGCGTCAGCGCGTCAGGCGTCATGACATCCTTCGATAAGCCCGTCTGCTCGTAAGGGCTTACCATCACCGCGCGACTCACGAGAGTCCAGCGCGTATGCGAGAGCGCCGCTGGCCAGATCACGTTGACTGGCCAGCGGCGCTCTCGTGTCTGTCTACTTTGTAGCGCTCTGCCCGAGACGCATGGCGACCGTCTGCCAGTGCTTGTCGCGCATCGTCGGCGACGTGACGAACGCCTGGCTCGTGTGCGCATTGGACTGCGCGACACTCGCGGCAGCCGTGCACGAGTAGTTGATGTCTACCTGAGCATCCCTCGTGAGCGGGCCAGTGATGGTGACGTGATTGCCGACGACCGAGACAGCGTCCTGAGCCGTCAGCCCACTCGTGGTGGGCGCTCCCCGCACCGAAGCGCAGATGGGCAGCGTGATGGAGAGATTCAACGGCCAGACAATGCCCGCCTCACGCTGGAAGATCAGGTGATAGTGATAGCCTGAGCCATCGTGCGTCACGACGCCAGGAACCTTCCAGGCCAGCGCATAGGACGACGTGCGGCCATAGCTGTCAGTGACGCTGCCGTGAAAGACATTGCGGCTGAACTCGCTTCCGACACCAAAGCCGACCAGTCCAGAGTGCGAGATGACTGTGGCGTTGGGTGGCGTGAACACGCGCGAGTAGGACTCGTAGTCAGGCCCGCCAGCCGCGAATGTCTCGTTGAGCGTAGCTGGGTTATTCGGCCACTGATAGCTCCACCGCAGTCGGTTCGTCGCCGTCCCCGCCTGATTGATGGTGATGTTGTCAGCCATGTTGTACTTCAGGAAGTAATTGTCTTTGTTGGCGCCAACGTTCGCGTCAACTTCGAATACGCTATCGCCCGTCGTTGGGGCTGCGACTTCCGCGCTCAGATTCAAGTCGTGCAGCATCT
>DASQSS010000354.1:0-3174 GCA_035642255.1 Ktedonobacterales bacterium | reverse complement strand
GCCAGGCGCGTTTCCCAGGCGAGGCTCGAACGGCCCGCCGCGCGGTCTTCCGCATCGAGTTCCCGCGCCAGCGCCAGGAGTTCAGCGCGGGTGACGTGAATCGTGGCGCGCGGACGCTCGCGCGCCGCAAGATCATGCTGGCGCGGTGGCGGGAAGGTCAGCCCTCCCAGTCGAATCGGGATCTCTCGCTCCCGCTGCAGAACCGCGACCAGATCGTGGGTGGTATCGGCCAGCGGGATGAGCGTGGCGCGGCGCGGCAGCCCCGTGCGCAGGATTGCCTGGGCCTGGGAGATGGTGGGATCGAGGTCTGGGAAGAGCGGCGTGAAGGCCAGCGTCGTGGGGTCGATGCGATAGGAGCGCGCGCTTCCTCGCTGGCCGGTAGTGCGTGTATCGCCAGCATTGCCGGCATTGCTAGTGGCGCCCGCCTGACCACTGGCAGCGGATGCGCCACGGCCCGTCGCCGCGCCTGGAGCATCTGGGCCGTCAGGGCTGCGGGGATCGTCAAGGAGTTCCTGAAGTTCGTACTGCTCACGCGCAGGGAGATCGGCGGTGTCGGCGAGGCCCTCGATGTCTTCGGGTATTTCCAATGGCTGTGCCGGCTGGTCATGGGCCATGGCTGCGCTGGCTGCTGCGGAACCTCGGCGGCTCGTCGTGCGGGGTGCCTGGGCGGCGTTGTAGATGTAGACCGCGTTTTGCACCGCCCCACGCGTGCCGAGATCGCCGAGCAGCGCGCGCGCCGTGCGGGCCGCTTGGGCGAAGGGCGCGACCTGGAGCGACCGCTCGATGGAGCGATAGCCGGAAATGACCAGATGGAGGTTTGTGAGATCGTGTTCGCCGAGCAGACTCATGAGGGCGCAACCCCACTGAATGCGCTCAGCGCCCGTCCAGAATGGCGGTTTGGCTCGCATGCTCCTGCCCTGCCTCGCTCTCTTCACGCTGATCAGGCGTCTGCGCCGCTCGTCATTTGCCCTATTTGCCCTGGTCTGTCAGGGCTGGTTCGTCCGCAGGTGTGCGCTGCGGCGTCAATGTGGTATCAGGTGGTCGCCCCGTCCTATTCGCTGAAGTCGCCGTCGGCGTCATCAGGCGCTCTGTCTTCATCGGCCTTCATCGGCTTCATCGGCTTGATTGGCTTCATCGGCTTGATTGGGTTCCCGCCCCAGCGCCTCGCGCCGGAGCGTTTGGATCGCCTGACTGACGCTCATGACTTCGAGTTGAGCGCGCCGTTCGGGTGTGAGGTGATCGAGCAGTTGGTCGCGGTAGTTGCGGTTCCAGCGCCGCCGCGCGATAGCCAGGATGCGCCTGGGGTAATATTCCAGCCCCCCGATGGAGCCGTTGAGACGTTGCGCCAGGCGCGCGGGGTCGCGGTAGTCTTTGACGTCAATGCCGATCTCCTCGTCAAGCGCCACATCGCAGCGATCGCTATGGGGATAGAGGAAGATATGGCTACGCAGGCGGCGCAAGCGTTGGAGCGCTTTATAGAGGCGCAACTCCTCGCGGGCGGGGTCGGCCCAATACAGCAGGGCCTCCGGCGGCGGGATGCGCGCCTCGGCGAGCGGCACGGGGTCCTGCTCGGTGGTTTCGGGGTAGTCGTCGCGGCAGCCCGCGAGGCGACAGGCGTTGGTGGCGTTGGAGATCGGTCCGTTGCACCGGCGACACCGCCGCACCAGACCGTTGCTGGCCTCAAAGGCGTGGACCGGCTGATAGAGACCCTCGAGAAACGCGAGGGCCTCATCCGGGATGGCCTGGTTGAGCCGCAGCGCGCGCAGCTCACCGCGCGCCGCCATTGGATGCTCCCCGATAAACGCGCGAATCGCGGTATACGCTTCTTCAGCGCCTGCGCTTCGGCTGATCGCGCTGCGCAGGCGCTTATGCAGTTGGTCCTCGATGAGGTCGCCCAGATCGCCGCGCTTCGCGCTGGCGGCGATGGTCTCGCAATCCTCGCTGGGGACACGGTAGTCAGGATCAACGAGGATCACGTCCTTGTAGCCTTCCAACGCCGCCAGCGCGCGGGGCGCCCAGGTGTGGAGCGGCTGCTGACAGAGGACAAGGATCTGGTGGACACTCGCGGCGATGTCCTCGCTCCCCTCGATGAAGGCGTAGCGGCCCAGGTAAGCCATCGCCTGATAGAGTTGCGCTGGAGTGCTCTCATAGCCCAGTTGCGTGCGGTCACTATGGGCCACCAGCGCGCCGCCGCGCACGCGCGTGTAGAGAGCGATGATGCCAGTCGCTAACAGTTGCAGCGTGAGCAGTGGGTCAACGCCACGCCGTTCAGCGCTGGCGCCTGCTCCATCAGCGGCGTTGGTAGGCGCCGCTGATGGAGCAGGCGTGGTGGTCGCGGTGGTCAGGTAGGCGAATAAGGAGGTCTCATCGGCGATCCCGCGCGCGAACGCGCCAGCGGCGCTGAGGGTCATGCCTTGCTTGCGCAGGCGAATGATAACGAACGCCTCCAGCAGCGCTCGTCGAGTGAAGCGCCGAGCCTCAATGGTGAGAATACGCCTGACTCGCCAGTCGCGCAGCGCGCGCGCATCAGGGAGCGCGCTGCGGTCCAATCCAACGATGGAAGCGTAGCGCGCGATGAGCGTAACTGCTTCTTCGAGCGTGCAGGTGGTTGGAAGATCACTCACTGAAAGCATGGTGGCATTATATATAACTGCCATGCGATATGTCAATAGACATGTGTTATGGCTATTGCATTGCAGTCAGTTGTTGTAATGTCGTGGAGATGGGCAAGAATGCAGAGAGCAGGAGATGCCTGGCGCCGCTGCCTAGCGCCGCATGTTTCCAGGCAGGGTGAAACCGGTCAGTTCGCATGGTGACGAATTCCAACGCTATTAAGACGCTCCTTGAGCAACCGAGGGCGTAGACGATGGCTCATTCGTCGCGCCGCCATTCTTCCTGGAGATCATGGGGATCGGGTGCGCGACAGACGCTTCAGCGGCCACTGGCGCGATGTAGGGGACATGGAGGAGATGCGCCGCGCGCCGCTTGGCGCGCTCGCCCCGCCGATCGTAGCGCGCGGTCGTCACGGGGTCGGCATGCCCGGCCAGTCGCTGCACCGTGGCGATGTCGGCGCCGGCATCCAACAGATTGCCGATCGCCGTGCGGCGCAGGTCATGCGGCGAGCACGTCGCGACCGCCGCCTCGGCCGCCCGGCCCGCCAGCGCCTCCGCGACC
>DASQSS010000353.1:0-3300 GCA_035642255.1 Ktedonobacterales bacterium | reverse complement strand
GAGCGCTCAATTTAATCTACTCACTGCGCTGGCCTGTGTCGTGCCTGTGGTCGCGACGGCATGTGTTGGCTGGGTCGCGATCTATCAGCCGTTTAGTGGAATAGACCCACAAACGCTGATGTGGACCGTCACCCTCGCGGCTGCCGCGCTGAGCCTGATGGCGGTGATCGTGGCCGTCACGCGCATACGCTGGGTCATGCGTGACTACACCACGACTCTGAATGAGGTCTGCCGCCAGGCTGTCGGCGGCAATCGCGCCGCGCGATCGTCAATGGGCGGCGATGAATACGCTGCGTTGGCCACCTCGGTCTACAAACTGGTGGCGCTCGGTGGCGGCGTCGGCGCGGCAAAGGCCGCTGCGGCAGTAGAGTCGCCGGACGCCATCGTCCTCCAGGCGCAGATCGAGAAGCTGCTCACTGAGGTCAGCGCGGTCGGTGACGGCGACTTGCGCGTGCAAGCCGAAGTGACGCCAGACACGCTCGGCGTGTTAGCGGACTCATTCAACTTCATGATCGAGGAACTGGCGAAGGTGGTTGGACGAGTACAGGCCACCACCAACCAGGTGTCAACCGCGACTCGTCGCCTGCTGGACCGCTCGGCGGATGTGGCGCAATCCTCAGAGGCGCAAGCGCGACAGATCTCGCTCGTGTCGGACCGTGTGGCGCAGCTCGCGGACTTCGTGCAACTCTCAGCGGCGAACGCGCTTCAGGCCGCCACTGCCGCCAGCGAAGCGCTGCAAAGCTCACGCGATGGCCAGGTCTCCGTGGTCAAGACGACGGAAGGCATGGCGCACATCCGCGAGAACGTGCAGGAGACGTCGAAGAAGATCAAGCGGCTTGGCGAGCGCTCTCAGGAGGTCGGTGAAATCGTTCGCCTGATCGAAGACATCGCCGAGCAGACGAACCTGCTCGCGCTGAACGCCGCGATTCAGTCGGCGATGGCGGGCGAACATGGTCGCGGCTTCCACGTCGTCGCCGATGAGATTCGCATCCTGGCCGAGCGCGTCGCCGAGGCGACCAAGCGCGTCGGCGCGATCGTGAAGACGATTCAGGGCGATACGTATGAAGCTGTGGTCGCCATGGAAGAGAGCACACAGGAAGTGATCGAGGGCTCGCGACTGGCGGACGACGCGGGTCGCGCGCTGCAGCGCATTTACGGCGCGGTGGATCGACAGGCGCAGATGATCAACGACATCGCCCACGGCGCGAACGAGCGCCGCCAGGTCGCTGAGACCGTGGCTGTGGCGATGGGTCAGATCGCTGAGGTGACGCGCCAGACCAGTGCGACCACGCAGGATACGATGACTGCCGTCAGCTACCTCGCGGAGCTGGCCGAGCAGCTGCGCGCGTCGGTCGCCGCGTTCCGCTTGCCGGAGCAGATGGCCGAGGGCGCGGGGCTGCCGCAGGGTGTCGAGCCGCCGCTGGCGCCGCCGCTCTCGCCACAGAGTCAGGCGAGCTGGTTCCCCAGCCCTGACGCCTTCCCCGCGCTGCCCGCTGGCCCCATTTCGGCCTCGTACGTGGAGCCGCGCAACGCATTTGATGTCGGCGCATACGACGCGACATGGACCGAGGCGCCGCAGCCAGACCCGTCCATGGGGTATCCGATGGTAGGCTACGACCAGATGGGGTTCGATCAAACGGGCTACGGGCAGACGAGCTACGGGCAGAACGGGCAGAACGGCTACCCCGGCGAGCAGTATCCATCCAATCCGTTGGGCAACTATCCATTTCCACCGGATCGCGGATAATGACTGAACACACCGCGCGCTAGCCTATCACGAGCGGGCGACGCAGCGATGTCTCTTCGAGGCGCGAGAGCAGTCCTACAGGACGGGTACGGAAATCATGGCAGATAATTTCGACAAGTCGGCGATACTCGGGAGTTTCCTCGACGAGGTAGACGCCTATATTCCTGAGATCGAGGCCCATCTCGATCAACTTCAGCAGGTTCCCGACGACGAAACTGCCATCGAGGAAGCTTACCGCCGTACGCATACGATCTACGGCTCCGCCGCCATGATGGAGTTCGGTGGCCTCGCCCAGATCGCGCAAGGCATGGAGTTGATTCTCGACGATGCGCTGGAGCGCCGCGCAGCGCTCGACCAGGCGACAATCGCGCTGCTGCGCCGCTCATGTGGGCGGCTTGCGCGCGTTGCGCAACTAATTCGCTCGGGTGGCAGCGACGCGCAAACCGTCGCCGAAGATCAGCAGGACCACCAAGCGTACCGTGGGTCAGGCTCATCCACAGGCTCAGGCGGATTCAGCGCGCAAGCCGCCCCAACACCAGCCGTGCCTGAGTCGCTCCCGTCGGGCGGTCAGCAGTGGGCCAGTCCCGATGCGCCAGGTATGCCGGGTATGGCAGCCATGCCAGCGCAAAACGGACAAGGGGCGCTTCTGCCCGACTGGCTCACAGCGTTTGGCCCCGGAGGCGCGCCGCAACCTGACTCTGATGGCTTCGGCCAGAACAGCCAGAACGGTCAGAATGGTCAGAATGGCGCCCAGAGCGCCGCGCCCAGCGTAGCTGGGTTTAGCCAGCCATCTGATCCGTGGGCCGCGTCGCTCTCGAATATGCCAACCGGGTTCGCTCCGGCGGTTTCGCCATCCCCGCAATCCCCGTTTGACCAAACATTCGCGGGCGCACCGGAGCGAGCGGGTCAGGCCGGAAGCCTGGGCTCCGCGCCGCAACCGTATCCTTCGGCGGAACCGTGGGCGCAGTCGCAAGCGGCTGCGGGCTTTGGCGCGCCGGGAGCATCGCTGCCCAACGATGGGTCGTCGGCGGCCAGTTCGCCCGCGACGCGCGATTGGACGTCCTCGATGTCTACACAGCCGCCGCAGACGGGGCGGCCGATGCCCTCCGGAGCCACAGCCGCGATCGACGAGCTCCGCGCTGACGAAGACGACGTGCGCCGACAGGTGATGGCCCTGCGCAACACCGTCGGGATGCTCCGCGACGCGGCGCAGGCGATGGACAACGAGCGCATCGAATTGCAGGGCTTCCTCGATGGGTCGCATGATGCCCTGCAGCGGCTCGAAGAATGGGTCGGACAGCAGATGGGGCTCGATCTGCGACGTAGCCCTGAGACCGTGCGCAATTACCTGCCACTGTCGGTCATCTGGGTGACGACGACGCGTCTCAAGAAGCTCATCGCTTTGCTCAATAGTTCGGGCCGCAATCTGACCCTGACGCAGGAGCAGATTGACGAGACGCTGGCGCAGTTCCGCTCAACCCTCGACTCGCTCAGCCGCATGTCCGCCTCGTTCGGCGTGGGTGGACCCACACCCGATGGCGGATTCAGCGCGA
>DASQSS010000352.1:0-5036 GCA_035642255.1 Ktedonobacterales bacterium | reverse complement strand
GTGAGCGTTGATGAGTTACGTGTTGCTACCGTGTTCCTCTATACGAAGCCAGCTATTGCCATACGCTGGCCAATGAGGAGGTAGAAATAGCATGGTGCGAACCTTTGAGCGCACGGACATCTATCCGAGCCGTCGCTGGTGCCCGGCGCTGGTAACCCGAACAGTACAGGACCACATTGTGCCGATAGCGATGGTGTGACGCCCACGCAGTTGCGCCTGTAATCAGCTCGCGCAGTCCTCGCAAGCGAGTATCCCTCGCCGTTGACCACCATCGCTATCCTCAACCGCACATGCGCTGCGGTCATCTCTGCATCTCATGTGCGGTGACTCGACGCCCTGTTCGCCTCAACCGCAGGATAACGGCATCACCTCGCGCCACCAAGCCGCAGGCGCATGCCACCACCGATGGACGTTCGCGTTGCGCCTCGTTTTCGCGCATTGTCTGATGCGCGGGAACTATGAGTCCACATGCGGAGAGCCATATGTCGTTGCGGCTCGGAGCCATCCTCCACCTTCATCGCTATGCCTGGCGTACACGGCGTCTGCGAGAGCGCTTCGCTGCCGTTGTTAGCGCCAATCCAGGACAGCTCTCTCCTAAGCCCGTTGTGATCGGCGCTGCGACTGCCAGCAGCGCAATCAAGCCCGCGAAACTATGGCGCACACTCACGGTGAGGACGTCGGAGTGGAACGTCCTCTGCCTGGCTGCTGTCCTCAGCATCGTGGCTTACGGCTGGTATGCCTCTCGTGGCCTGACCATGATATACACCGATGCTGTGAGCCATATGATGATCGCTCGCCGTGTCGTGGATGGTCGTGCGCTCGGCATAGCGCAGCTTGGGACAGTCTGGCTGCCCTTGCAACATTTGCTGATGCTCCCGCTGATCTGGATCACGCCGCTCTTCCGAGATGGGTTCGCTGGCTCGTTTCCTTCGATGGCGGCGTATGTTATCGCATCGGTCTATCTGTACCGCACCGGACTCTTTCTCTTCTCTTCACGCCTAGCGGGCTGGATGGCCGCTCTGACGTTCATGCTGAATCCCAGCATGCTCTATATGCAGGCGACGGCGATGTCTGAGGCAGATATGCTCTGCGCGGCTATTCTCGCTGTCTACTACTTGCTCCGTTGGTCACACGCCTACTCTGTGAACAACCGGACTCAGGCGGTCATTGATCTGGCTAAGGCCTCAATCGCTATCGCAGCAGGAACGCTTATCCGATATGATGCCTGGTTCCTGGCGATCGCCGCCGCCATGCTCGTGCTCTATACTACCTGGCGTAAGCAAGGGCGTAAGGTCGCCGAAGCTTGGATCATACTCTTTGCCGGTTTGGCCTTTGCCGGATGCGCTGCCTGGTTTCTGTTCAACTGGTTGATCTTTCGCGATCCCCTTGCCTTCTACCACAACGCTTATTCGGCCCTCGCACAACAGGCTCGGTTTCAGACTGTTTCTGGCTTGCCAACTCACCGGAACCTCTTTCTCTCGGTAGTGGTCTATGCGCAGGCGGCCATTGACACCGTTGGATGGCCACTCGCTGTGCTCGCTCTGATCGGATTTGTGAGCTGGTTGTTCTATTTTCGGCCGCGGATGACGAGTCTGCCAGTGTATCTCGTGTTCGCGCCGTTTGCGTTCAACGTGCTCTCCTTGCTGACGGGGGCCAGTGTGCTGGAGACGCCGGAGATTCGCTTCGGCGGCGTCTCCACGTATTTCAATGAGCGGTACGGCATGATGATGCTGCCTGCGTTCGCCATCTTTCTAGCCTTTCTCGCTATCCACCGTCGCACGCTGCTCGCGCTGGCGCTCGGAACGATTGTTGTGTTTGGTATTAGCTACTCCAGCGTGCAAGCGCCGTACGCGCTCGAGGATCCGATGACTGGTGTTGTAGCGCATGACTGTACACAACGCCGCCAGGAGGCGCATTGGCTCGCTGCGCACTATTATGGCGGGCACATCCTCATCAGCTATGCTCCTGACGCGCCTACGATGTTCTACTCCGACCTCCCAGAGGGCGTCTTCGTCACCGACACCAATGGGGCAACGTTTCGGGCCACGCTTGCGCAGCCACAGGACGCTGTCTCCTGGATTGTGATGTCGCCAGATGTAGGCAATCCTATCTGGGCGGCGCTCACGAAACAAGCTAACTGGCGACGCCATTTCGTGCTACGTCAGACGTTCGGCGCGACCCAAATCTACGAGCGTGTAGGAAGTGTCCCAACAGCGGGGAATATCAGTGGGAGTCGATGAGCATGGAGAACCCAAACATCAATGCGCAAGCCGCTGTGACTGAGGCCCAATACTGGGCGACCTGGGGAGCGGCGCGCGACGGCGCGCGCACCGTACTGACGCGGCGTCAGGCGGCGCTGCTCATTGTCATTGTGGCCAGCTCCATCGTTCTGGTCGCGGTAAGCCTTCATACTCTTGTCGTTACGCTGCTCGCGCTATCCACCACCGTGTATTTCCTTACAGGCATCTACAAGCTTGCCCTCCTCGTCAGGGGTGAGCACGCGCTCAGCCGCATAGCTATCGCCTCCCAGCCTGCCGAAGGTGATGACCTCCCGATGTATACCATCCTGGTGCCGCTGCACCGTGAAGGCAAGATGCTTCCCGTGCTCATCGAGCGACTTGTCGCGATCGACTATCCACCAGATTGTCTGGAGGTTTTGCTCCTCATCGAGTCTGACGATGGCGAGACGCGCAACGTATTGCGTAGATGCGCCCTCCCATTCTTTATTCGCCCGGTGATCGTACCAGCGGGTCGGCCCCGCACAAAGCCACGCGCGCTCAATGTGGGGTTGGCCCAGGCGCGCGGGGAGCATCTTGTCATCTACGATGCGGAGGATCACCCCGAGCCCAGCCAATTACGGAAGGCTGTCACAGCGTTTCGGCAGGCACCGCCAGAGGTTGCCTGTCTTCAGGCTCGGCTAAACTTCTATAACAGGAAACAGACGCTGCTGACGCGTCTCTTCGCGGTAGACTATGCCTCCTGGTACGACCAACTCCTGCCAGGTCTTGCGCGAACAGGCGCCTTCGTGCCGTTGGGAGGCACATCGAACCACTTCCGTATCGCCGCATTGCGCAAGATGGGAGGATGGGATCCATTCAACGTCACAGAGGATTGCGATCTCGGCGCGCGCCTCTCGCGCGCAGGCATCCAAATCTCGATGCTGGATTCCGTCACCATGGAGGAGGCAGTGCCGCATGCATGGCCCTGGATTCGCCAGCGCTCCCGCTGGATCAAGGGCTTCCTGCAAACGTACCTGGTTCACATGCGCCATCCATTCCGCTTGTGGCGTCAATTTGGCTCGGTTGGCTTCATTGACTTCCAGCTGCTCGTCGGCGGTACCTGTGTTGTCCTGCTAATCAATCCATTCATGTGGGCGCTGACGGTAGCCTATATCGCCGGAGCGGGAACGCAGGTGGACGCATTCATCGAGTCGCTCTTCCCAGCCTGGCTGTACTACCCGTCACTTCTCTGCCTGGTTGCAGGTAATTTCGTGTTCTTCTACATTAACGCCTACGTCTGTGTCCGGCACGATTACATCAACCTGACCCGGTATGCGTTGCTCACTCCGCTGTACTGGGTTCTGATGAGTATTGGCGCCTGGGCGGGGCTGTTCAGCTTTCTACGTCACCCGCACTATTGGGCAAAGACCGATCATGGTTCTAGCCTGAGAGCCCGCGAGCTGGTGTTCACCACTCGGAGCGATGCTCCCATGCAGCACGCTGAGTCACGACATAGCGCGATCGATAGTGCGTCGTCATCCGCTGCTGTAGCTGGTGATGGTGATGTGTCCAGCGGCAGCGCCCGCACTGCGGCACACCGTGAACGGGAGCGGGGCCTGGCATGGCGCTCGTTGATGGGCCGGGAGCCGAATACCCCGCCGGGGCGACGCGCGCTAACGCCGATAATTGACCGGGGCGTGACCCCACTCGCCAACACGCCATCAAGCTCCCGCCGGTGGACATGGCGGCAGATTACAGACGCCTTGCACATAACTACCGCCGCTGAACCAGACTCGCGACGGATTGACGGGCAATGATCGTTGATGCGGCACACACAGCAGGCCACGCTTGAGCAGATGACTGGTGAGAGTAGGCCAATCGTGTCAGGTTGGTAGCCAAACAGAAGATAGATCGCATCTCTGCCAGCGTCCATCTGGGCGGCATATGGGCCATGAACCGCTGGCATTGGCTGCAAGCTCTCTCTGACCGGAATTGTTCGACGTCGAAGCTGCTCTGACACCCATCGGACATGGCATGACAGGGGACGTGACAGGGTCGGTAGCGCAGATAGATGAACATGAGCGGACGAACGGACGAAGGAGAATTCAACATGCTGCGTGACAAGCATGGAGATGACCTATTCTCCGGGTGGCGCATTGTGTCCCCCCCGACCTCTGAGCGTCACCGTGGTAAGCAAGAGACCGTCTTAACATCCCGCCCCTTGCTCACTCGGCTGATTGAGGGCATGCGCCAACTCAATGTCCGCATTCATGACGTGTGGCTGATTGCACTTGTCGCGTCTCTTTTCAGCGTGGGCGGATATGCCTGGTATGTCGCTCACGGTCTAACGATGGCGTACACCGACGCTATCAGCCATATGATGATCGCCCGTCGGGTCTTGATTAGCGTCACGCCTGGGTTGGCGCAGCTGGGTACCGTCTGGCTGCCGCTGCACCACATGTTGATGTTGCCGCTGATAGGGAACGCGACGCTCTATCGCGATGGGTTCGCTGGCGCGCTGCCTTCGATGGTAGCGTATGTGGTCGGCGCTGTGTATCTATACCGCACCGCGCGCCTGCTGTTTGCGTCACGGATGGCGGGATGGGTGGCAGCGCTGACGTATCTGTTGAATGCAAATGTGCTCTACATGCAGGGCACAGCCATGACCGAATCAGATATGCTTTGTGCGAGCGCTGTCGCTATCTATTACCTCCTGCGCTGGAGTCGACAGGCGCTCACACTTGATCTGGTTAAGGCTGCGGCTGCCATCGCCGCGGGCACGCTCGTGCGTTATGACTCCTGGGCGCTCGCGCTGGC
>DASQSS010000351.1:0-8149 GCA_035642255.1 Ktedonobacterales bacterium | reverse complement strand
CGACGGGCGCCAGATCGTCCTATGTCAGCGCCATGTCATATATGTTACGGCTCAGCCGATAGTTATACTCTTGATACTAGGTCAAGGGGAGCAGGAGGATATGCGTAAACCCAGTTCAGACATCCGTCTCGATACCACCGTCCGCATGCGCGCCGTCAGGCCCAGCGCGACGCAGGCAGCCATGCATGCCGCGAGAAAAGTTCCCGAAATCACCGCTCTCTTCTGGGTCATCAAGCTGTTGACGACAGGCATGGGCGAGACAACGTCCGACTACCTCGTCTACCACATCAACCCGTACATCGCGGTCACACTTGGGGCTGGCGGCCTGGTCATCTCGCTGCTGCTGCAGTTGTATGTACGGCGCTATATCCCGGCGATCTACTGGCTGGCCGTCGTGATGGTCGCCATCTTCGGCACGATGGCCGCCGACGTCGTTCACATTGTGTTGGGCGTTCCATATCTCGATTCAAGTGTCTTCTTCGCAGTCGTCCTGGCCATCATCTTCGCGGCCTGGTATGCCAGTGAAAGAACCCTCTCGATTCATAGCATCTTCACGCTGCGTCGCGAATTGATTTACTGGGCCACCATTATGGCGACGTTCGCCCTGGGAACGGCCGTTGGAGATATGACCGCTTCGACACTGGGACTGGGGTATCTGGACTCCGGGGTGCTGTTTGCGGCGCTGTTTGGGCTTCCCGCGCTCGGCTATTGGCTCTTCAAGCTCAACCCGATCTTCGCCTTCTGGTTCGCCTATATCATGACCCGCCCGCTTGGCGCCTCGTTCGCCGACTGGTTTGGCAAGCCACGTAACGTTAGTGGACTTGGCTGGGGCACCGGACTAATCAGCGTTGTCCTCGCCGCATTGATCATCGGTCTGGTGGGCTACCTCAGCGTTACCCGCCCGGGCCGCGGCGACTCATAACCGGTTTCTAGCGATCGAAGGACCAACACGTCAGGCGCTACTCCGCAATGGCGATGTCGCCGGAGCTGGAACCACTGGCGTATCGCCCCGCCAGCCGAGGCGCTCGATCATCAGCGAGCGGACTGATCCGGAGCTTTCGAGATTCCACGCATGGAAAGCGATCCACGTCGCGCCAGCCGCCTCGAAGAACGCGCCGCCTCCGGGTCCTGACAACTGCTCTGGCGACATAGGCGCGCTCGCGAGCAGCGGCTTGTCCGTTGTCTTCACGCATGGTCCCAGCGGCGTCTGACAGCGCGCGTACCCAACAGCATAGCGGTCAGTGGCGTAATCGTTGGCCGAGTAAAAGAGGTCGTACTGGCCGTCGTGCGCCAGCATATTTGGAGCCTCGACGACATTACCCTCCCACGGCTGGTCGTTTGTCAGAAGGGAGACGGGACTATCCACCAGCGCCAGTCCATCAGGCGTGAGCCGCTGCCCCCAGAGATGGGTGAGCTGGCGGCAGCAGTTACCGTCGCTCTTGAAGTACAGGTACAGCGCGCTCCCATCGCGAAACGGAGCTGGGTCAATCGAGCCTCCCAGCGACAGTTGACAGATGAGCGGCTGGACGTTGTGATCCGTGAACGGTCCGATGGGGCTTGCGCTGGTGGCGACCCCGATGCACTGGTGAGCCGAGGCAGCGTCACGCGCCGTGTAATACATCAGGAAGCGCTGACCCACTTGAAGGACCGCGGGCGCCCACACCCAGTCGCCTCGGGAATCCGCCCACGCAGGAAGGACTGGGAGCGCATCGGGAAGCAACGTCCACTCGCGCAGATCGAGCGAGCGCGCGACCTGTATGTGCTTGCCATAGGCATTGGTCGCATAGGCGTAATATGTATTGCCGACGACAAGGACAGCGGGATCGGCAAAGTCACTGCGAATGGCCGGCTGCGCTCGCGCCCAGGTGGGAATCGTCGCGGAGGTCGTCGCAGGCGTCGTCGCGGGGGTCGTCACGTTCAGCCGTGCGACCATACCGACGCCAACGAGCGACAGAGCCACAGCCATGAGGAGCGCCAGGGCCACCGTTACCGCGACAACTCGCTCTGCATCCGGGCGCACACGAAGGCGAGCGCGGATATGACCCAGGCGCCTGAAGCGCGCCACGACATCAGACAGTGCGTCAGCGGACCGCGCCGAAAGCTTGACCTGGGAGGCATGGATGGAAGATCGAGGATGGGGATTCATTGCGTAGCCGTCGCGCTCCTGCGCTAAAGTCGATACGCCAGCTTAGGCGCAGCCGAAACCCATAGGAGGCTGCGAACCCGCGCCACGCTGACCCGACTATATCAGGATCGCGCAGCGGTTACGAGCACGGTGGTACTTTCTCATGAGATAGTCGCGACGCATGCATGCGCTCAGAACACTGGCGGAGGACATGAGGACATGGAGGACATGGTAGAAGCCGACGGCCTCTCAACCGTCGGCTTCTGTAGCGGATTTGAAGGGCGCCGCGACCTGCGGTCAATGGAGGAGCGCTGAGACCGCCGCTTGCGCGTAGCTGTCCAATGGGCTTGCGATGAGCATCAGCAGCAATGTCAGCGCCACCGCGATGATCAACGAGAATGCAGCCCCAGCAGGCACATGGATATTCACAGTGGACAGGCGAGAACTGACTGGAATCGCCTCGGCCACCAGCGGCTCGACCTCGACTTGCGGAATATCAGCGGCATCGCGCGCGCCATTCGCCGCTGCGCCAACGACCGCCAGCGCGGGCTGCAGCTCGGGCTCCCGCACGGGGAGGATGCCCGGAGTAGGTTCTACGAAATACATGGCCCAGATCACGCGCAGGTAGTAGAACATGCCCAGCACGCTCGCCAGAATACCGATGATCGCCAAGGAGACCTGATTGCCGACCATGGCCGCGTAGAAGACGAAGTACTTCGCAAGGAAGCCAGCGGTTGGCGGCACTCCCGCCAGCGAGAACAAAAAGACGGCCATCGCCGCAGCCAATGCCGGGTTGCGCCGCCCAAGCCCATTGAAGTCGTTGAGCGTCGTCCCCCGACCGTCGCTCCGCTCCACCAGCAGCGTTACCCCAAAGGCGCCCACGTTCATCACCGCGTATGCGGCGAGATAGAATAGCAGCGAGGCGACCGCCCGCGGCGTTGCGGTGGCTATGGCGACTAACAGATACCCCGCGTTGGCGATGCTCGAATAGGCGAGCATCCTCTTCACGTCGCGCTGTGTCACGGAGAGCAGATTGCCGCCGATCATCGTCAGCGCCGCGATTGCCCAGACGACCGGCTGCCAGTGCGCGTTCTGCGTCTGAAGCGCGACGACGAACACCCGCATGAGCGCCACGAACGCGGCTACCTTCGTGCCAACCGACATGAACGCTGTCACAGTTGTTGGCGCACCAACGTAAACATCAGGCGTCCAGGCCTGGAAGGGAATCGCCGACACCTTGAAGCTGAAGCCGACGACCATCAGTCCCATGCCCACGATCAGCAGCGGCCCGATGCCCTGGCCAAGTGTCGTCTGATGTCGCGCCAGATAGCGCGCGATGTCTGGGAGGGCGGTCGCACCACTTGCGCCATAGACCAGTGACATGCCGTACAGCAGAAACGCCGATGCGAACGAGCTCAGGATGAAGTACTTCATGCCTGACTCCTGCGAGCGCAGCCGCGTCTGGGGCAACGCGCACAGGACGTAGAGCGACAGCGACAGCGTCTCCAGTCCGACAAAGATCGTCATCAGATTATTCGCGGCCGCCATCAGCATCATGCCGAGAGCGCTCAATTGCAGGAGCGCATAATACTCGCCCTCGCGGGTAATTGTCTGCCGCTCCACATATCCCGGCGAGAGCAGCAGCGCCAGCGCCAGCGCGAGCAGGATGACGCCAGCGGCGAAGATGGCGATGCCGTCGCTCGTAACCATGCCATAGAAGGCGAGGGAACTGCCAACGGTGTTGTTGACATAGACGAGCGAAGCCCCAGATAGAATGGCGCCCACCAGGCCGACCCCCGCCAACCATCCCTTGCGCCCCTCCGGCAGAGCGAGATCAGCCAGCAACGTCGCGAACACCGCCGCCAGCACGATCAGCTCCGGCAAGATGTGCAGCCAGTCGCTTCCAGTCGGCGTATATGTAAACGGTGATTGTGCTAACATCGTCTGCTGCCTCTTGCCCTCATGATCAACGAAATTCGTAACCGCGCGTTCAGGAGCCGTGGCTTGCGCCAGTCGCCGCTGGCGCGACCGTTTGCGTAGCCGTCACGATCTGCTGCGTCACCGCCTCGGTTCGGGTCGTGATAGCTGCGGGAACCACGCCCAGGTAGAACATCAGCGCAATCAGCGGCATCAGCGCCAGCCATTCCTGCCAGCGCAGGTCGGCTAGCTTGCCGCTGGCGCGCGTCAACACCGCGGCGACAGGACCGCTCTCAGGCGCCGCGCCCTCCATCACGCCCTGGAAGAAGCGCAACATATACCACGCCGCTGGGATGACGACGAGCGTCGCCAGCGCGCCATAGACCCAGTTGACGTGAAACGCGCCAAGAAACGCCAGGAACTCGCCTGCGAAACTGTTCAGCCCTGGCAGGCCGAGCGCCGCGAGCGATGCGATCAGGAATGCGGTCGCGAGCCACGGCAGCCTCGTCGCCAGAGCGCCGAATGCATCGAGCCGACGGACGCCGACCCGCGACTCGATGGCCGCCGCAATCAGGAAGAGCGCCGCGATGATGATCCCATGGTTGACCATCTGCAAGATGGCCCCCTGGATCCCCTGCGCGTTCAGCGCGAATACGCCGAGGACGATCACGCTCATATGGCTCAAGCTGACATAGGCGAGTAAGCGCTTGAAATCATTCGAGATCAGCGCCTGCAGAGCGAAGTACAGGATGCCAATGACCGCAAGCGTTCCAATCAGCGGGAAGTAGGTATGCATCGCCTGTGGAAACAGCGGCGCGACCAGTCGCAGCATGCCGTAGATCGCCGTTTTGGCCATCACGCCCGCAACGACCGCCGCTACTGGCGCGGGAGCCTCCACATATGCGTCTGGCGCCCAGCTATGCAGCGGAAACAGACCAGCCTTCACGGCGAATGCCGCCATGAACGCCAGGAACAGCGCCCCCTGCGCGGAAGGCGGCACTCCCAGCCGCAGTAGTGTTGGCAGATCGAGCGTGAACGGAGCGCCAGCCGTCGAGGACACCACAACGCCGAGCCAGATTACCCCGACCAGCATGACGAGCGAGCCAATCGCTGTATACAGCACAAACTTGATCGCGGCAAATGCGCGCCGTGGGCCGCCGAACATGCCAACGAGCAGATACGCCGGGACGAGCATCAACTCCCAGAAGATGTAAAAGAGAAAGACATTTGTCGCCAGGAACACGCCCTGCATCGCTCCGGTCAACAGCAACATCAGCGCGACGTAGCCGCGCGTCCGGTCGCCCGTCCTCGCCTGCGGCCACGATGCGATCAGCGCCACGAGCGTGATGAGCGCGTTCAGGCTGAGCAGGAAGAGGCTCAGGCCGTCTACCCCAAGCGTGTAGCTGACGCCAACTTCTGGCAGCCAGCCCATGCGTTCGACAAACTGATAGCCCCCGGCGCCTGTCTGCGCAAGCGGAATGAGCGCCAGCGTCAGCGCGAGGTCGGCCAGCGCGACAAAGAGGCTCCAGCCCCACGCTACACGACTCGGCAGCGCGAGCGCGATCAGCGCGCCAACGATGGGCGTGAAGATGATTACGCTGAGTATCGGAAACTGCGTCATATGTGCGCCCCTATTGGCTAACAGCGATGAAGTAGACGAGAATCACCACCGCGCCCAGGAAGAGCGTCAGCGTATAGTTGCGCAGGAAGCCCGTCTGGAGTCCACGCAAGCCAGCGCTGAAGCCACCGATGACCTCGCCCAACCCACGCGAGCCAGCCTCCAGCGTGTCGTCTTCCACCCCCAGGCGCAGTCCGCGGCCCAATGCGAGGATGGGTCGCACGATCGCGCCGTCGTATATGTCATCCACATACCAGCGCCGCCGCAGGAAGACCACCAGCGCGCCGACCTTGGCTCCGTCACTCGCTGGCGTCTGGCCATGACCATAGCGGCCCCAGGCGATGCCGACGCCCACCAGCGCGCAAATCAAACCCGCGCCGAGCGAGATCCAGAATGGTCCCGAAGCAAGTTCAAGCGCTGACGGCACAGAACTGGACAGGAAGTCGTTTAGCCACTGGCTGCCCGGCAGATCGAGCGCGCCTCCAATGAGTGAGAGAACCCCCAGCGCATACATCGGCGCCATCAACGCTGGGCCAGGCCTGTGCAAGCCCGCGAGCGCATCTCTTCCAACCACGGTGTCCGTCACATGCGCGGAGCCATGCGGCGCGATCACCGGACCGCGATACGACCCGAAGAACGTCACGAAGATCAGGCGGAAGATGTAGAATCCCGTCAAGCCGGCAGTGAGCAATCCGACAGCGTAGAGCGCATACCAGCCAGCCGCGCCAGTCGTCGTCGCTCGCTGCAGAATCGCGCCGAGAATCGCGTCTTTGCTCCAGAAGCCCGCGAAGGGGAAGATCGCCGCCAGCGCCAGCCCACTCACGACAAAGAGCCAGAAGACGCCATTCAACCGCTCATGCAGGCCGCCCATCTTGCGGATGTCCTGCTCTCCGCCCAGCGCGTGGATGACTGCGCCCGCGCACATGAAGAGCAGCGCCTTGAAGAATGCGTGCGTCACGAGATGGAAGATGCCAGAGCTGAATCCGCCAGCCGCCTCACCCATGAACATGTAGGCAAGCTGGCTCATCGTCGAGTAGGCGAGGATGCGCTTGATGTCGGTCTGCACGCAGGCGATGGTCGCCGCAAAGAACGCCGACGCGCCCGCTACAACCGCCACGACCACGAGTGAGGTTGGCGCCGCTGTGAACAGGCTATGCGCTCGGGCCACGAGGTACACGCCCGCCGTCACCATCGTCGCCGCATGAATCAACGCGCTCACGGGAGTCGGACCTTCCATCGCATCGGGAAGCCAGACATGCAGAGGGAGCTGCGCTGACTTGGCTGCTGCGGCGACGAAAAGCATCAGAGCAATGGCGAGCAGCGTGCCACTAGGAATGGTAGAGGCCAGCGTCGCCAAAGGTGTACCCTCATGCGCGCCTATGCCCAACACCGTCTGATAGTCCAGCGCGCCGTGAAAGGCTCCGAACAATAGGAAGATCGCGATCATCAGCCCGAAGTCGCCGATGACGTTGACGACGAACGCCTTGCGCGCCGCGGCGACCGCTGACGGGCGAGTATACCAGAACCCGATCAACAGGAACGACGCCAGCCCGACGCCAGCCCAGCCAACCAGCAGGAACAGGAAGTTGTCGGCGGCGACCAGCAGCGCCATCGCGAAGACGAAGAAGTTCAGGAACGAGAAGAAGCGCCAGAAGCCCGGGTCATCCTCCATATAGCCGATGGAGTAGACGTGAATGAGGAAACCAACACCCGTCACCACCAGCAGCATGACGGCTGAGAGTGGATCAGAGAGCACGCCAAATGACACATGCAGGACACCGGCGCTGATCCAGGTCCACAGCGTCGTGTCAGCGACTCGCTGATTGCCCCCGACACCCAGCATCGAGACGAAATCCGCGAGCGCCAGCGCAAACCCGACCAGCACGGAGGCACAGCCAACGATCGCAATGGTAGCCCGCGGCATTACGCGCCCGAACAGGCCGAGCCAAACAAACCCGACGAGCGGAGCCAGCAGAATGAACGGCGTCAGATTCAACATACTAGCCCTTCAACGAGTTCAGCTCGTCCACATCGATGTTGGTGCGGCTGCGGAAGATCGAGACGATGATGGCGAGTCCAACGACGACCTCCGCGGCGGCGACTGTCAGCGTCAGAAAGACGAAGATCCAGCCTTGCACCGAGTTGAGGAAGTGCGCGAAGGCCATGAACGACAGGTTGACAGCATTCAGCATCAACTCAATCGACATGAACATAATCAGCGGATTCTTGCGCGCCAGTACGCCGAGCGCGCCGATGGCGAACAACACACCGCTGACCGTCAGATAGGCGGAGAGTGGCATCGCAGTACCTCCTAAATCCTATTCGTCAGCGCGCGTTGTGCGTCGGCCTAGCGCCACAGCGCCAAGGACAGCCGCTACCAGCAGCAGGCTCGTCAGCTCAAATGGGAACGAATACCCATGAAACAGCGCCATGCCGAAGGCTTCGGTGTTACCGCCAAACGCCGATATCGCGGACGAGAGCGAGTCCGC
>DASQSS010000350.1:0-7844 GCA_035642255.1 Ktedonobacterales bacterium | reverse complement strand
GCCGATGCGCCTCCTGCGCCGCAGCATCCTCGCTTGTGTCATCCCACACGCTGCGCAGCTCCATCAGCCACGCGTCGTAGCGCGGCTCATCGACGTACGCGCCCGCGACCTGATACAGCTTGTTCTAAGTCGCCTTGATGGCCTCTTTCAGGCCGCGCCGCTTGGCGAGCTCGCGCTCTCCCAGGCTGCGCACCAGCGGCTCAGCGACGGCGCGATAGCGGGCGCTGGCATGCACCGCCGTCACTAGCTGATCGAGCTGCCTCTCATGCTCCGACCCGCCGTCGCTAGCCATGCGCGCCCGCCCGCAGCAGGTCGGTCAACTGGACCATGAAGCGCAGATTGTGCAGCGTCGCCAGCCGATAGAAGAGGCCGTCGCCGATCTTGAAGAGGTGATGCAAGTAGCCCAGTGAGTAGCGCGCGCAGGTGGGACAATCACACCACGGCGAGATCGGTCCGTCGGCCTTGATGTGCTTGTCATCGGCGACATAGATGTAGTCGAACCACTCGCTCGTATTGGCGCTCAGATATGGCCGCTCGGAGGTGAATGTGTAGAGACGAGCATGGCGCGCGTCGCGGGTCGGCATCGCGCTGTCGAACAGCTTATAGCCAGCGTTGGCGCACGCTACGACATTCGCTGGATGCCCGACGCCAAGCGCGTGCATGGGGAAGCGCGCCGGGATGAGCGAGCGCGTGTAGCTGATGATCTCGGTCAGCAGCTTGTTCTGCTTGTCGAGCGGCCAGCCACCGTAGCCGTAGCCGTCGAAGCCGATCTCCAGCAGCGCCTCGGCGCAGCGGCGGCGCAGGTCCGGATAGCCGCCACCCTGGATGACGCCAAACAGCAGTGGGCGTTGCTCCTGCGTGAGCCGCTTCTGCGCCAACAGCCGGTCGAACTCGTCACGGCAGCGCCGCGCCCACTGGATGGTGCGCTCGACAGCCGCGCGCTGCGTCTCCTCGGGCGCATCCACATGCGTGCACTCATCCAGGCAGATCACGACATCGGTATCGTAGCTCACCTGAAGCTGCACAGCCTTCTCTGGCGTCAGCTGTAGCTTGCGGTCTGAGCCCTCCGGACGGATGGTGATACCACTGTTGCTGATCGAGCCGAACTTGGCGTTCTGCGCGATCAGTGAGTACGCCTGGAAGCCGCCAGAGTCCGTGATGATCGGGCGCGGCCAGCCAGCCATGCGGTGCAGCCCTCCCAGCGCCTGCACAGTCGTGGAGCCGGGACGCTGCATCAGGTGGAAGGCGTTCATGACCAGCGCGGGCGTTTCGCAGGCGAGCAAATCATCGCTGCCAACCGAGCGCACCACGCCGAGTGTCGCATCGGGCAGGTAGGCGGGCAGCGCAAGCGCGCCGTGCGGCAAGCGCAACGTCGTCGACGCGGACTCCATGCGTTCCTCCGCGCTAGTGATCGAAGTCGTCATCGTCGCCTCCCGCGCTATCGGTGTCGCTCCCGTCGCTCCCGTCGCCAGTTTCCTCCATCTCGTCCACCTCTGAGCGCTCGTCACGACTGCGCTCACCGGCGCCTTCGATCACCACGACATACTCGCCACGCAGCTTGGAATCGCCCAGCGCGTCCGCCAGCTCAGAGAGGCTGCCGCGTTGCACCGACTCGAAGAGCTTGGTCAGATCATTGGTGATGGCGGCGCGGCGGTCGCCGTAGACCTCCAGCGCGGCGGCGAGGAACGACTTCAACCGATAGGGGCTTTCGTAGAAGATCAGCGTGTGCGGCGAGTCACGGTCCACGGCGAGAAAGCGACGGCGCGCTCCGGGCTTGCGTGGCGCGAAGCCGCGAAAGGTGAAGGCATGCGTCGGCAGACCAGAGAGCGTCACCGCCATGATGAGCGCAGCTGGACCAGGAATCATCGTAAAGGGCAGCCCCTGCTCGATCAGCCGGCGCACCAGCGTGAAGCCTGGGTCAGAGATGCCCGGCGTGCCAGCATCCGTCACGACTGCGACACTCTTGCCCTCCGCCAGCAGTCCCGCTATACGCTCACCCGCACGCTGCTCATTGTGCTCGTGGAAGGACATCAGCGGCTTCTTGATCTCGAAGTGGGCCAGCAGCAGCCCCGTCTTGCGTGTGTCCTCGCTGGCGACGAGGTCGACTGCGCGCAGCGTCTCCAACGCGCGCAGCGAGATGTCGCCCAGATTGCCAATCGGGGTGGCTACCAGATAGAGCATGGGGGCGTCGCTCACGCGAGCGACTCGCTCCTTTCCGCATCAGTCCACACGGTCACCCGGTCACGTTTGACCACCGTATCACGAAGGCTGGCGAGTAATACACTCACCGCGCCCATCATAGTGTGTCAGGCAGGAATGGGCGCCGTCCAGTCGCGCATGCATGCAGCGGGTGGCGCCACTGAGCTTGACGCGGCGGCGGCCCCTCGCTATGATGCGGAGCAACCGGGCTCTCATGTGACTGCACGGCGCGGTGGAAGGGTGATGTGACGTGGCGTTGGAGGCGGAAGAACTCAGGCGCGCCGCGGAGGAGCTTCCATCCGCGCGGGCGCTGGTAGAGCTGGCGCGTAGCCGTCTCGCCGACGAATTACGGCAGGAGCCGCCAGCGGATAGTCCAGCTTGGCGCGCGGCCATGCTCGCTGCGGCAGATGTTGGCGGACTCTCGTTTGGCGCGCTCGCGCATGCGATTCGCGTAGCGGCGCGCGCAGGGCAGATGGACGATGCCCGCGAGCGGTTTGTGTTACTCCTGCGGCGTACAGATGGTCTGAATCGGCGCTGGGTGGCGCAAACACTCAGGTCACTGCCCGTCACTCCCACCCAGCGGCATGAACATGCCCAGGACCTCGCGCAGGAATTGACGTTGCTGCTCTGGGACCAGATTGCCCTGCGCGACGATGAGGCATGGGAACTGTTCTTTCAGCGGGCATTGGCTTTCGCGCAGAGTCATGTCGCGGTGACGTACACTCGCCGCGAGGGACTGCGCGCCGACCCACGCGCTCGCCAGCCCGAGCGCGGCCTGGCCATTGTCTTCTCGCGCATCTCGAATGAGGCGGACGACAAATGCGACACAGGCGCCATCGCGGGAGCGCATCTTACAGAGATCGAGTCCTTCACACGGGCCGAGCTGGCGGACCTGCGCTCCCTCGTGGAACGGCTGCCGAGGCGTGAACGGCTGGCGGTAGTGATGCGTTTCTGGCAACAGGCCAGCGAGGCCGAGATTGCTCAGGCGCTAGGCGTGACCACGCGCGCCGTCCGCTATACGCTGGCCCGTGGATATCGACGCCTTGGCGCGTGGTACGCTGGCGAGCAGGAGACTGCGGACACAGCAGCGGCGTCAGAGGCGCCAGTGGAGGTGGACGATGGCATCTGACAATGATCTCTCGCTCGATCCCATAACACTGGCAATCGAAGCGCAGTTTCTACGCGAGTGGCAAGCCGGCAAACGTCCGCGACTGAGCGTCTATGCGACGCGCTACCCCGAGCATGTCGCCGCCCTCACGGCGCTCGTCGCCAGCCTGCCGCCTGACGCCGCGACGGCTGACGAGACGCTGCCGGAATCCTTTCCGGAGCGTCTCTGGAACGGCGCTGGCGTACACCTTGCGCTCACAGCTATCTTCGGTGAGGCGATGGCGACGCGGACCCGCGATGAGCGGCTGTCCCGCGTCGCCGAAGAACCGGGAGCCTACGACGCCACTGGAGCGTCGGCGACGATTCCACGAGCCACACCCGAATCATCCGATGAGGCATAACCTGGATACAGATCCGCGCTACGCCGAAGGCGACTGCTGATCACTCCCTGGCTCACTCATCGCTGCCGCGACCTCAGGAGCCACACCATCGTCATGCCGCCCGTGCGCGCGTTTTCCACCGATACGGCCAATGCGCGAATAGTGCTCTGTTCCCAGGTTGCGCTTGGTCGTCTCGCCACCACGCCGACCAATCTCCGTGTAGAACGGCGACCCATGGCGCTCGCGCACCATCGAACCACCCTTCGAGCCAATTTTGCTGTAGAACTCCCGACCATACTTGTCACGCGCCGCGGAGCCACCGCGCTTGGCTGCCTCGGTTCCTGGGCGAGGTCCCGGCTTGCGACGCACACGAGGCGGCGCCTCGACGTCCGCCTGCTCCTCTGTGATGGGCTGCGCTGCTTCATCGGACATGTGGAGTTCCTTTCGTTTGCTGACTTCGCGCATACACCGTCCGTAGGGTCTATAGAGTACCGTTGTGAATCGCTATAACCTACTTGAACGACAGGCGCCATACGTGGGGACCACCAACACCAGCCACTGCGATTGTCGGTACGAGTAACCGTTGGGTGTATGACTGCGCCTATCAAACACCGATCTATGCGCTGGCGCCAGTTATGATTGTCGAAAGTGTTGAATTTTCTCCCCCTCGTATCCAAGTGTTCTTAGGCGTGCGCTAGCCTCCTCTCGATCCGCAACCCATGCCAGCTCGCACTGCATTCCGTTTCCAGGCGTGCGCAGACGCTGGCTAGGCGCATGTGAGCGAGATCGGCTGGGGTCAACGGGATGGCGATGGCTAGCGCGTCAGGAAGGTTTCCCGCGCATGCATGGTTGAGAAGCTGGAGAGGGTGAGCAGAGGCGCGCGCAGAGACGAGAGGCGCTTACCCACATGCTGAGTGTGCTGGACGAGGGTGACCAGGAGGAGCTGCGCGGTCTGATCGAGCGTCTGTTGGCAGCAGCGGAGACGCGAGGGTTTGCGGAACAGATGGTGACGATACCCGGCTAACTGCCCGTAAACGCTGAGCGGATGATGAGGTCATGAGTGAAGCTACCCCTGAGCGCGTAAGGCGTCAACGAGCCCCAAAAGCCCCCAAGTGGACATCCTGGCCGTGTGTAAGGGAAACGCAGCGCATCGATCTGAGGCAGTCTATCTGAGAACGCATGTGGCAACGCGGCCGGGGAAGACACATGCCGTTGCGATAGCCGTGCAACGGTCCAGCGCAGTTGAGAGCGAACTGTGCGGCGACATCTGACCGTTGTGACCTGTGCTTGACGCGGCAGGGCGATGAAATGAGGTGCGGACCGGTCAGGAAGATCCCGAGCGGCCTGGAAGGTGGTTCTGCGCCGCGCTTGTAGCCCTCGTCACGGCGCCAGTGAGCCAGTGAGAAGGAAAGGAGAGGTCCGAATGGCCGCAGCCTTACACCACACGTTTGCCGACCGCCTGAACGACGCGCTCATCAAAACGCTACTGCGCGCTGGCGTCAAGCTGGGGACGGCGTCGCTACTGACAGTGCGCGGCCGCAAGAGTGGCCAGCCGCATACCGTTCCGGTGCTCCTCGTTGAGCAAGACGGGCAACGCTGGCTGGTCGCGCCGTACGGCGTGGTGCAGTGGGTGCGCAACATTCGAGTAGCGGGCAGGGCGATACTCACCCGTGGGCGTCGTTCTGAGACCATCTCCGTAACCGAGCTACCGGTACATGAAGCCGCTCCCATACTCAAACAATATCTCGTAATCCAACACGCCGCCGATATTCGGTCATACTTCGATGTCACAAAAGACGCGCCCCTCGAGGCGTTCGAGCGTGAGGCGGCCCGTCATCCGGTCTTCAAGATCACCGGAGTAGAGGAGCCTCGGAGAGATCCGCAGTAGGACGGACACCGGATGGCGTTAGCGATCGAGTCAACCAGCTCTTGTACTGATTGGATGTCAGGTGGAGCAACGGCGCACGGCGATCAAAGGCGTAACCTGCGTGCAGCGAACAGGTCAAAGAGGACCGTGAGAACCTTCCGGAGCCAGTCTGGGCGCTTCCAGGTCGGCTATGCGGCGAGCAACGCGCCGCACCCTGGCCGAGCGCTGATGGGCGCTGATGGGCGCTGACTGAACTGTGACATCGCGGCTGACAATTGTAAGGCGGATGAGATGTCTGGTCGGCATGATTGTCAGCGATGGGCGCTTGTCATCGCACGCTGGATAGGAAGAACATCATGAGCATCATGAACGCCAAGAACGCCGAAGACACCAAGAACGCCACGGACCCGACCTATGCCTTCTGGCAGTACATTCCTACGGGGGCTATCTATGCTGTGCGCTTACAGACGCACGGCTTAGCCGACGACCTGACTGGTATCTGCGGACCCCTCCAGCCGGGTGAGATTCAGCCAGCCAATCTCGCCAGGTTCGATTACGACGATCAGCGCGATGATGTGGCCTGGGCGGAGCAGCATGAGCCATCGGACTGGCGCATGTACTCTGTCTAGAAGGCGCCAGCCAGCACACCCGGTTGATACCCTTCGATCGATGCTGTCGTCAGTCTTTCAGCGTCACAGGGCGGCCTAAACTCATCAGTCCTGCTGAGGCGCTAACCGTGCATTTGGTACGCGCGATGCGGCGTTGGTAGTGATGTGTACTGGCCTGAAGCTGAGGAGACGGTGAGCGTGCTATGGCGGCCTAGTCGCTGTTTGCCCACGTCAGCGACAGTCGCGTACCCTAGCGCGATGAGCGTGATTCTTGTCTCCCCATGCGTCCGTCACATGTCTCTCCGTTCGCACCCGTCGAGCGCGCGGCTGTCTTAACGCGGGCGTTCGTGACGCATGCTAGCCGCGGCTCCCATATGTTGACGTGTTCACCTGTTCATGCGTCGCTGCCGTTGCTGTCACTCTCCTGTAGCGCATCCGGTGAATGTTGTCCATGTTAGTGCGGTTCTCGCCGCCGACTCTCGCCTGGACATATCGCCCTGGCGACTGTACCGCTCCTCGCCTGTGCTTTGGTGGCGCGGGCCGCAGCATCACATCTCCCGCAAGGGTCAGGAGGAGGCATATGCAGTCAGTCACTCATGCGGTCAAAGACGAGGTCTTCGTTGATGAATATACCGGTGGGTTGATCGGACCTGGCGTTGGCATTGCGGGCACGGTCAAAGATGGTGGCCGCATTAGCTGCGTGGTCCCTCCGGGATGCTGGGGTCCCATGATTACGCCTGAGTTCCGAGGCGGCCACGAGGTGACACGCCCGGTCGCGGTGGATGGCGCGCATATCGGCGACGCAATCGCCATCACCATCGAGCGCATGCGCGTACGCTCCCTTGCCACCTCCTCCGGCACGATGCTCACCGATTCGGCGGCCTACGGCGATGATCCCTTCGTCGACAAGAAATGCCCGCACTGCGGCGCGCACTGGCCGGCCAGCCGTGTCGAAGGGACCGGGCCGGAGAGCATCCGCTGTGCACAGTGTGGCGCGCCGGTCAGCGCATTCATGTTCGAGGAAGGCTACACGATCGTGTTCGACGATGAGCGCGCCGTCGGTCTGACGGTAGACGCCCATACCGCGCACGATTTCGCCACGCGCGCCCGCGAGGTCGCCGCGCTGCCAGAGCATGCGCGCCAGCACCCCATTCTGCTCTTCGAACCACACACCATTCCCGGTGTCCTGTCGCGCTTGCGGCCATTCATCGGCAACATCGGCACGACACCGAGCGTGGATATGCCCGACTCGCACAACGCCGGCGACTTCGGCCATTCGCTCGTCGGCGCGCGTCACGCCTATGCGCTCACGCAGGAACGGCTCGACGAGGCCAAGACCGATGGTCACCTGGATACCAACGAAGTGCGGCCCGGCGCCGTGCTCATCTGCCCGGTCAAGGTGGAGGGCGGCGGCGTCTACATCGGCGATTGCCACGCGAACCAGGGCGATGGTGAGCTGAGTCTGCACACCACCGACATCACCGCGGACGCGACGGTGCGCGTGGATGTCATTCACGGGCTTGCGCTGGATGGCCCAATCCTGCTACCCGTCGCGGAGGATTTGCCCTCCATCGCGCGGCCCTACACGCAGCGTGAGCTGGACGCGGGCGCCCAACTGGCCGAGCGCTACCATGTGACCTTGCGGCGCGAGGTCGCGCCCATCCAGTTCATCGGCAGCGGACC
>DASQSS010000349.1:0-2017 GCA_035642255.1 Ktedonobacterales bacterium | reverse complement strand
CACCTCGCACTCATGCTTGCAGGTGTTCGCGTTCATTCATTACCGCTCGCTTGTTATATACCGCAATGGACACGAAAAGCGGAAACGCCGCCGCCGCCAATGTTTGGCAATGACACTGACGAAGACACTGACGAAACAAGGCAAGATGATGGCCAGTCAAAGCGACCCTACCCAACAAAGCGACAAAGCGACCTCTAAAAAAACGCGCGCGACCACGCGTACATCCACGGGTACGACCACGCGCCTGCGTGGGGCACGCGGACGCCGTCAGGGCGAGTCGTTGACGCCAGAGGAGCTGGAAGCGACCAAGGAGGCGTTCCTGGCCGCTTATGCCAAGTACGGCGCCGTTGGCAAAGCGTGCGATGTCGCACGTATCCACCGCTCGACAATCTATCGTTGGCTCGAACACGATGAGACGTTCAGTCTGCGGCATGGGCAGGCTCGGGAAGAGTACAACGATCTGCTGCGCACGGAGATTCGCCGCCGTGCCCATGATGGCACGCTCAAGCCAGTGTTTCAGGGCGGCGTCAAAGTCGGCTCGATTCGCGAGTACAGCGACACGTTGCTGATCTTCGAGGCGAAGGCGCGCATGCCTGAATACCGCGAGAAGCAGCAGGTGGAGATCAGTGGACAGCTCGACATCACCACACTCGCTGCCGAGGCAGACGCGCGTTTCTATTCATTCCTTGCCGCCGCAGCTTCGACAGCCGTACTGGGAGAGCCTGACGGTGGAGCAGAAGGTTGAGCACCACTACCGGTGGTCGTTCTGGGCGCGGGACAAGCAGCTCGCGCCTGAGGGCGACTGGGTCATCTGGCTCATTCTCGCAGGCCGCGGCTGGGGCAAGACACGCACTGGCGCCGAGTGGATCCAGCGCGAAGTGAGCGCAGGGCGCCGCAAAAGCCTCGCCCTCATTGGCCCAACGACCGCGGACGTCCGCGACGTGATGATCGAGGGTGAATCGGGCTTGTGCCGTATCGCGCCGCCATGGTTTCGCCCAGAGTATCATCCCTCGCGCCGCGAAGTGGAATGGCCCAACGGCGCCAAAGCCATCACCTACAGCGCCGAGGACCCGGACCAGTTGCGCGGGCCGAACATTGATGGCGCCTGGTGCGATGAGCTGGCGGCCTGGAAGTACGCGCAAGAAGCGTACGACATGCTCATGTTCACGCTGCGCTCCGGGGCCGACCCGCGTGCGGTCGTGACGACGACGCCACGCCCTACCAAAATCGTGCGCGAGTTGGTGCAGTCGCCCAACACGCACGTCACTCGTGGGCGCACCTACGACAACATCGGCAACCTCGCTCCGGTCTTCGTCCGCACCATCATCGCCAAGTACGAGGGCACACGGCTCGGACGGCAGGAACTTGAAGCGGAGATACTCGACGACAATCCCGGCGCGCTGTGGAAGCGCGAACCGATGATTGAGGCGCTGCGTGTAACCGAGACGCCCGACCTTATCCGCGTGGTGGTGGCGATAGACCCGGCCGTGACGAGCGGTGAAGGCTCAGATGAGACGGGCATCATCGTCGCCGGGCTCGGTGTGGACAGCCACGGCTACATCCTCGATGATCGGTCGCTGCGCGCCTCACCTGACGCGTGGGCGCGCGAAGCAGTGGCTGCCTATCACACACGCGGCGCCGACCGCATCATCGCCGAGACGAACAACGGCGGCGACCTTGTAGCGAGCGTCATTCACACGGTGGACCCGACGGCCGCATACTCCTCGGTACGCGCTAGCCGGGCGAAGGTGGCGCGCGCTGAACCCGTGGCGGCGCTCTACGAGCAGGGCCGGGTACATCACGTCGGCGCGTTCGCAGAGCTTGAAGATCAACTCTGCCAGTGGACGCAGGGTGAGAAGTCGCCTGACCGGCTGGACGCGCTCGTGTGGGCGCTAACAGCGCTCATGCTGTCCAGCGAGGAAGATGATATGCCGGCCGCAGGTCCCCCAATCATCCTGCCAGGCCGCCGCCGCTAGCGCGCGTCTAAGCGAGTCCTCCCTCACACTGTGGCGCACAG
>DASQSS010000348.1:0-17375 GCA_035642255.1 Ktedonobacterales bacterium | reverse complement strand
TGGGAGCCGTCAATAGCATCACACCACCACCTGTCGCTCACGCGGCATCCCCGAATCCAATTCAAGTGGAAAACAACCTGCCGGGCGACCCAACGTGGAACGATTTTGCTTCCGTAGGCAAACAGGATGCTATCTCCGGATTTGGCTCGAAGATTAGCGTCAACCACGGTGATTCCCTTGACCTCTACGTCACAACCACTGCCGCGAATTTCACGATATCCGTCTATCGCACTGGTTGGTATGGGGGCGCTGGCGCCCGGCTCATCACGAAGCTTGGCCCATTTCCTGGTGTGCATCAGGCGATTCCAGCTCCTGATCCAGTGACGGGGATAGTCGCCTGCACGAACTGGACGAAGACGACGACGCTCTCAATTCCGAGCACATGGGTGACTGGCGTCTATCTGGCCAGGCTCAACGCTTCCAGCGGTAACAAGAGCTTCATCTATTTCGTCGTGCGCAACGATGGCGGTACCGAGCCGATAGATTTTCAGACCAGTGTCTCCACATACCAGGCATACAATGCGTGGGGTGGTGTCAGCCTCTACACGAACAACACCAATGGCAGCGTCTACAAGTACCCGCACGCCACGAAGGTGTCCTTCGACCGCCCGTTTGATCCGTTTGATAGCAATGGCGCTGGCCACTACCTCTATTATGAGTATCCGCTCGTGCGGTGGGCCGAGTCTCAGGGCTACAACATCACCTACACAACCGACGTGGACACAGATACAAACACCAACCCGCTCACCAATCACAAGGAGTTCCTCTCGGTCGGGCATGATGAGTACTGGTCGAGGCCGATGAGAACCAACGTTCAGAACGCCATAAATGCTGGCGTCAACGTCGCGTTCTTCTCCGCCAACTCCATGTACTGGCAAATCCGCTTCGAGCCGAATGCCGCCGGCGTCGCGGACCGTGTTGAGGTAGGGTACAAAGACTTTGCTACCGCAAGCACTGCGCCCGGGCCAGATCCTCAGTATGGCGTCAATAACTCCATTACGACCACGAACTGGCGTGATCCAGTGGTCAATCAGCCCGAGAACGGCGTGATCGGAGTGATGTATCAGGACCAGGTCAATAACAATTACGCCTATGTCGTGCAGAACGCCTCCAATTGGGTGTATGCCGGGACAGGGTTTGTGAATGGCTCGTCTGTGCCAGGCATTGTCGGCTACGAGTACGACAAGGTATGGAACAACGGCTTCACGCCTGCCGGGCTGACCGTGCTCTCGAACTCGCCAGTCGTTGGGTGTTGCGAGGGCTCGGGGCATTCAGACTCCAACTCCAGTCTCTACACGGCGGCCAGTGGCGCACAAGTATTCGCCGCTGGAACCATCCAGTGGAGCTGGGGACTCGACAACTACTCCAGTAACGGCAACTTCGTGAACGCGGGGATAAAGCGCACCACGTCGAACATCCTCAACGCATTCATGAACGGATCGGCTCCGCCACCTGCTCCAGCTGTGACGCTCTCGCCCACGAGCCTCACATTCAGCAGCCAGACGGTCAACACCACCAGCGCCGCTCAGACGGTGACGCTCACGAACACGGGCACAGCGGCGCTGAGCATTAGCGGCATCAGCCTGGCGGGCGCGAACGCCAGTGACTTCGCCCAGACCAACACCTGCCCAACCGGGACGAGCACGCTGGCGGCGGGCGCGAACTGCACGATGAGCGTGACCTTCACACCGTCCGCATCCGGTACGCGCACGGCGAGCATCTCGATCGCCGACAACGCCTCCGATTCACCGCAAGCGGTTAACCTGTCTGGCAGTGGTACGACAGCATCAGCGCCCGGCGTGGGCCTGAGCCCCACGTCGCTGAGCTTTGGCTCGGTCGCAGTAGGCGTCACCAGCGCCGCTCAGACGGTGACGCTCACGAACACGGGCACAGCGGCGCTGAGCATTAGCGGCATCAGCCTGGCCGGCGCGAACGCCAGTGACTTCGCCCAGACCAACACCTGCCCGACCGGGACGAGCACGCTGGCGGCGGGCGCGAACTGCACGATGAGCGTGACCTTCACACCGTCCCAGAACGCCTCCGAAACCGCAAGCATCTCGATTACCGATAACGCGGCGGGCTCGCCACATTCGGTCAGTCTCTCGGGAACGGGCTACACGCCTGCGCCCGCGGTAAGTCTGACGCCTTCGAGCCTGAGCTTTGGCAGCGTGACGGTCAATAGCTCCAGCGCCGCGCAAAGCATTACCCTGAAGAATACCGGAACTGCGGCGCTCAGCATTAGTGGGATCGCGATCGGCGGAACGAACGCGGATCAGTTCTCCCAGACAAATGCCTGCCCGACGTCGTTGACCGCTGGCGCTAGCTGCACGATCAGCGTGACGTTTAGCCCCACCATTGTGCAGAGCGACAGCGCCAGTGTTCAGGTGACAGACAATGCGGTGGGCAGTCCGCACTCGGCGAGTCTGTCGGGCGCGGGTGTAGCGCCCAATACCTGTATGGCGCTCTTCTGTGACGGATTCGAGTCAGGCACACTACCAGGCGCATGGTCGAAGTCCACAACGAGCACAAATGCCACGCTAGCGATCGCCACGAGTCCGGTCCACAGTGGCACATACGCGCTCAAGGTAAGCCTGAACAAGTCAAGCGTGGGCAACGCTTATGTCACGAAGACGTTCACGACCGCGCAGTCTACCGTATACGCCAAGGCGTGGTTTAACGCTCAGGCGACGAGCACCTGGGGCGAGGCGAACCTGATCAGCCTGTACACCTCGGGTGGAGTCTTCATCGCCTGGGTCTACTATGATCCAAGCCTCGCAAACCTGTATCTTTACACCGGTTCCAACAAGTCGGTCACCTGCTCAGCGCAGTTGCCGACTGGCGCATGGCACAGTTTGGAACTAGGGTATACAGGCAGCCAGCTCAGCCTCACGATGGATGGCGCCTCCATCTGCTCGACAACTGTCTCCGGTTTGGGCACGGTCGGCTCTGTGAATGTTGGTGTCGATACAGCCGACAATACGCTCGTCCAGACGTTCTATGTGGACGACGTCACGATCGACTCCAAAGTAATCGCGTAACAACGCAGTCACCTAGAGCGGCGAACGCGCGTGTCTGGAAGACCATCCAGCACGCGCGTTCGCCGTCTACCGCGTGGCGCCAAGACTCACCATGCCGAGCGCCGCCGACGCCAGCGAACCGCTGCCAACGCTGGCCGACCCCAGAGACGCCCTGCGCCGCGCCTTCGGCATTGGCGATGACGCCAGCGCGTTCGTCGTCATCCGCCCTGATGGCTACCTCGGTCTACGCGCGGAGGGCGCCGCGCGCGTGGAGGCGCTGCGGGCGTATACGGCGTGGGCGCTGGGGAGCGACTAGCATACGAGTGTCTCCTACGCGTCAGCATGACGCATACTGTGGACATCGCCCGCAGTATGAGTAGGAGAGCATCGCCTTATGCCGCTCAGCAGTCAGCCGCTGGGCTACAGCTTCGCGGCGCTCCAGCCGGGAACACTCCTCTTCGATGACGCCGTGCGCCTCTACCTGACGATCTGGCCCGGCGACACGCAGGGTGTCAGCGACTTCTTCACCCGCTACGCCGCGCTGCCCGACTATCACGGCTTCGTCGCGCTGCACGGGGGCGCGCTGGCTGGCTTTGGCTTCGGAACGCGCTCACTGCCGGACGCCTGGTGGCACGACCGTGTCACCGCACAGGTCGGCGCGGAGCATCCGGCGCTGTACGACGCCTGGGTGTTGGTGGATCTGGCGGTCGCGCCCGCGCATCGTGGCAAGGGCCTGGGCGGCGCGCTGATGGAGACGCTGCTCGCGGCGCAGCCCTGCCCACGCGCGCTGCTCTCCACCGAGGTCGGCAACGCGACCGCGCGGCGCCTCTATGAGCGCCACGCTGGAGCTACCTGCACCCCGGCTTCGCCTTCAACGCGGGCGATCAGCCGTACGTGGT
Source organism: Ktedonobacterales bacterium (assembly GCA_035642255.1). Classification (GTDB taxonomy): domain Bacteria; phylum Chloroflexota; class Ktedonobacteria; order Ktedonobacterales; family JADMIN01; genus JAKAIY01. The sequence continues at coordinate 13,459 of DASQSS010000348.1, read as the reverse complement.
CATGCGTCGAGAGCTGGCGAGCGTGAGCTAGTGGCCGCGAGCTAGTGCGCGCCGCCGAGCTTGGAGTGATCCCACGAGGCTATGGAGATCGGCTCGACGATGACGCCGATGCGCTTGGGCGCCTGCTTGTCGATGGTTTGCGTCTGTTGTGGGGTGAGCGCGCCAGCCACACTGGAGTTGCGGCGGTAGATCGCCTCGCCGAGCGCCCGCACCTGCGCGGGATCCTCCACCAGCGTCGCGCGGCCGCTGATCTGCACGCCGCGCAGCTCGGCGTAGTTCGCGCCCGACTCCATCATGCACGTTAGACGCGGGTCGCGCCGCAGGTTCACCGCCTTCTGCGACTTGGCATACGTCCAGAACGCGATCTTGCCATCCACCAGCGCATACCACATCGCCACCAGATGCGGCGCGCCGTCGGGGTTGATGGTCGCGACGGCGAGCGAGCGTCCCTGCGCCAGATAGTCTGCGACCTCCCGCTCACTCATGCGAATCTGGTCACGCTGGCTCATGTGTCGCTCCTCTCACTCGCTATGTGTCCGGTACCCGGCGCGCAGGGTCGCTCACCTGCGCCCGCGTCCAGTCTACTACAGTCGACAGACTGCGGGGATGCGTTTGCTCGCTCGCCATGACATCGCGTCGTCCCATCGCGTACCATCAGACGGAAGTCAGACAGAAATCAGACAGAAATCAGATGGGAGACCTGCGCCGCGCCCCAGCCGCCGGGCCACATCGCCGGGCGTATGGAGGCATGACGCCGCCGAGAGGAGGCCAGCGCCCAATGGACGGCACGATCATACTGGAAGTCGCCATCACCTTCGCCCTCATCGTCGCCAATGGCTTCTTCGCCGCATCGGAGATTGCGCTGGTCTCAGCGCGCCGGGGCCGACTGGAGCAGCAGGCGCGCGCAGGCTCGCGGGGCGCCCGCCAGGCGTTGACACTCTCCGAGAACTCCGACCGTTTTCTGGCGACGGTGCAGGTAGGCGTCACCCTCATCAGCACGATCGCCTCGGCCTTCGGTGGGGCACGCATCAGCGCCGCACTCGCCGTCCCGCTGCGCGCCGCGCCATTGATCGGCCAATACGCTGACGCCGTCGCGTTCACCATTGTCGTGCTGCTCATCACCTACTTCACCCTGGTCATCGGTGAACTGGTTCCCAAGCGGCTCGGCCTGAACCACGCCGAGCGCGTGGCGGCGCGTGTGGCTCCCGCGATGACGACCATCGCTCGGCTCACGCGGCCCGTCATTGCCCTGCTCACGCTCTCGGTCTCCGCCGTGCTGCGGATGCTGGGGCAGGCGGGACCGCGCGAAACGAGCGTGACCGAGGAGGACATCGTCTATCTCACGCATGCCGGGGCGACGAGCGGCGCCGTCGAGGCAGGCGAGGAGCGGCTCATCCGCCGCGTCTTCCGCTTCACGGATCGCCGGGTCGCCGAGGTGATGACCGCGCGGCCAGACATCATCGCGATTGACGCCAGCCTCCCGCTGGACGAGATTCGCGAGCTGTTCCTCACGTCCGGACATAGCCGTCTGCCTGTCTACGAAGGAACCCTTGACGACATCATCGGCGTGCTGCTAGCCAAGGATCTGCTGCGCGCGCTCGCGCCCGGTCAGCCCGCGCCCGATCTCCATACATCGCTGCGTCCAGCCACCTTCACGCCAGAGCGCCAACGCATCGCCGACCTGCTGACCGTCTTTCGCCGCGACGGCGCGCATCTGGCGCTGGCTGTGGATGAGTACGGCCAGATCACCGGCCTTGTCACGCTGAAAGACATCCTCGAAGAGCTGGTTGGCGACATCCGCGACGCGTACGATGTCGGCGATGAGGATGAGGAGATCAAGCGGCTGGATGATGGCGCGTGGCTCGTCAGCGGCGGCGTCGCGCATGAGTTGGCGAGCGAGCAGATCGGTCTGCCACCGATTCCCGCGGATGAAGTGGGCGAATACACCACGGTCGCGGGCCTCGTCCTGACACGGCTGGGGCGCATTCCTGGCGAAGGCGATACGGTGCGCGACGGCGACTTCACCCTGCAGGTGGTTGATATGGATGGCCGCCGCATTGACAAGTTGCGCATCCAACATGCTACAGCGGAGAAGAGCGGTATGGACGACACGGATGACACGAGTCCGCGAGGTCTGGCATAGCATGCGGCGAGGCTGTGACAAAGATGCCTGAGCCAAACCGCCAGTTCACCCGTCGAGCCGGCCGCCGCCCTCAGCATCGGCGCTTAGGCGCTTACTGGTAGGCGCAGCCACCCATGCGGTCGCTATACTCCTCTTGCAAGACGTAGCTGTGGCCGTGATTCAGGGTCACGGTCGAGCCATTCCAACGCGTCGCGCCGAAGGTCGTCTCGCACTTGTCGCCGATTTCGCCGCCTGAGGGATCGCCATCGTACCAGCCGCGTGTCTGCGGGTCGGTCACCGTCTCGAACTGCTCGTGGGAGAGCGAGTTGATGACCGCGTCGGCGTTGCGGTCGCCGTAGGGAACGCCGCTGCTATCGAAGGTCGGCAGGTAGACGCAGTTGGTGTTGTTGGCGATATACAGGTAGGGCAGGTAGTTGGGGCCGTCGTTCCCGCCGTAGTAGGGCATGAAGCTGTGGTAGGCGCAGAAGCCATTGCCGGAGTTGTCAGGGAACGAGCAGGCCTGGCCATTGCTGAACTTCGCGCACTCCTGCACGTTGTAGCCCGTCAACACAATGAACGCCGCATCCGGGGTGACTTTCCAGCCTTTCAGCTCGCGCACCCGCGTGATCTCGGCGGTGACGTCACTGTCACTCAATGGATCGGCGCGCGTGCCCGCGTGCGGATAGGCGCGCTGGTCGAGATACGTTCCGCCGAGCGTCTCCACATTGCGCACGGGCCCCTGCTGGTCCCAGTACTGGGTGAGCAGGCCATAGAAGCGCGTGCCGCCGACATCCGTGAGGTACTGCCGCACCAGCGACTGGAAGCGCCCATTACTGCCGCTCGGCTCGAAGCTGGCTCCCGGTGGCGCCCAGAAGATGACGTAGGCCGTAAAGGTGTGCATGACCGGGCCACTATGATAGGTCATGCCCGTGCAGCGCGCGCCGCATTCGACAAAGTTGGCGGTGGTCGCCGCTGCTGGCGCCACCACCACTCGCTGGGGCGCGCCCTGCTGATTCGCTACGCACAGGTATGCGCCTGGCGGCATGTCGCGCAGACTGTAGCGACCCTGGGCGTCGGTGTCACCGCTGTAGCGCGCGGGCAGATGTGGGCTGACCTGCGCGGCAAGCGAGTCATCCCAGCAGAACACTGGCGCATGCGCGATCGGCGTGTAGCTATGGCTGTCGGTCACCTGTCCGCTCAGGGCGCCGCCCGTGAGCGCCATCGCCGGGCAGACCTCACGCGAGGCTGCGACTACGCACCCAACGCCCGCCTGGGCTGAGGAGGCTGCGCCTGATCCATCGCTGCTAGAGCCGCCGCCAGAGCTGCTGGTGACGAAGGCTGGGCCGATGTCGAGCTGAAAGGCGCTGAGAAAGCGGGGCGCCAGCGCGACATAGACAGTCGAGTAGAGCGGCGCGCTGATCGCGCAGGAGTACGCGCGACCTCTGAGCAGCGAGAGTGTATAGCGACCTTGCGCATTGGCGCTCGCGCGGACGCCGCCACAGGCGATGGTCGCGCCTGCGAGCGGCCTTCGCGCCGTCTGTCCCGTGTTGAGCTGGGCCAGATCCTCGCCGTAGATGGTTCCCGTCACGCGCGTAGCGGTTACGGGCAGCAGCGCGACGACCAGCTGCGGGTCCGCGACCAGGCCAAGCGTGGCGAGCGCGACGCTCAGCGTCAGCAGCATGGCCAGCAGGCTCACCGCCAGCCGCAGCGCCACATTGGGACGACGCCGCACGACGGGGCGCGGTGGGGGTGGATAGACTGGCGCGGAATACCGTGGATAATCAGGATACATCTCACGCTCGCTGTTCGCACGCTGCACGACCGAGCCGCTGGTTGCCAGACGGCCGCACGCCACACAAGCCATGCGCATGAGCCGCAGGCCCCACTATATCAAAGCGACTGCGCTGCGCCTCACTCCATCCCCCAGATGGGCGACGCAAGCCCGATGTCCGCCCGATATCCGCCCCTCCCTTGCCAGCCCGGGCGTGTGAAGGGATGATAGCGGCTGCTGGCATGGCCGATGCGTCAAATGTCCGCGCGTGATCATACCGGTTCATGCCGCATCCCGCGCGGTGTGAACGGCGGCGACGGTCAGGGCGGACGCACGCATGCGGCGCGGAGGCATCTGGCAAGCGAAAGGAGGCCTGTAAAGTGGATGAGAAGTGGATGAATGGAAAGGGCATACCCGTATGACGTCCGCGCATGTTACAGGCGATGGCGCGCAGTCGCCAGATCCGAACGCGAGCCAGCAGGCCACGCAAGAGCACGGAACAGCGTTGTATGGCGAGAAGACTCGCATCGAGCGGCTGGGGCGTGTCCGCGAGCTGGTCTTCGGGTCACTCGATGGGCTTCTCGTCCCGCTCGGCGTGATTAGCGGCGTCGCTGGAGGCACGGGCCACGCACAGACGGTCATCATCGCGGGTCTGGCGGAGGCGTTCGCGGGCGCCCTCTCAATGGGCGCGGGCGAGTTCATTTCCGGGCGTTCTGAGGCGCAGGTCCATCTGACGGAGATCGAGCGCGAGCGACAGGAGATGGCGAGTAACCCGCAGGGTGAGCGTGAGGAGATGGCGCTCCTCCTACAGCATGAGGGTATGGCGCTGGAGGATGCGCGTCAGGTCGTCACGATCCTGGAGCGCTACCCGAACGCCTATACCAAGACGATGATCGAGAAGGAACTTGGCCTTCAGTCGGATGTCGAGACGGTCAAGATTCCTGAGGCGCTTACCATCGGTATCTCGTACATCGTCGGCTCGATATTTCCTCTCATCGCTTACTTCTTCTTCCCTGTCACGGTCGCCCTGCCGATCTCCATCGGCCTGACCATCGTCGCGCTGGTGATCGTGGGGGTCATCAAAGGCAAGTTGGCCTCGCTCAATCTGCCGATCAGCATCCTGGAAGTCGTCGTTGTCGGCGTGGTGTCAGCTGGCGGAGGCTATCTGCTGGGGACCATCATTCCCCGTCTGTTTGGCTACTGATTCGTGTACTGATTCGTGATTCGGCGCCTGGGAGCGTGACCAGGTCTGCCCGCTTGCGCAGCGCTCAGGCGGGGCTCAGGCGGGGCTCAGGCGGAGTCGCGCTCGGGAGCGCCTCGCGCTTCGGGCTGAGGCTCGTACGTCAAGACGCTAATGCGTCCGTCGCCCTCGACGTAGGCGGCGCGGACATGCGCGAGATCATCAACGCCCTGGAGGCGCAGCTGGCTCATCAATTCCTGTTCGGTGATCAGCTCATGCGCCATATGCTTCCAGAGCATGCGCCCGTCGCGCACGAGCATGATCGGTGAGGGCGAGAGGAAGCGCTCCACCAGTCGGAAGCGCTGCGCGAGCCAGTTGAAGGCGGAGTTCCAGAACACCAGCGTGAGAATCAGCACAACCCCATCGGTCACGGAGGTATAGCTCCCAGCCATGGCGTTCTGCGCAGCATCGCCGAGCAGGACGATCAGCAACAGGTCAGTAGCGCCTAGCTGCCCTTTTTCCCGTTTGAGAACAAAACGGAGTATCAGAATTAGCGCAAGGTAGAGCAGTGTCCCACGAACGACGGTCTCCGCGATTGGCTGAGTCGGATCGACTACCTTGAGCCAGCGAACTGTCAACGGCCAGTGCATGGCGTTTCCTCATCCCGCCGCATCGCCGACTGCGTCCTTCACGAGCGCTGATGTCCTGTTGAGGCGGGTCTATTCAGGTCTAAAGACGATGACACGACCTACGCATGACGCGGGCCACCTACGCACATTGGCCCAGACCCACGCATTGCATAAAGAGGAACGTGTCCGGATTGGCGAGCGGCGTAGCCCCATCAATCAGAGGCTGCCGCCGGGCGGCCCAGAGGCTCTGTCGCTTCGCGATGCCGTTGCGATCTTCGAGCGCACGCTAGGCCACCGGATTGTTTGGGCTGGGCTGTACATCGAGACGACTCAGAAGCCCGGCCAACGGCGCGTCTCCGTGTGCCAACAGGATCGAGCCACATCAGCGCGTGGGGACGGCGCGATTGTCTCCGGCCATGCGCTCATATGCGTGCGAACATGCGCGAACACATCCGAGCACGTTGCAGGCGTCTGGCGAAGCCTGTGACGTGTACCCATCATCTGGCCGACGACCGCGCTCACTGTCGCTTGGCCGGACACCTGAGCGTGTTGCCGCCGCATCGCCACCACACTGGCCGCGCCCGCGAATGATCCTTTGGGCTCGCGACCCATCCTATACAGGTTGACAGGATGGCCACAGACGCTTGAGAATGGTCACGGACGACGTGCGGAATGAGATTCACACTGGCCCGTGTTCGGGTGGCGCGGCCCGCGTCGTGATGGCGACTGTTGCGAGGAGACGCGCATGCCGGGAGAGTATCCACCACGGGAGCCAGGTGGCTCGCGTTGGCGCGGCTCCGATCCCCGCAACCCCGCTCGCGGGGACCGCTATGGCCAGAGCCGCTCCGGAGCGGGCGGCGGTAGAGGCGCCCCTCCGGACGCGTCTCGCTGGCAGACGCCGCAGCCCGGCGGGCGTTCAGGTGTCCAGCCCACTATGCGACCTGGCGCCTCGGGCGCGCGGCCCCGACCACCTGCCCAGCCTGATCGCTTCCAGTCTGATCGGTCCAGCGCCAACAACGTCTATCGGCCCTACAATTCCGCCGCGCGCTCCGCTGGCCCGCGCCGCCTGCCCGACGCCTCGGCTCGCTGGGATGCCGATCCCTTTGGCGTGAGCGGCGTGAGCGGCGTGGGAGAGGCTGGACCGCTGACCTCCGCGCATATGGAGGCGATTCACCGCAAGCATCGTGGGTTCGCGCTCTTCCACGACGGCAACGCGGGTCACCTCTGGCGCGGCGAGGTCGCCTCGCTGGTGGGCGAGGGCGCGCTTGCTGTTGGTATCATCATCTGGCTGGTCTACCTGACCGCCTCCCCATACGCCGTGCTGGCCGCAGTGGTGGCGCTGGGTCTGCCGTGGCTGCTCGTCGGCCCGCTGAGCGCCTCCTTCGAGAATGCGCGTGAGCCGGGGCGGCTGCTTTCCTGGATAGGGCGCGTGCGTGTCGTGGCGGCGCTCGGCATCGTCGCGATGCACTTCCTGACAATCTTCCCCCTGCTCTACCTGCTGCTTTTCGTCATCGGCGCCAGCGGACGCCTGCGTCAGTCGTTGCGGGTGGCGGCTATGCGCGTCTGCCTGGCTCCTGGTGAGATCGAGCTGGTGACGAATGATCTGTACGTCGGCGCTGCGGTAGCGTCGGTTGTTGGGCCATTACTTGGCACGCTGCTCTTCCTGCTGCTTGGCGACCGCATCATTCTGGTGGGGCTGGGCGCGGCGCTGCTCTTCCTGTTGGCGGGCAACTCCGATGGCTTTCTCGATGCGCTGCCCGAGGCGCAGCGCGGCTTCCTCCAGGCGACGCTCGCTACCGTCGCGCCCGACGACGCCACCCGCGATGATCTGCTGCGCGCCGTTCGCTCCGAGACCGAGGACGCATCCGCTGATAGCGCCAGCGACGACCTGGCCGCGCCGTTGAGCGAGGAGCAGCGCGAGCTTGCCCTGCCTGAGTGGTATCAGCAGGGGCCGCGCAACCTGGCGCAGGCGCTGGGCGATATTCGTGTGGGTCTGGGGCTGGCGGGCGGGCGCAAATCCAGCGCAACCGGGATGCTGGCGCTGCTGGCGCTGGCGCTGGTGGGTGGCGGTCTGACCGCGCTGGAAGCCTTCTACCTGGGCGATCAGCTCAACTTGCCCGCGCTCTATCTGGGCATCGTCATCGGAATCGAAGGCGGTGGGCTGGCGCTGGGCGCGCTGCTGGCCAGCACGCCGCCTTTGAGCAAGATGGGGCCGCGCCTGACGCTCATTGGGCTGGCGCTGACGGGCGTCGCGCTGGCGATCTTCGGCGCCGCGCCGTATGCGCAGATTGCCTTCTTCGCGGCGCTGGGCATGGGTGTGGCGAACGCGCTCGCCGTGACAGGCGCGCGGCAGGCGCTGCGCGCGGGACGCGACGGCGCTGAGCGGCGCGCTATCAGCGCGGCGGAGGGTTTCCTCACCGCCGGGACCAGTCTCATCGGCGCGCTGCTCTTCACCGTCGTCTATGCTGGCTCCAGCCGCATCCACATGGGCGCCCATGCTCTCTTCCCCGGGCTGCCTCTCAACTTGCTCTTCACCCTCGCGGGCGTGGGCCTCGGGCTGATCGCCTTCATGCTGAGCGTGACGCCTGGGTTAGGCGACACGTCAGGCGCCCATAAGGAAGACAAGGGGCCAGTATCCAAGGCGACTCAGGCCCGTATGCACGCTATGGCGGACGTCAAAGCTGGTAAGGTGGGCGGCGGCCTGTGGGATGACGAGACCGACGACGAGATGGACGATGGCCCCGCCTCGCGCTACTCCAGCGCCTACCCCGCCATCGACGACGAGGACGACGAGCGCGGCTACACCGATGACTACGAGAGCTACGACGACCAGCCAGGTGACGACTGGGATGATGAGTCACCCGCGCGGAGTGGTCCGCGCCGGCCTGCTGGCGGCGCTGGTGGCCGCCCACCCCTCACGCCGCGCGACCGCCGCAACCGTCGGTAGCAGGGTGCGGCCTTCCCGGAGATGAAGGGCTTGTCGCCGCGCAACCTCAACTACATGCGCGCCTTCGCCGCCTATCCTGATAGGGCAATTGTGCAGGCGTCGCTAACACAATTGCCCTGGTTCCCCACCCACATCCTGCTGGACAAGGCGGAATCCTCTACTGAACGCCTACTGAACGCCGCACGAACACCAGCACCCGAACGTGTTAAAAGCCTCTTCTGGACCGCGCGAGCACGAATGACGACAAAGCATCGGCGCACGGTCTGAACTTCGACAAGGGCGCCGCACACACACCGCTTGTACCAGTCAATAGCGGCATGTGGATGCTTCTCGTCGCCGATCAGGCCGTGCGCCGACGCTCATACTAAAGAAGGCCCGCGCGAGCTACTCGCCCTTCGCGATAGGCGCGCCGACCAGATTGCCCCACTCTGTCCATGAGCCATCGTAGTTGCGGACGTTCGGATAGTCGAGCAGCTGCGTCAGCACGAACCAGGTGTGCGCCGACCGCTCGCCAATGCGGCAGTAGGTGATGATCGGCTTTTCGGGTGTTACACCCTTGCCGCCATAGATCGTTCGCAGCTCATCCGCTGACTTGAACGTGCCGTCCGCGTTAGCCGCCGTGCCCCAGGGGATGTTCTGCGCGCCGGGGATGTGGCCGCCGCGCTGCGCGCCCTCCTGCGGATAGTTGACCATGTGGATCGTCTTGCCCGTGTACTCGTCGGGCGAGCGCACGTCCACCATCGCGCCCTGTTTCGCCTCTAGCGCGGCCTCCACCTGGCGGCGGAACGCGCGAATGTTGGTGTCCGGCTCCTGCGCGGTGTACTGCGTCCGGGCGAGGCTCGGCTCCTGCTTGGTGTAGGGGCGCCCCTCCGCTTCCCACTTCGTGCGCCCACCATTCATGATGCGCAGATCACGGTGGCCATACATGCGGAACAGCCAGAAGCTATAGGCCGCGTACCAGTTGTTCTTGTCGCCGTAGAACACGACTGTCGTATCGGGGCTGATGCCGTAGCGGCTCATCAGCGCCTCGAAGTCGGCCTTGCTCACGAAGTCCCGCTCCACCGGATCCTGCACGTCCACATGCCAGTCGAGCTTGACCGCGTTCTCGATATGCCCAATCTCATAGAGCAGCGGGTCTTCGTCCGCCTCCACGATGCGCACCCGCGGGTCGTTCAGGTGATCGGCCACCCACTGCGTATCGACCAGCGTCTCGGGATGGGCGTAGCCCTGAGCGTCCTGTGCGCTCGCCGTTCCCGCTGTTGTCGTCTCGGTATCCGCCATATGTCATGCTCCTGCCGTTGTCTCTATCCTATCCTTACCTCGCTCAGCGTCGAGAGAGGCCGGGAGCCCCGCTGTCCCGTTCGTGTCTGAGTATAGCCGTCCTATTGTCAACTTATCAAGTCGACAATGTGTACATCATTCCAGCGCGCCGCTAGCTAGCCATGCCACTCATTGCGCAGCAGGCCGAAGTAGTGCTCGTCGAGATAGCGTCCGCGAAACCAGAAGCGCTGACGAAGCGTCCCCTCGAAAGCGAAGCCGAGCTTGCGCAGCAGCCCCTTCGAGCGCTCATTCACGTCGTCCACCACCGCCTCGATGCGGTGCAGCCCCATCTCGCCGAAGCCGAAGTCCAGCAGCGTGCGCATCGCCTCCGTCATGATGCCCTGCCGCCAGTAGGCGTGGCGCAACTCGTAGCCCGTCGTCGCGCGGCGGTACTCCTCATCGAAGAGGAACAGTCCGCACGAGCCGATCACTTCGTCCGAGCCGCGCAGCGTGATACCCCAACGAATGCTCAGACGCTGCTCGTACCGCTCCGCGACCCACCGCAGCAGCTCTCGCGACTCCTCAAGCGACTGATGCGGCAGACGCCCGTAGAACTCCATCGTCTCGGCGTCGGAGTAGGTGGCGAAGATCGCTTCGGCGTCGCTCGCGCGCAGCCCGCGCAGTATCAGTCGTGGCGTCTCCAGCTGCGGCACGCTGGCGAAGATGGCGTCTACCTCCATGTCGCTGTTTCTCTCCTTCGCTCACGTCTCTCATCTTGCCGCTCATCCTCAGCTCGCCCGCCACTCCCGCAACAGCGCCAGCGCCAGCGTGAAGAACGGGGTAGTGATAAACAGGTAGTGATAGGCATAAACTGAAGTATCGATGATGTGCCGGTCCAATCCAGATTCACCGCTACAGTTGTAGCACTACCGACTCCAGGAGTAGTACGTGTGGCGACGCTCCATTTGATGGTTGGGCTTCCTTGCTCGGGAAAAACCACGCTTGCGCAGCAGCTTGAGCGTGAGCAATCGGCTCTTCGACTGACAACGGATGAATGGCATGTACGACTTTTCGGTCAAGATGCTGAGGAGCCAGAACATGATGCTCGGCATAGTCTCATTGAAGCGATGCTTTGGAACATCGCACGTCGAGCGCTTGAATTGGGAACGAACGTCATCCTCGATTTCGGCTTCTGGGCGCAAGAGGAACGCGAAGACTATCGGTCTCGAGCGAAGCAGCTTGGGGCCAGCAGCGAAGTACACTTTCTCGATGTATCGGCGGATGAGTTGATGCATCGGCTTGCGCTACGAAATTCGCAGCCTTCGCAAACAAGTTTCTCTATTCCAGAAGCGATGATGAAGCCATGGATTGCGTTCTTCCAACGCCCAATGCCCGACGAACTTGAGCGCCGAGAGTAGAGGCAAGGAGGCTGCATTACTATAACTTCCGGATTTGCGCCCGTTTGGAGCCTATCACTACCTGTTGAGGACTACCAAGAACGGGACCAGCCGCAGCGCCAGATGTCCGCGCTCACAACAGCCCCTCCAGCTCGCGCCCCGGTAGCTGTGGCCCACGCAAACGGTCGGCCAACCCCGTGAAGCGCGCGGCGCGCTGGCTGTTCTCCACCGCCTGGCGCAGCGCCCGTGGGTCGCCCACCAGCACACAGAGCCGCTTCGCGCGCGTGATGGCCGTGTAGAGCAGTGTGCGCCGCAGCAGCAGGTAATGCTGGGCGACCAGCGGCAACACCACGCAGGGATATTCGCTGCCCTGCGCCCTGTGGATGGTGCAGGCGTAGGCCAGCGCCAGCTCGTCCAGCTCGTGCGGCTCATACGCCACGACCACGCCGCCGCGCTCAGCCCGCTCTGGCGCCGTATCGGGAAACGTCACCATGACGCCGCCATTCTCGCTGTCTACCGCCGTCACATAGCCAAGATCGCCATTGAAGACGCCGCTCGGCCCTTTGTCGTAGTTGTTGCGCGCCTGCATCACCTTGTCGCCGACCCGCAGCGTATGATCGCCATACGTCACCGCGCCCTCGCTCGCGTCTGGCCTCGGCGGATTCAGCCGCGCCTGCAGGGCCAGGTTGAGCGCCGTCACGCCCGCCGCGCCGCGATACATGGGCGCCAGTGTCTGAATGTCGCGCACCGGATCGAAGCCATAGCGCGCAGGCAGCCGTCGCGCCACCAGATCAACCACCAGCCGTTGCGCCGCCTCGGGTGACTCCGCCCGCAGAAAGAAGAAGTCGCTGTTCGGCTCAGAGCGCAGCGCCGGAATCTCGCCCGCGTTGACACGGTGCGCCGTGACCACGATCGCACTCGCCTGCGCCTGCCGAAATAGCTCAGTCAGCCGCGCGCACGGCGCCCGCTCGCTTGCCAGGATGTCGGCCAGCACGGCGCCCGGCCCGACGGAAGGCAGCTGATCGGCGTCACCCACCAGCAGCAGGCTCGCCTCCGGCGCGATGGCGCGCACCAGCCGGTACGCCAGCAGGATATCGAGCATCGAGACTTCATCCACGATGATGAATCGCTGCGGCAGCGGACGATGCTCGTTGTAGGCGAAGTCGTAGTTTCCCGGCTGGAACTCCAGCAGACGATGCAGCGTGCTGGCTGGCCGGCCTGTCGCCTCGGTCATGCGCCGCGCCGCGCGACCCGTCGGCGCCGCCAGCGCATACTCCACGCCTTGTTGGTCGAGGATGTCGAGCAGCGCGCGAATGGTGGTTGTCTTGCCGACGCCCGGGCCGCCCGTCAGCGTCATCACCTTCGACTCATAGGCCAGCTTGACCGCCGCGCGCTGGCTCGCGGAGAGCTGCGCCACGCCGTCGCGCGCGACCTGCGCGAAGACGCCATCCCACGCGCCTTCGTCCACGACTGGCAGCGCGCTCGGCGCGTTCAGCAGGAGCCGCAGCCGCCGCGCGGCGCCATTCTCGGCATAGAAGAACGGCGCGAGGTAGACCCGCTCGGCCCCGCCCGCCGGATCTGGCTCGACGAAGACCTCTTTTTCGGCGCGTAGCTGCTCGATGGCCGCCTCGATGCTCGCGCTGGCGTCGGGCGGCGTCTCCAGCAGCATGGCGGCGCGTGTCAGCAGCTCATCGCGCGGCAGGTAGCAGTGACCGTCCGCCGACGCCGCCTCTGAGAGCGCGTGCTTCACGCCCGTCATCAGGCGCGGCAGGCTATCGCGCGGCAGGCCGAGCCTCACGGCGAGCGTGTCCGCCGTCTTGAAGCCGACGCCCTGGATGTCACGCTCCAGCGCATACGGATTCTCGCGGATGACGCCAATCGATTGCTTGCCATACTGCTGATAGACCTTCGTGGCCAGCCCCGGTGAGACGCCGAATCCCTGCAGGAAGATCATGATCTCGCGAATCTCGCGCTGCGCCTCCCAGCCCTGGACGATGAGGTCGCGCTTGTGTGCGCTGATGCCGCTCACGCTGGTCAGCCGCTCAGGTTCCAGCTCGATCACGGCCAGCGTCTGCTCGCCAAAGGCGTTGACGATGCGCTCGGCCAGCTTCGGTCCGATGCCCTTGATGACGCCGGAGCCGAGATAGCGGCGC
>DASQSS010000347.1:0-35987 GCA_035642255.1 Ktedonobacterales bacterium | reverse complement strand
GCGAGACATCCTCCTGCGTCTAAGTGGCGAATCCCTCGTCCTGCATGAGCATATACGCGCGATGTGGGGAAAGCGTTAACAGTTCGTGAGAGACTTCACATAAAGACGCCATAAAGAGAGCAGCCCCATCGCTCAGCATGGAGGAGAGCGATGGGGCTACGACGTCAGGCGCGCGTATATCCGCGCTTGCCTCGTCCGATCACGTCGTTCGCTTACTTCGTCTGGGCCGTGTCAATCTCGGCGATCTCTTCATCGGACAGACGGAAGGCTCCCGCGCCAATAACGCCGTCGAGCTGCTCTGGGCGTCGGGCGCCAACGATCGCGCCAGTCACCTCAGGTCGCCGCAGGGTCCACGCGATGGCGACCTCGCCGGCTGTGCGCCCGTGGCGTGAGCCGATGTCACGCAGCGTCTCCACCAGGTAGAGATTGCGCGAGAGCTGCGGCTCGGTGAACCACTCGCTGTTGCGGCGCCAGTCGTCCTTCGGGAAGGCCGCGACACGCGCGCGGGACATCTTGCCTGAAAGCAGGCCAGAAGCCATCGGCGAATAGGCGATGACGCCGATCTGATTACGTGCGCAGAACGGCAGAATCTCCGTCTCGATCTCGCGGTCGAGCAGCGAATAGGGCGGCTGCAGCGAGGTAATCGGCGCGATCTGCTGGGCGCGCTGCATCTGCGCGACGTTGAAGTTCGAGACGCCGAGGTAGCGCACCTTGCCCTCGCGCTGGAGCTCGGCCATCGCCGCCCAGCCCTCTTCGATCTCGGCTTCGGGGTTGGGCCAGTGGATCTGATAGAGGTCGATCGTCTCGACCTGCAAGCGGCGCAGGCTGGCCTCGGCCTCGCGCTTGATCGACGCCTTCGTGAGGCTATGCCCCACCTTGCGCTGCTCATCCCAGATCATCGAACATTTGGTGAAGATGTACGGGCGCTGGATTAGGCCCTGGATCGCACGGCCCACGACCTCTTCCGAGCGGCCCAGACCGTAGACAGCGGCGGTGTCAATCCAGTTGACGCCCATATCCAGCGCGCGATGAATCGTCGCGATGGACTCCTCGTCATCCTGTGAACCCCAGCCGAACTCCCAATTGCCACCACCGATGGCCCAGGTGCCCAGACCAATCGGAGTAATCTTCAACTCACTCACGCCTAGCTGGCGCGTTTCCATAGCGGTATTGACCGACATAGTGTAACTCTCCCTGTTGTGGTCATATCCGCATCAATGCGAATCTGCGCTCCATCGCGCCAGCATCAATCACGATATTTCACGACTCTCATGTGGGCCGATCTCGCACCTCGCAAGTTACCAGATGTGGCGCCACAATCATCTATTGTACGTATTCTATCGCTCCCGCGCCAACACGGATGTCCAGCGCATCAACAGACGCAATCGCTTCCTGCGCATCTACGGTGTCTCTACGGTGTCTCTATGACGTCACATCTGGCGCAAGTTCGCAGGCGCTTTATGGCATGGCGATGGCTGTGGAAAGGACCGTTGAGGCGTGAAGCGCTGTGCGGCGGACCCGTTTCCACAGCCATGTGTGGCATAGTAACGTGAGGAAGAGTGACACCAACGTGACACATGCGAGAGATGTTTCCATGCAGCGAGAGCCAGACAACCAGGCAGAGGCAAACGAGCTTTCAGTGCTGACCGAGGTCTTTGAGAAAGCGCCTGCGTTTATGGCAGTGCTAAGCGGACCAGAACACGTAATTGAAATGGTGAATCCCGCCTATTACCAGTTGATTGGTCATAGAGATATCATTGGCAAGCCGCTCCTGATAGCGATACCCGAAGTAAATGGCCAGGGCTATATCGAGCTATTGAACGCGGTGCTGCGCACAGGTGTCCCATTTGTCGGGAAGCAGATGAGCGTTCTCCTTTCGACCTCCGCTGGCGAGCCACAGGTAGCGCGGTATGTGGATTTTGTCTACCAGGCGCGAAGAAACAGCCAGGGGGAGATTATCGGCGTCTTTGCGCATGGCGTTGATGTCACTGATCTGGTGCTCGCGCGACAAGCAAGCGAAGAGCAGGCCCAACAGCTCAAGCGACAATCACAAATGTTCGACTCGCTGCTCACCAATATTACCGACTTCGTCTATGCGTTTGATCGGGAAGGCCGTTTTCTCTATTCCAACAAGCCACTGCTGGACTTGCTTGGCATCTCGCTGGAGCAGATCATTGGCAAGACCTTTCACGACCTGCCCTATCCCGCAGACCTTGCCACGACACTCCAGAACTATATCCAGCACGTCGTCACCAGCAAACAGCAAATCGTTGATGAAACGCCCTATACCAATCCTACGGGTCATATGGGGTACTACGAATACATCTTCTCCCCCGTGCTAGGGGATGATGGAGAAGTGGCAATCGTCGCTGGCTCGACCCGCGACGTGACTGAGCGTGTATTGCAGGATCGGCAGAAGGATGAGTTTCTGGGCGTAGTGAGCCACGAGCTGAAAACGCCCGTGACGAGCGTCAAGGCGTATGTGCAAGTCCTCCAGAGGCGCCTGTCGAAAGAGGGCCTTACAGAAGCCGTCGCCCACCTCGGGAAGATTGACACGCAGATCAACAAGCTCACGACGCTGAATGGTGAATTGCTCGACGTGACCAAGATCGAGGGCGGAAAGCTCCAGTTCCACGAAACCGATTTTGCGCTCGACGATCAGGTCGCGGAGTCGGTCGAGGAGGTGCAACGGACGGCGGAGCGCCATACGATTATATGCGATGGGGCAGCGAACGCCATCGTCCACGGCGATCGTGATCGCATCGGGCAAGCGCTCGTCAATCTGTTGACCAACGCCGTGAAGTATTCGCCAGAAGAGAAAACCATTCTGGTCACGACAACCACAGACGGCTCGACAGTGACGGTCTCAGTGAAGGATTCTGGCATTGGGATCAGCGCCGATCAGACGCCGCATGTGTTCGAGCAGTTCTATCGGGCGGCCAACGCGCAGGAGGGAGCCGTCGGGGGTCTGGGTTTAGGCTTGTATATTGCGTCTGAAATCGTCCAGCGGCATAGCGGGAAGATCTGGGTGGAGAGCGTCGCGGGCCGCGGTTCAACATTCGCCTTCTCATTGCCGGTCGTGGCCATTCAAGCGGCGCCACAGCGGCATGCCATGCCTTCCACGGAAAGGGCGCATGAGTAGTCAAGCAGCAAGCGGCAAGATTCTCATCGCCGATGATGATCCCGCCATTGTCGAAGCGCTCACTATGATTCTGGAGGACGAGGGGTATGTGATCGAGGGGACACACGGCCGTGAAACGATCATGAAGGTATCTATTTGGGCGCCGGACCTGCTCTTTCTCGATATGTGGATGCCTGACATGAATGGACGCGAGATTTGTGAGCAGCTCAAGCGGCGCGAACGCACCCGCGACATCCCCATCATCATGTTGTCAGCGAGCAAAGACGCCGAGGTGATCGCCAGAGCGGCGGGAGCGGACACGTTTTTGCCGAAACCCTTTGAGCTAGAGCGCGTGCTCGCGGTGGCAAAGCAGTATATCCAGCGCGGGTGAGCAGCGGCTCGACTGGGGTCCTGGGGAGCGCGTCAGCTAGAGCGAGTCAATGGGCCACATTGGCCCAGGTGACACGCCGTCCGCGCCAGAGCGACAGGACGACCCACAACACGAAGACGCACGCCTCCAATGGCAGGTCGTCAGGCAGCGTGGCCTGCGCGCCGCGTCGCAGCGGGCCAGCCAGTCGCAGCTCTCCGGTGGCTCGCTTGCCGTCAAACAAGAGGTAGTCGCTGCTGAGCAGTGAACGGGCGCGCAGATTCAGCGTGCGTCTGCCCATAGAGACGGTGAAGTCGCGACGCATGGGGTCGCGCTGGGTCGCGCTGGCGATGATGTGTGTACCGCCATCGTCGCATGTCAGCGTGAATTGCTCGCGCAGCACACCCACACGCCGCATGCGATACAGCACGCCTGCGATAGGCGTGGCTGTCGATGGACCTAATGCGGGAAAGCTGATCTCCGTCTCTGGGGCGCCAGCGACCATCACGGTATAGCGCCGTGTCAGAATGCCTTGTGGCTCGGCGGTCATCCGCATGCGCTCCGCCTCCGTTCCTCGTCTATCTCTCGTCTATCTCTCGTCTATCTCTCGTCTCAGGACGTAACGCCAACGTCCAGCGGAATGAAGCGCACCGTCCCATCGGGGTCTATCGCCAGCAGATACATCGCACGGTCGGGATACGCGTGGCGCAGCTCGGCATAGTCGGCGGCGCTGGCGGCCTCGGCGTAGATCACATTCCCGCGCAGCAGCGGATCGTTCAGCCCGAAGAGCGTGTAGCCGTAGAGCTGGCCGTCACTCGTCACGACCAGCGCGTGACGCAGCGGTGGGTTGTCGAACGCGGCCATGTCAATCACCCGCCCCAGGCCCAGGCCCGTGAAGTTGGCATGCAGAGTCATCTGGCGCGGCAGAAAGTAGCCGAAGAGATAGGCCAGCAGAACCACGACCAGCCCGCCCGTCAAGGTGGCGCCGCCTAACCAGCGCGACCCAGCCACGCGAGGCTTCGACATGGATCGCCTGGATCGGCGCAGGCGTCCCCGCGCCCACGCCACGCCACGCGCGCGGAACGCCAGCCCCGACTCCGCCAGTGTTAGCAGTCCACGTGCCGTGAGGATCAGGAAGAACGGCAGCGCCTCGAAGAGATAGCGCGGGCCAAGATAGATGCCGTGGTAGTAGAAGCCGATGAAGGTGAAGGTCATCGCGCTAGCGCCCAGTAGCATCATCACATCGGCGGCGCGGGCGCGACGCGCCAGGAAGGGCATCAGCAGGAAGGCCAGCGTCAGGTAGAACGGCCAGCCATAGAGATCAATAGCGAGGTTGGTGAGCAGCGTATCAACGGTGATGAAACCCGCCGCGACGGTATGCTCGCCATAGAAGCCGACACCGGCGCCGAAGCCATAGTGATCGCCGGGGAAGAAGAGCTGGCGCGGCGTGGTGAAGGCGGCGCCGGTCAACGCCGCGTTGTAGCCGAGGTAGACGACGAGGCCAAGCGCGCCAACGCCTAGCAGCGCTATTCCGGGCGTTAGCCAGCGCCGCCATGCGTCGGCGCGCAGCGCAGCGGTCAGGCCGGGCCACGCGCTGCGCCAGCCCAGCCAGAGCGCGCCGCCCGCCGCCACCACCGCGAAGATGACGCTGGTGTCGCGGGTGAGCGCGGCCATCAGCCAGAGCAGCCCAGCCAGCGGCAGCAGCCAGCGTGACCCACCGCCCAGGCAGCGCAGCAGCGCCCAGAATCCCCAGACGAGATAGAAGAGCGCGATGGCGTGGCTGAGGTAGCTGGCGGCAAGGTAGCTGTAGAACGGCGAGATGACGCCGAGCAGCACGGCCACCGTCGCCACGCGTCGATCGTAGAGCCGCCGCGCGATCAACCCGATGCCTAGCAGCGCCAGCGTCCCCAGCAGCGGCTCGACCAGCCACGGCGCGCCGATCACTTCGCCCAGCGCCAGCGTGAGAGAGGTCCCCGGCTCATACTGCATGAACCACGCGCCGCCGCGCACGATCATGAAGGGGCCAGGAAAGCGATCCACCGCAGCGGGCGCTGGAGCGAATAGCCGCCCCTCAGCGAAGGTCTTTGCGCCGAAGAGGTAGGCGCTGGCGTCGTAGATGTGAGGCTGGGCGTGATATTGCGCCAGGGCGATCCACACGACGAACAGGAACGACGCCGCCAGCGCGATCAGCCCGACAGGATGAATCGCCGCTGTCAGCCCGCGCCACGCCGCAACCACGTGCCGCACGCGCTGGACGCTTGCCCGCGAGCGCGCACCTTCAAGTGACTCAGCAGGAGGACTGGCGCTCGCGGGCGCGTCGTCGTCGTACACGCGGGACGACATGCCAACGCCGAGCGCGCCGAGCAGCATGCCTGTCAGCCATTCGCCACCGCAGATGAGCGCCAGCAGCGCCACCGCCCAGAGCGCCAGCCGCACGAGGAAGTCGACCGTCATGGCGGCGAAGGGCGCGGCGTCCGTGGGAAAGAAAGTCTGCGCGATGACGACAGAGGGCTGGTCAGCGGCGGCGCGCGTGATGATGACGGTGTGGTCGTTGCGATCAATCGTCAGCGCAATGACGCTAGCATCGGTCATCGTCAGGGTCAGCGAAACAGGTGTCTCTGGCCGTTGGAGTCGCACGCTGACGCGCTGAGTCGAGGCGCCAGTCGGAGCGCGTAACTGCGCGCCAGTGAGTGGCGGATAGGCGACGCAGACGGCCGCGTGATCGCTGGGGCCGCCACTCGCGCAGAGGTCGCGCCAACGGCTAAGCCCGTCGAGGTCGCGCATCCAGGCATAGAAGCGATAGTAGGGCGTGGCGCTGATGCTCTGGAGGTAGGAAGGGTCGAGGGTGAAGTTATTAGCGCTATCTGTGCCATCGAGCTGATACTCATGAACGACTGGATCGCGCGCGGGAATGGCGACGGAGACGATGTTCCCGCTCACGGTCAGGCGCTGCGTGGCGGCGCCATCAACCGCGATGGTGAGGTGGGAGCCATCGCCGGTGATAGTGACGGGCAACGTGACCTGATAGAGCAGCGCATCAGCCAGCAGCAGCGTGACGAAGAGCGCCGCCAGCGCGATTGGCCCGCCCCAGAGTCGCCAATGCGCGTGTGAGGTCGTCCGCGGCTGCTCCTTCGCGGACGTGCGTACGCCCGCTTGCGACCACGGCCACATGCTGCCACCTCGTTCCCTGCGCGCCCATACGCCGCCCATACGCCGCCCCGTCGCCACGCCCGCCATCCTGCCTCCTGCCCGAGCGCACGGCTAGTGTAGCATAGGGATGAAAGAGGATGCAGGCGCCGCGCGCAGGGATTCGCGGCTATAAGCCCTGGCGAGCCACAGCGCCAGAGAGATGCGCCAGGCAACCGACATGCGCAGCCCGGTTGCTCGGTGTATAGGGTTCAGCGTGGTGATGAAGGGCGCCGAAGCTGGATGACAGCCAACGCCGCAGCAACTGCCGCTGGTGAACAGTGAAGATGTCGCCTGGCGCCGATGTCCAGGAGCTGGCGACGATGCTCCCAGGCCAGGACTTCAATACAGGAGCATCCGCCGCGACGGTGACGGTCATCAACACGCACACGGGCGCCGTGGTCAAGAAGCTGACCATCAGCCGTATCAATACGAATGTATCCGGCTCCGGTGAGCTACCTCAAATCGCCTGGTCGCCACGCGGCGCATCATTGGCCGCGCTCAACTATGCCGACGCGACACTGACCCTCTGGCGCGCGGAATAGCCGGCGCGCGTCTGTCCGCTCGCATGACGCTCGCATGACGGGCTAGTGGAATGCGCGGGGAATGCGCTTCTTCCAGGCGGTTGGCAGGATGACGTCGATCGCGTCGTCCACTGTGACGATGCCGAGCATCTTGCCCTCATCATCTACAACTGGCAACGCCACGAGATCTTCGTCGGCGATCAGCCGCGCCACATCGCGCTCCTCGTCGAGTGGCCGCGCGATGCACTCCACCGGACGCATGACGTTCATCATCTGCGTCTGCGGATCGGCCAGCAGCAGATCGCGCAGCGACACGACGCCGACGAGCCGCCCCTCCGTCCACAGCGTAAAGGCGCGCGGCTCATCGGCGGGTGCCTGACTGGGACGCGGCCTGCTGCGCGTCGCGCCATTGCGTCCGCGCGCGGCAGGCCGCCGGACAGGTGGAACCCGCGCGGGTGGCGTATCTTCAATGACGACATAGAGTTCAGGCAGCGCGTCGGGCAGCGGGTCTTCTGTTCCGGCGCTCGCGGCCTTCTCCTGGGCGCGGAGCGCCTCGATCACCGCGCCGACGGCAGGCCAGTCGGGCACGGCGACGTACTCCGTCGTCATGATGCCGCCTGCGCTGTCCTCCGGGTAGCCCAGCAATACCGCCACATCCTCGGCGTCTTCGCGCTCCATGCGTCCCAGCAGGTCGGCGGCCTCTTCGCTGGTCACATTTTGCAGCGCGTCCGCCGCCTCGTCCGGCTCCATCTCCTCCAGCATATCCGCCGCGCGCTCGGGGTCCATCTCACGCAGCAGGCGCCCCCGTTGCTCGTCGTCCATCTCTTCGAGGGCGTCAGCGGCGTGGGCGTCATCGAGTTCGATCAGCAGCGCAGCGCCCGCCTTCGGGGTCAGCTGCTCCACGATATGCGCCAGATGCGCAGGCTGCATCAGCGCCAACCGCTCGCGCGGCACGCGCAGCTGTAGCGCATCGAGATAGGCGTTGTCGGCTGCGGGAGCCACCTGCGCCCAGTCAATCAACTGCGGCCTGCTGCTGCTCTCATGGCGCACCAGTTGATTGACGCGATCCCCCAGGCGCGGACCCACCAGCCGCCGCAGCATCGCATTTGGCCCGACATCCACCGCGACCAGTCGATAGCGTCCCTCGGAGGGCGCCAGATCGAGATCGTTGATGCGCACGACGCGCCGCCCCTCAACATCAACCACTTGCCGGTCAAAGAGGCCCGAGCGCAGCACAAGCTCCCCAGGGCGCTGTTCGAACTGCCGCAGGTTCAGCGCGGGCGAGTTCAGCCGCACGCCCGCGATCGTCATCTCCGCCACGCGATCCCATGGGATGAACACCTGGCGTGAGCCGCGCACCGCCTTGAGCTTGGCCACCAGCCCAACGACTGGCGGGTAGATATCTGGCGCGGCGACAGCGCTATCATCGGGTGGCCGCACCACGAGGTCTTGCAGCAGCGCCACTTCTTCGCCCGTTGGCACGCGGATGGGCTTATCGAGCAGTTCCGTCAAAGACGCCATAGCGCCACTCCCCTCTCTGGGGCTGGGTAAACCACAGCCTGATATGTTCAACGCCGGTGGATGGCACGGACGAACAGAGTCGAATGCGCGACTGGGACAGGACTAGGACAAGAAAGGCACACCGAAGAGTGGCAGCACGACACTGATGATCATGATGATGGACAACGCGCTCAGCAGACCCACGGTGGTATACGCGATGACGTTGTTCACGCGCCCATTCACGTACTTGCCCATGATGTTGCGATCGTTGACCAGCCGGACGATGAAGATCAGCAAAATCGGCAGCAGGACGCCATTGATGACCTGAGCGATAATGATGAGTGAGACGAGCATGTTGCCTGGAATCAGCAGCGAGACCAACGCGCCAGCGATCAGTAATCCGATGAAAATACTGTGGAAGATTGGCGCCTGGCGAAACGACATCGAGACGCCATGCTCGAAGCCGAACGACTCACAGACGTTGTACGCCGTGGTCAGCGGCACCACCGCCGCCGCCAGCACGGAAGCGCCAATCAGGCCAACAGAGAAGATCACGACGGCGTACTTGCCCGCGACAGGCGCCAGAGCCAGCGCCGCCTGTTGCGCGGTCTGTAGCTGCACGCCTGCCCCATGACTGGCGACAAAGACGGTCGCGCCGGTTGCGATGATGATGAATGCGGAGATCATGTCGCCGAAGACTGCCCCGGTGTAGGAGTCTTTGCGCTCATCGCCATAGTTTTCCATCGCGATGCGCTTCTCGGCGACGCTCGACTGGATGAATAACTGCATATACGGTGTGATCGTCGTGCCGACCGTTCCGACAAATAGCAGAATGTACGCGCTCGTGATGTGCGCCGTCGGGTGCACCACCTGGAGCGCTACCTGGCCCCAGTCTGGTCGCGCCAGGACCGCGGCGACCGGGTACGCGAAGAAGGCCAGTGTCATCACCAGAAAGACCTTCTCGGCCCGGCTGTAAGAGCCGCGCGTCACCAGCATCCATAAGCCAACCACGACCAGCGGTATCGTGACCCAGCGGGGAATGTGGAGCAGGTCAGAAGCGGCGGCGATGCCAGCGAATTCGGAGATGGTCAGCAGCGCGTTCGCGATGAAGAGGGTCAGCACGGCGAAGGCGGCGCCGCGCACGCCGAACCGCTCGCGGATGAGGTCAGAGAGGCCCTTGTTGGTCGCGGCCCCCATACGGGCGCACATCTCCTGCACGACGGCCATGCTGATCGTAATGGGGATGAGCATCCACAGCAGGCTGTAGCCGTACTGCGCGCCCACGGCGGCGTAGGTCGTGATGCCGCCGGCGTCATTGCCCGCGTTGGCGGCGATCAATCCTGGACCGAGAAAGCTGAGGGCGGCCAGCGGACGAGCGAATGGGCGGAAGATGGGACTCTTGCCCACTCCACGAACCCGCTTGGCCAGCGATGGTCCGTGATTGATGACTGGGCGCATGATGGGCTTGATGGGCTTGATGGCCCGCTGCGCAAACGAAAGCGGGCGAGTCTCGCCGCGCAGGCCAGGCGCATGAATCTGCTGCTCCATGAGGTGGCTCCTTCATGGAGACAGGCGCCGACGCGCGGTGGCGTCGGGCCTGGCAGGAGCGCCTCACAGGTTGGGGAGGGGCTATCTCAGGCGAACGACGACAAAACGCGCTGACGCGATGTCTCGAGCTATTGGTTCTGTAAGTTTCGGTTGACTACTTGAGCCAGCGTCCATTGACGTTTATGTTCCTCCATGTCCGCGGCGTCGGTTTCGTTTCCCACTAAAACCAAGGCAAGAATCATTCCACTGCTGTCGAAGCAGGAGAACAGGGGAAATATACGGCGACGCGGAACACTAGCGCCAAGAATTCATGGGAGCAAGACGACGCCAGCCAACTCGACATGCGGTGAATCGCAGGGCGAGTCACGCGATGCGGCGGGGATGGTTGACGATGCGCTCACATGAGGCGCTATGCGGTCGGGGGACGCGATCTCATTCTTGGCCACAGAGCATGCCCGCTACCCGCGAGATCACCCTGCCACTCATCACAAGACGTTAGGTCGCACCCGTACGCCTTTATAGTATACCTCATGCTGGCAGGTTCGTGATCAACTAAGCGCCGAAGATACCATATGGCTCGTCTTGGAAGCGCAAGCCAAGGCGCAAGCCGAGGCGGTGAAACGGGCGCTGGCTGTCCATTCCTGCGCTGGACCTGACTGTTGCGGGGCATGCTACTATACCACCATGAGCGCATACCCCACTGATTCGCGCGTCGACGCCTACATCAACACGCTCCCCGACTGGCAGCAGGATGTTTGCCGCCGCGTGCGGGAGCTCGTCCATGCCGCCGACCCGGAAGTCACCGAGACCGTCAAGCGCGGCGATCGCCCGTACTTTACGCTAGAGGGCAACATCTGCGCACTGCTAGGGGCCAGGGATCATGTCAATGTCTTCGTCTATGACCCCATCGCGCCTGATCCCGAGGGCATCATCAATCAGGGACACGGCAATCTGACCGCGCGAGCGATTCAGGTTCATCAGGGAGACAGCCTCAACGACCGCGCGCTCGTAAACCTCTTCAGGGCAGTGATCGCCAACAATCGCGCGGGGGGCTGGCGCAAGGCGCAGCGCAGCCAGTAGCCGTCATTCCACACAGAGGTAGCCGCGTCTACAAAGCCTCGTCGAGCGATTAGCGCGAGCGCCCTTTCGATGTATTCAGCTCCATCGCCTCGCGAATCAGCGCCTGTAACGCAGCCCCATCGACAGTGTCACCTTCGTGGTAGTCAATGGCGCGAACGGTTTTGCTGTCTAGTCGCGTGTTGAAGAGCTTCTTTGGGTCCTCTAGTTGGGCGCCTTTGGGGAAGGTCAATCGCACGGCGCTCTTGAGGGTATCAGCGACACAGATGATGCCATCATGCGACCACACGGGAACTCCCTCTGGCCGAGAGGGCTTTTTCCACTTCACTTCCTCCACCACGGCAGCGTCGGCTTTCTTGATGGCCGCGCGCAGTTCTGACAGTTTCGAACCCCGCCAATCACCCGATTGCGCGATGATATCGTCTATCTGCTGAGCGGCAGACCTATCTTCCACGGAGAAGCCCTCCTATAAGACCATATGGAGCGCTTTCGACTGTTTACTATTCTTTCTTATCGCCCTTGAAGATCCACTGATAGCCGTACTTGTCAAAGAACTGCCCGTACGTGCCAAACGGCATGTCATGGAGCGCTTGAAACCGGTCGGTTTGCGCGCGCGCGCTCAGCTTTTCAAACAGCGCTTTCAGCTCATCATAACCGTCGCCGAGAATAAAGATGGCGAAGATGTCGCCGTACTGTGGCTCATAGTCCGGAGCGGCCATCCAGTCGGTCGCCGATAGTTCGATAGCGCCACTCGTGAGATGGGCGTTGATGATGCGCCCATGCTTCTCGGGCGGAAACTGATCCTTCATGGGCGTATCGCCCAGCCTGGTCAGCGTAAGCTCGCCGCCCAGGCACTGATGATAAAAGGTCATGGCCTCGGCGCAGTTGCCGTCAAAGAGCAAAAACGGGGTACTGCGTAGCATCGGTTTCCACCCTCCTCATGATCACTACCTGTCGGATACGGAACCGCCCCGGCGTGATTCTAGGTGTGATTCTAGGCGGAGTGCGCCACTGTATAGTGCGTCAGCGTGACCCCCGATGGGACCGGCCGCGCCTCGACGAGCTGCAGGTTGAGCCGCAAGCCGTCCGGAAATACCCGCTTGCCGCCGCCGAGCACGACGGGGTAGACCATCAGATGATACTCGTCAATCAGGTTATGCTGCGCCAGGGCATGGATGAGCACGCTACTGCCGTCGATGGCGATGTCTTTGCCGGGCTGGTCTTTGAGGGCGCGCACCTGGGTGATCACGTCGCCGCTCAGGAGCGTGGAGTTCCGCCAGGCGCCAGCGGAAGCCAGGGTGTTGGAGACCACATACTTGGGCATAGAGTTCATCAGGTCGCCAAACGGATCACCCGGCGCCATGTGCTCGAAAACGCCACCATGGACCTGCCACGTCTTGCGCCCCAGGAGAAAGGCGTCGGTCTCGCCCATCATCCGGAAGAAGGCAGCGCCGATCTCGTCGTGCCAGTAGGGTATCGTCCAGCCGCCATGCGCGAAGCCGCCATCGGTATCTTCATTCGCGCCGCCCGGCGCCTGCATCACCCCGTCGAGAGACATGAACTCGGAAACCACAATCTTGCGCATTGGTCCGCTCCTCCTCATGACGTTTAGATTACCTGCGCCCTGGCGTAGTGATCTTCATGGGACTTGCCAATGACAGCGCCGCGTCTCTCGCCAGCGCATCGTTATGCTACTATACCCTCCAATCGCGCCACCCCGCGTTGACGCCTACATCGCGACACTCCCGGGCGGGCAGCAGACCAGCGCTGCCGCCGATGAAGCGGAGCTGGACGCAGTTGCGCTCTCATGGCTTTTAGGCATTCAGATAGACAAAGTCCGCACGCGCCTCGGGGTGATATTGCTGCTGATAGGCAATGTCGTTCCGCGCCCAGAGGTCCCAGTACGCCGCGTTCTCGCTGCTGCCATCCCGCGCATGCCCGCGCGACTGGGCAAGGGTCAGGGGCGTCTCGACCCAGATCGTGAAGTCATAATACCGTTCGATTGGTGGGTGGTACGCCGAGATACCCTCGATAATCAAATAGTCTACTTCTGGAACGGTTACCGGTCCGCTCAACGTGTTGGTTTCCCATTGCAGCCGTTGGTAGCTGACGGGTTGACCGTGGCTCACTGGCGACAATACCTGTCGTTCGAGCCGCGTCAGGTCAAACGCGCCGCCATCCCACGACGGTTCAGTCAACTTCGCTTTGACAATGAAGTCGTCGATAGTGATAACATACGCGCTTCCTAATGCGTCTGCGAGCTGTCGAGCCACCGTAGTCTTGCCCGAGCCACCGTAGCCCTCGATGCCAATGAGGGTGGGCTTTGTTGTCCTACTCGACTGCTTGATTTTGGCGGCAATCTGCTCGATGGTCATAGCAACAGCATAACAAATTGCTGACAGCAACCTACCTGACCTGGATTCAAACCAGTCCATAGAGACAAAAAAGCAGCCAGATTGCCTGGCTGCGGAAATAACAGCACGCTAACTTCGGTCGCTTGATAGTGGTCGGGGTGGCCGGATTCGAACCGGCGGCCTCATGGTCCCAAACCATGCGCGCTGACCGACTGCGCTACACCCCGTCATGGCTTCTTACAAGCCCATACCGATTCAGTATAGAACCGGCGATAGATCGGCGTCAAGCGCGTTGGGAAATGCAGCAGGCGAGCGCCGTATCGCCCCAGGTGCCCATGTGTGAACACTCCGTTCGTCCACCCACAACGCCGCGCGATAGGCCAGCATGCGCGCGTGTCCCCCAAATGAGCCGCTGACGCGTTACATCATTGATGGGTGTCCCGGCGGAGTCTCGGCGGAGTCTCGGCGGAGTCTCAGCGTCGTGGACGCTGACTGGCGCGCGGGACGCGGTGAAGCAGCGCGCATCGTCCTACGCGGGACACAGGCGAGGCATATGGGGAGGCCAGAGGGCATGACGGCTGGAGTTCTGAGTGCGCAGACGAGGCGCTCGAAGCATATCGGCGCGCGAGGGGCGTCGCGCCGTCTGTGTGGCGCGCTGGCCGGGCTGGCGCTTGCCCTGCTCGTCGCGCTCTCAACGCTCGCCACGCTGGCTACGCCACCGGCTCACGCCGCGCCCGCCGCTTCACAGGCCAACCGGCCGACAGAGGCCGTCGCGTATGCGCGCGTCGCGGTCGTGCGCGTGCTCAGCTACTACTACGGCAAGACGACAAGCTCCGGCCCGATTCCTGTACTCAGTCCCTGCATCGGCGATGGCGCGCTGATCGGCACAACTGGTCCCAACCTCAACTCGTTCAGCTATGCGCTCATCCCAACCGCGCTCGTCAACCCCATTACGCCCTGCCAGGGCGTGCAGACGGCGTTCGCGCAGTTCAGCGGGCAGGCGGCCAACTGGGGCTTGATCCGCATTCAGGTCGATCTCAACGTCGCCTATACAGGTGTGGGCTTGCAGCAACAGGGCAGCGTCGTCTACACGATAGACCCCAGCCAGATTCGCACGACAGGCGCGCCCGCTGGCCCGCAGCTCCTGGCCCTGCCGCTCGGCTTGGCGAATGGCTCACCCAATCATGATCTGCCTGGCCTCCAGACGCCACAGCCATCCGACGCGCCAGCTGACCCCGCCAACAACACGCTGATCGACCTCACGGGGCAGACGGGCGCGCTGCTCAACGCCTCCGCGCTGACGCCGGGCCAGCTCAGCGCGACGCTCTATCCCGTTGCGCTGCCAGCCACGCAGGCCTTTCCCGGCGCGGACCAGCCGACAGCGTCCTCGACGGCAACCGTGGCCCCCACAGCGACCTCATCGGCGCAGGCGCAGCAAATCGCCACGCAGCTCTCGCTTGGCGCGGTCGAGGTCGATGGCAATGGTCGTCTGATCGGCATGGTCGGGGCCGACAGCCAGGGAAACCACATCCTCTACAGCGCAAGCGACATGCAGCGAACGATCGGCGGTGTCACTGGCAAGCCGGGCGTGTTGATGACGCAATGGAAGCAGGGTCTTGACGCGTTCTACGCCAGCCCGCCGCAGTATAGCGCGGCTCAGAGCGCCTTCAACGGGCTCGTCCACGCCTACCCCGACTTTGGCGGCGCGCAGCCCTTCGCCAGCGCAGCCGCGCGGAACACCGGCGCCATTCCCGCGCTCACCAGCGCGGGCGCTACGCCGACGGGTCCGAATACACCAGGGACGCCGGGAGGCTCTGGACTGAGCAAGTTCACTCTGGCGCTGATCGGCGCGCTCGCACTGCTGCTGCTCGCGCTGGCTGGCGGAGTCGCGGTCGCGCTGATGCGCCGGCGCCGCGCGATTCAGCGGGCGCTCGCCCTGGCGGCGCCCTCACCAGAAGAGGCGCAGCTCGATCTGCTGCCGCCCGATATGCCGCTCGACGCGGTGCCTGAAGATGACGAGCCGACCCGGCCCATTACGCGGGTCGAGCTCAACAGCGCGCTCAGCTCGGCGGGCGCTGGCGTGGTTGGCGCCACCTCCATCGCGGATATGGCGACGGCGCATCTGTCGGCCACGCCACGCGCATCCGCGTCACGCGCATCCACCGCGACGCGCAAGACCTCCATCCTCACCGCGCAAACCGCGGGAATGATTGACCCTGGCATCAAGCGCATGAACGAACCCAACCAGGACAACATCTTCGCGCTGGAGGGCGTGCGCGCCGAGGGCGGCAGACTCCATCCCTACAGTCTGCTGATCGTGGCCGATGGCATGGGCGGCCACCTCAACGGCCAGCTTGCCAGCCGCCTGACCATCGAGATAGTGGCGCGCACAGTGGCGCATGCCCTGAGCTCCTCGCAACCCTTCGACCGCGACGCCCTCTCGCAGCTCCTCGTCGAAGGCGCGCAGCTCGCGCATCAGGAGCTGCAGCGCCGCAATCACGAGCAGAATAGCGACATGGGTACGACGATTACAGCCGCGCTCGTGGTGGACGACCACGCCTACATTGTCAATGTTGGCGACAGTCGCACCTACCTGCTCAATGACGCCGGACTGCGCCAGATCACGCACGATCACTCGGTCGTGGCGAGCCTGGTGTCGGCAGGCGTCATTCGCCCCGAGGACATCTACATCCACCCGCGCCGCAATCAGATCTATCGCAGCCTGGGCGGCGACGAGTCCAACCTGGAGGTAGACACCTTCGAGGAGGAGCTGCAAGCAGGCGACAAACTGCTGCTCTGCAGCGATGGACTCTGGGAGATGGTGCGCGATCCGCAAATGGCCAATATCCTGCGCGGCGCGGCCAACCCACGCCAGGCGGTGGAGCTGCTCACGCGTGAGGCCAACGCGAATGGCGGCGAGGATAACGTTGGCGTGGTCGTCGCGCGGCTGCGCGAGGGGCTGGCCGCCGATGCGCAGCCCGGCATGCGCATGGTCGCTGGACCACAGGACGCGCCGCCGGAAGGGGCGTAGGGCGCCTCGCGCGCGGCGTTTCCATCGCGTGTGGTGATGTATACTTGCTTCTAACAGCCAGCCTCGAATCCGCTGGCCGCGCGAGTGGTGTGTGGCGGGGGGACGATGGGGACGATAACGACCATGCGAACGACGCGGGGGAAGTAGGCGATGGGCGCGCAGATCAGCGATCTCTTCTCACTCCTCATACAGCTGCCTCCGCTGACGCAAGCTCTGATCATTGCCGCGCTGGTGCTGTTGATCGCGCTGCTCAGCATAGCCATCGTCGCTGGCGTGGGTGCGTTGCGGCTCTGGCTGGCTGGCCGCGCTGGCCGCCGCGCCTCAAAGACGGTGGTCATTCCCTCGACCAACTTCGCGCGTGATGGCAAGCCGAGTGATCCGCTCAATGTGCGCATCATTGGCACCGCTGACCAGTTGAGCGCCGCGTTCGTCTCCGCTGGCTGGTATCGCGCGGATGAGATTACGCTCATCACCTCGTTGCGCATCAGCCTCGACGCCCTGCTCGCGCGCAAATACTCCTCGGCGCCCGTCAGCGATCTTTACCTCTTTGGCCGCAAACAGGATTTCGCCTTCGAGAAGCCAGGGCGCAGCGTCCGAGAGCGCGATCACGTGCGCTTCTGGAAGGTCGACCAGCCCGCGCGTGATGGCCGACCACTGTGGGTCGGTGGCGCCACCCGCGACGCGAAGGTAGAGCTCTCGAAGACCAACCACCTGCCGACCCACGGCATCGCGCCCGATGTGGATGATGAGCGCATGCTCATCGCGGACGATCTGATTCGCACGGGCTGGGTGGTGAGCGAGCGGAGCGCGCCAGCCTTCCCCGGTCCGACACAAACACAGAATGCGATGGGCGATGTCTACCATACCGACGGCATGGCCATCCAGCTGACACTGGCCCGCACACAGCCCGTGCCGCTGCTGTCACAGCTCATCCGCCAGCCCGGCGCGGGACTCGTGCGCGGTATCGCGCGTCGTCTGCGCCGCAACCTGCCACAACAGGGCCGCGAACTGGCGCGCCAGTGGCAGGACCGCCGCTCGCAATCCCAGCGCAACGCGACGGATGGCGACTGACGACGC
Source organism: Ktedonobacterales bacterium (assembly GCA_035642255.1). Taxonomy (GTDB): domain Bacteria; phylum Chloroflexota; class Ktedonobacteria; order Ktedonobacterales; family JADMIN01; genus JAKAIY01. The sequence goes on along the minus strand of DASQSS010000347.1, from coordinate 18,202 downwards.
GCGCGGGTGTGACGCCGCGTCTACGGCTTGCGCGCCTCGATCAGCAGAATGGGCAGGAGTCCACCCGCCAGCAGCCGAATCCCGGCGCTCGGATAGGCGACCGGCTGCGCGCGTACATCCGTGAAGCCCGACTGGCGCACGAGGCTGGCGGTATCGCGGTTCCAGTGGCAGTTGGCCGCCACACGCGCCGTCAGCGGGACCAGCGCGGTCTGCATGGTGGAGAACACGGCATGCTCCGAGCGCACATGCTCGGCCATCAACAGGCGCCCGCCCGGCTTGAGAACGCGCAGCAGCTCGCTCAGGCTGCGCTGCGGGTCCGCCACGGAGCAGAACACCAGCGTCATCACAGCGGTGTCGAACGTGTCATTGGCGAAGGGCAGCGCCTCGGCGGGCGCCTGGGTCAGCGTGACGGGAACGCTCGACCGGGCGGCGTGCGCGCGCGCGAAACCCAACATCGTCGCATCTGGCTCGGTCGCCTCCACGCGCTCGACCAGCGTTGGATCGTAGAAGGCGAAGTTGGAGCCGCCGCCCGCGCCAAGCTCCAGGACGACGCCACGCGCGCGGCCCGCTGTCTCGCGCCGCAGCCCCGCGAACGCCTCGCGACCTGGCCCACGGGCAGCAAGCCAGTTGAAAAAGCGCGAGAACCAGGGATAGTCCACCTGTGGGACATGCGCCCCGCCTGCATCCGCCTGTGTCGTTCTCATTCTCTGCATCCCGTCATCGCAAGTCATCGCAAGTCATCGCAAGTCATCGCCCGAGCGGCGCCCGCTGTCCATCCGATGGTACGATGCCACAGCCGGCGCGGTTACGCCAACAGTGACCCATCATAGACCCATCATAGACCCATCATAGACCCATCATAGGCCCAGAGCATGCCGGACGGAAACGTGAGGAGGCGCAGGTGAACGCGGAGACGCATGACGCCGCGCCCATCTCGGGAGTGATTGGCGTCGCGCTCGCGGGCGGGGCGAGTCGCCGGATGGGTCACGACAAGGCCAGGCTGCTGATCGGCGGCGAGCCGCTACTGGGGCGGGCTGTCGCGCGGCTGCGGCGGGCGCTGGCTGTGGTGATCGTCGTCGGGAACCCAGCGCTCGTGTCGCTCGTCCCGGAGACGCGCATCGTGGCGGACGCGTGGCCGGGACGCGGACCCCTTGGCGCGCTCGTGACCGCACTCGAAGCGACTGAGACAACCGAGGCGCCTGACGCCGAGTGGGCGCTGCTCGTCGCATGTGACATGCCCTTCACCCAGCCTGCGCTGGTGCGTGAGATCGCGCGGCTGGCGCTGACGACGCCTGCCATAGACGCCGTCGCGCTGCGTGGCCCGCGTGGACTGGAGCCGCTGCACGCCGCCTACCATCGCCGCTGCCTGCCACTGGCGCGAGCGCGTCTGGCCGCTGGCGATGACAACTCACTTCAGGGTCTGCTCGCCACGCTGCGTGTGCGCGAGGTCACACCCGACGACGCGCGCCGCTTCGATCCGTTCGCCCGCTCCGCCTTCAACGCGAACACGCCAGAGGAGTGGAGCCGCGCGCTGCGGCTGGCGGATGAGGAGAGTGAAAGAGCCTGAGCCGCGCATCTAGCGGCGCCAGACGACCATCTCGCCAAACATGCCCGCGACATTCAAGATGATGCCCGTATACCAGATGTAGTAGCCCGGCTCGTAATGCGCGACACTCAGCCCAGCCAGGCCATAGCTCTGCGCGCCGGGCGCCTGGGCAAGCGCGCCAAGCCCACCAAAGCCCGCCGCGAGCGCCTGGGCCACCACAAGCGCCACGATCAGCGCCAGCAGGATGGGGTAGAGCGGCGTAATCACACAGCCCGCCACACAGCCGCGCCCGAGCAGCTTGTTGAGCCCACTCAGGAAGACATTGGAGAGCAGCAGCGCGACGGAAAGCCCACCTACCGTTGCGATCAGGTCATACGCCACCTGCAGCGCTGTGCCATTGGAGCCTTGACCCGCGAGCGCCGGGACGCTCGCCGTCTGCAGCATGATAATGTCGCCGGAGGCGTCCACACCCCACGGCAGATAGGTCGCGACGAGCAACAGCGCCACGCCCAGCAGCAGCAGCGTGTGTGGCAGCGGAATCCAGCGCGACCAGCCTCCTCGGCGAGCGCCCGCGGCCACCGCCGGAGCCGACCCAGCCCACGGACGCGGAGCAGGGGACGACGCGCGTGGAGGAACTCGCGCAGGAACTCGCGGCGCTGGGACTGGCGCAGGAGGCGCCGGCGCGGGCAAAGGGGGCGCCACGATGGGCGGCAACCCCGGCGGCTGATAGATCGGCGGCTTCGGGCCGGAGGGCAGACGCTGCACGGTCGGCGCGAACGGCGAGACCGCGCCCGGCGTCCCTGCCGACGGTGGCCAAACAGCAGACGGCTGCGCATCGGCCACCGTCGCCGGGTCGAGCGTCACCTGCCCATGATAACTGACGGTCTGGCCCGCCCATCCCGGAATCTGTCCCGGAATCTGTCCCGGAATCTGAGCCGCTGGTTGCGCCTGTCCTTGTCCCTGTGGCGCTTGCGGATTGAACACCCCGAGCGGCTGCCCTGCCGAACGCGGCTGGCCCGGAGCGCCCGGCGCCGGTGGGATGGGCAAGCCCGCTGGAGTGGGCGCGCTATTGAAATCGTCCTGCATGCGCCGCCGCCATTCTACTTTCACTGGATTTCCGACGCACGACATCATCGAAAGTGTAGCGCATCGAGCAATCCAGCGCCACAGAGCAGGACCTCGGCGAATGGGCTGTAGCGCCACAATGGGTTAGATAGGTTGTGGGTATGTTCTGAGCCCTAACGGCATGTATGACGTTGATGGGATGACAGCCTGGCCTGTGGCGCTGGCCTGTGGCGATGGACCAGCCACATCGCTGAAACACGACCTACGCCGCAACAACTCCTCGACAACTCCTCGACGGCGCTCCCGCGCATAGAGGATTTAGAGGATTTAGAAGATTTAGAAGATGGGCAGGTAGCGCTCCAGCTCCCACGCATGCACCTGCTGGCGGTAGGCCTCCCACTCCTCTGACTTCGATTCTACGAACCACGCCGCGATTTGTTCACCCAGCGCCGCGAACATCACATCGTCGCGTTGCAGATCGGCCAGCGCCTCGCTCAGGTCGCTGGGCAAGAGGCCGATGCCGCGCCGCAGCCGCGACGACTCATCGAGCGTGTACAGCCCCTCCTCCACCGGCTGCGCCAGGGGCAGGTCACGCGCCACGCCGTCCAGCCCGGCGCGCAGCATCGCGGCGAAGGCGAGATACGGATTGCAGCTGGGGTCAGGGGCGCGCAGCTCGATCAGCATGCTCTCCGGCTCGCCCTGCTCCATGCGCGGCACACGAATCAGCGCCTCGCGATTGATGCGCCCCCAGCTAACCATCACAGGCGCCTCGAAGTTGGGGACGAGCCGCTTGTAGGAGTTGACCAGCGGAGCGACGATCGCGCACATGCCGCGCGCATGGGCCAACTGCCCCGCGATGAAGCGCCGCCCGATCTCTGAAAGGCTGTAACTGGCGTCGTTCGCGCCGACAAAGGCGTTCGAGCCGTCCGCCAGGCGCGTGAGGCGCTGATGCGTGTGCATGCCAGAGCCGTTGATGCCATGAAACGGCTTCGGCAGGAAGGTGGCTCCCAGCCCATGCCGTTGCGCGATCGCCTTGACGACGTAGCGCGCCGTCACGACACCATCGGCGACCTTGAGCGCGTCGGCGACGGCGAAATCGATCTCATGCTGGCCCGCCGCGACCTCATGATGGCTGCTCTCGATGCGCAATCCCATCTCATTGAGCGCGGCCACGATCTCGCGCCGCACATCCGCCGCAAGGTCGGTGGAGAGATCGAAGTAGCCGCCTCGGTCATGTGGCAGCGGCTCAAGCGCGCGCCCCGGTCGCTCACGCAGCAGGAAGAACTCCAGCTCGGGCGAAACCTCATAGCAATAGCCCTGCGCCTCGGCGTCGCGCAGCGCCTCGATCAGCACGGCGCGCGGGTCGCCCGCGAAGCGCTCACCCGTCGGCATCAGCACATCGCAAATCAGCCGCGCCAGCCGTCCCTCGCCCGCGCCGTTCTCCGCCTGCCAGGGAATCTCGGTGAAGGTGCTCAGGTCAGGGCGCAGGTACATATCCGTCTCGGCGACGCGCGCCAGTCCCTCGATAGCCGAGCCGTCAAACCATTTGCCACGCGCCAGAATGTCGCTCACCTGGTTCGCGGGAATCGTCACCGACTTCGCCAGTCCAACTACGTCGCTGAACTCCAGATTGACAAAGCCAATGCCGCGTGTCTCGATGTGCTCCAGCAGATGCGACTCTTCCTGCGGACGATGGACACCCGTAGGCGCGGTCGTGCGCTGGTCGCGATCACGCGGATTCTGTGGCATGATACCTTCCTCCATCCAGCCAGCCAGCGCGCCACTCACGCGCGGCGTGGCGCCCTCCGGCGCTGTCTCTCCGGCGCATCAGCGATGGCGGCGCGCTCGGCGCTCTTTGGCCGCCTGCCAGCGCGCGCGCTCCGCATCGGTCCGCACGATCAGCGGCGGCGCCTGGACGGGTCGCCCCTCGTCATCAATCGCCACATAGACCAGATGACTCGTACCCGCCTGGCGTGTCACTCCAGTGCGCAGGTCTTCGGCTTCGATCTCCGCCTCGACTTCCATCGAGGTCTTGCCAACGTAGGTCAGGCACGCGCGCACCGTCAGCAGATCGCCAATGTAGACTGGCTCCTTGAAGACCATCGAATCCATCGCGACGGTGACGCAGCGACGGCGCGAGTGACGGATAGCCGCCGCGCCAGCCGCTTCATCCACCAGATACATGATCGCGCCGCCATGCACATTCCCAAAGGCGTTCGCGTCGGAGGGCAACATCGTGCGCGCCATCACCACGCGCGACTCCTCCACGGTCTTGCCCTCAACCTCGTCGGGAGTGGCGACGGGATCCACTATCTTCTTCATCATGCTCTCTCGACTGTATCGCTTACATACCGCGCTCGCCGCGCCCGCTCGTCGGGCGTCACCGCTCTGCGCGGCGTCATCTGGAATAGCTACAGGTGGAGGCCCCCTGGCGTCGCGCAATGCGTGGTATTGTCGGGCGGGTCAGTGTACACCATCATAGCATGCCAGAGCATGCGCTGCGCCTCCGACGTGGAGCATCGTCACTTCAAGAGGGAGCTAGCGGTTTCACCCGCCAGCCGAGACACGATGAGTTGGACGCTACAGCCGGGCAGGGGGTACAATAGCCGCCATGACATCGCCTCACTCATCCGCACGCGCAACGCGCCGCGCCAGCGAAGCAAACGGCGCCAGTAGCGCCAATGGCGCGATCGGCGGCGCGCCTGGTCTGTGGCCAGAACCATCCTCCGCTGCGCCTGTCGAGCCGGAGCTACCCGACACCGCGCCCACTGGCGCCATCCGCGACAGCCTCTATGACCTCATCCCGCTCAGCCCGCTTGAGCACGATCTGCTGGCCACATCTGCGTTTGGACGATTGCAGGGCGTCAAGCAACTTGGCTTTGTGTACCGCGTCTGGCCAGGCGCGACTCATACCCGCTTCGAGCACAGTCTCGGTGTCTACTACCTGATGCTACGCGGCCTGCGCGCGCTGCTGGCCACACGCCATCTGGCAGGCCCGCACTCCGCCGCCAGCGCCATCAGCGTGGACCCCACCGATCTGCGCACGCTGCTCGCCGCCGCGCTGCTGCACGACATCGGCCATTATCCCTTCTCGCACGCCATCGAGGAGCTGGGCCAACCAATCACGCCGCATGAGCGTGTTGGGCGGCGCATCGTCGAGGGCGGCGAGGTAGCGGCGGCGCTTGAGCGCCACGGCCTCAACCCCGGTCGCGTGGCAGACCTGATCGATCCACCCAGGGGGGGCGCGCTGCCCGCCAGCGACGCGCTGCTGATTCGCCTCCTCAGCGGCCCGCTCGACGTGGACAAGCTCGACTATCTGCCACGCGACGCTCGCGCCTGCAACGTTCCCTATGGTGGCGTAGATGTCTCGCGTCTGCTCAGCGCGATGCGCGTCATCGTGGCGAATGAGACAGACGGCGCGCCACGGCTGGGTGTGAGCGACAAGGGTATCAGCCCGCTCAATTCGCTGCTGCACGCGCGGCAGGAGATGTTCGACAATGTCTACTGGCATCACACGAACCGCGCGATGATGGCGATGTTGCTGCGCGCCACCCAGGAGGCGCTGCTCGCGGGCGCCGTCAGACCTGAAGCGCTGCCCGACCACGACGACGCCTCGCTGCTGACCTTCTTCAGTGGAGAGAATATGCCCGAAGCCACCCGCGCGCTCGTCGGCGCCCTGCGCGGACGCCAACCCTACAAGACGGCGCTGGAGGTCAGCGCGCAGGCGGGCAAGCCGTATCAGCTGCTCGATACCCTCTTCTGGGATCAGGCGAAGCGTCGGCGCGTGGAGATCGCGCTGGCGGAGGCGCTGAGCGAGGCGCTGAGCGAGCCACTGGCGGCGTACGACGCGCTGGTGGACATCCCCAAGCCCGAGAAATGGGAGATGGAGACGCTGGTGGCGTTCAGCGAGCCGCCGCTGGGCATGCGCCCGCTGATGACCTGGACAGAGGCGACCGGGCAGCGCGCCGAAGACCTCGGCGTGTACGAGCGCCGCCAGCGCCGCATCCGCATCGTCTGCCATCCACGCTGGCGTGATCGTGTGCGCGCGGAAGGCGAGGCCGCGCTGCTTGGCGTCATCGAGCGCATCCCCACGCTCTAAGCCGCGCGTCGCTGGATGGGTCATGCCACGTTCGGCGCGCTCATCGGGCCATAGATCCCGTCGGCCACGGGGATGTAGCCAGCCGCCGCCGCGAGGCGCAGCGACGCGGTATTGTGCGCGAATGCGCTATAGATCGGCGTCAGGCCCTCCGCGCGAATGGCTCGTGTCCACGCGAGGATCGCGACGAGGGCGTAGCCTCTGCGGCGGGCCTCCGGCAGCGTGTTGATGCCCAGCTCACAGGCGGCGGGCGTCCGGCGCGAGCTATGCGCGACACTGGCGAGCCGACCATCCACGATCACCCCGATGCAGGGCGCATGCCCTGGATCGAGAAAATAGGGCGCGCTCTCGGCCTCGAAGGCTTCGAGCAGGGGCGCGTCGTCAGCGGTCAGGCGGCGCGCGGCGGGCAGGGGTGAATGCGGGGCGGCAGGAGCGGCGGAGAGCCGTAGCGCGACTTCTCGGCGCATTTCGAGCGTGGGGTCGTAGATCGCCTCTGTGCGCCGCGCCCGCTCCAGCAAGTCGGCGCGCTGCTCAGGCGCCACGTCAGCGCGCCAGAGCGTCACCTGATCATCGCCGAGCCGCGCCCAGTACATCAACCACGGCGGCAATGAATCGCTGGGTGGCAGGTCAACGTCCGCGTCATCGAGCGGCGGGATAGTCGTCTCCCAGACCGCTTCGAGATGCAAGCGGAGAAATTCGCGGTTGGTCATGCCGGGTAGCTCTCCTCACGATCACTATGGCTATGGTCAACATGGCCGCTATTCACACATGCTCACGCTGGTTAATTTGTCGAATATCCATCTCGTCGCGCATTTCCTCGCGGTCCGCCAAGCGACCGTAGGCGCCCGCACAACTCCCGCACAACCACGGTATCGTCTGATACCATTCCTGCCGGCGTTAGCCCAGCCCCAACAAGAGCGCCTTGTGTTCGCTGACTGGCAGTGGATGTTTCGCCTGCGCATTGAGCCAGAGCGACGCCTGCCCGCCCGATGCGTCACCCCACTGACTGTGATGCAATACCCCGCTCAGCCGCATGCTCTCTCGGAGAAATGCGCGCGCGTCAGGCAAACCGCGCGAGGTGAAGACGCTAGTATCGCCCGCCTCCGCGAGTCGCCGCAGCCGCGTCATCGCCTGGGCGGCGTCGATGCTCTTGCGCGCGGGCTGCTCCGTACCCACCAGCAGAATGTTGGGTATGCTCGGCGGCATCTGATCGAGCTTGTCGCAGATCGCGTCCGCCCAATGACGAAACTCGCCAGCGGAGCGCAGCCGCTTCACCTCGATATTGAAAGCGCCCTTGTCCTTCACGATCACGGTGAAATCGGGGCCGCGCGTCTTGCCCGCCATGTACCGCTCGTATTCGAGCGTATAGCGACGATCGAGCAGCAAATGGTACGCCGTATCTAGCTCCAGCTGCAAATCGCGCATGCTCTCGCTATCGCCGGCGCCGCGTATCTTCTTGCGCGCCTTGTCCCGGTTCGCGGTCAGGAACGCACGGAAGCGGGCGGACGCCTCCAGCCACGCGGCGCATTGCGCGACGACCGGCTCATCCGACGCGCCAAAGAGGTAGGTCAGAAGCTCATTGTCTCGCGTAGTGGGCATGTCTACCTTCCTTTCATCGAGTCGGCTGGCGGCTGAAGCGGCGTCCACGGGCAGCGCTGTGGGCTGCCACCAAGCCTGCCCGCGCAGGCTCCCAGCCGTGCACGCGCCGCGCTGAGGCCCAGCCCACGCAGGCGGACGTCGCAGCCCCGCGGGGCCATCCAGGCGCGGTTTCAATCGCCAGCTCGCTTCCCGGCCCACCCTTCGATGTTTGGTCAAGCGCTACTGTGAGCCATGCCATTGACAGGCAGGCGGCGCAGGCGTACGCTGTCTGTGATGGCGCCACAGGATGAATGCGCTTCACGTCGCGCATCCGCTCACCCTCAGTTACGCAGAACCCTCTCAATTTCGCACGTCATAGCGGAAAGGATCGCGCGCATGAAGTGGCTAGAAGGTTGGTTTGGCACGCTGTCTGGCGGGCTCGGAGCCCTGATTGTCGTCATCGTCTCGCTCGTCACTCCAGCGTATTCGCAGAGTCAGTCATGCGTGAGCGCCAACGGCGTAACCACCTGCTCCTCAGCGTATGGCCCTGGCATGCCGCCGACGCCTGCCTCTGGCCCGCAGCCTGCCATGCTGATTCTCCTCGCCATCACGCTGCTGCTCTTCATCGGCGTGCTCGTCGGCGCATGGCTCGACCTGAGCGGCAGAAGGACGGTGGGTCGTCTGATTCTGCTGATCAGCGTATCACTGCTTGTTCCCGCATGGCTGTTCGATGGCCCGATCATGGCTACGGCTATGGGTCCAGGCGTGGGGCTTGCGGCAAGTGGTGGCGCCGCGTTTATGTTCGTCCTGCCCCTCACGCTGCTTGCGTTCGTCGCGGCGATTCTCGCGTGTGTGCGCCCTGATGCGCCGCGCCCCGTGGCGGTCACTCCAGCCCAGACGCCCATCAGCGACTAGGCAGCATGCGCGCTGGTGAGAAGGTGACACGGGCGTCGCGGGTGGCGCCGCTCAGCAGCGGGCGCTCGGTTAGCGTGAAGCCGAAGCGCGGCGACAGATCGCGCAGGCGCATGCCCGCATGCCCCAGGCGCGCCCGCATGGGAAATACGCTGTAAGCCCAGGCGTCATCTACGCGCCCGATGCTGGCGGTGGCGAGCGGCCACGCGGGCCCTCGCGCCGCGCCTCTGCGGTCCACGTCCATCGACATCAACGTTCCACTGGCGTCTGAGACGCGCACGCCGCGCTCGTCCCACGCGAACTCGGCCAACTCCTTGGGCAACCCCCAGATGCGCCGGCCGCCCCAGAGCGAGGCCAGACTATCCACCCAGATATATTCGATGGCAAGGCCTGGCCACACGCCAAGCAGCGCTGGTGTGGCGATGATCAGCTCATCGTAGACCAGCGTACTGCCAGGCAGATAGCGCACCAGCGCCACTACGCGCATGCGGCTCCCAAGCAGCGGACGTAGTCCGATGGGCAGCGCGGCTGGGCGATCGCCGCGAAAAAGGCCGAGCCAGCTCTGCGCGTGCGCTCGCCACGGCGCAGGCGGGTACGGCGTCTCTGGCGGCGTCACGAGGTCGCGCGCCCAGACCATCCGCTGCGCCATCTCTCGCTCACCCCTCTCCCGTGTCAGCCTGCGGGGTCGCGCCGTTGGTCGGCGTCAGGCGAACGATTGGCAATAGTGACCGATCCACATCGGCCAGCCGCTCTGGTCCCGCCGCGATGATGGCGGCGCGCAGCCGCAGCGCATCAGCGATCAGCGGCGCCACCTCGACGCCCATGCAGCGCGGAGCGAAGGCGCTCAGGTAGTCGGCCCCGGTCTGCAGCTTGAGGGTCGCGCCACGATAGTTGCCGCCCAGCAGATGGTAGCAGCCGACCCCGACCTGCAAGATGCCTTTGTAGAGCACGCGTATCGGGTCTGGCTCGGCATTCCAGAGGTTTTCGAGCGTCTCATGCGCCTCAAAATACTCGCGCTGGTTGAATTGCGCGATGCCGCGCAGCAGTTCCTCCGGCGGCGACTCATGGCAGCGGGCGCGTGGGCGCAGCTCTGGCCCCGGCGGCTCGCGCTGGTTGTAGAAGCGTATCGGCTCACTCGGCTCAGGGGTACCGCTCATCGCATCGCCTCGTTGTCTCGCGGCGTCAGTCGCCTCACCAGTCGCCTCGCAGCTCGACCTCAAGCTCCAACTCCACGCCGCAGCGCTCGCGCACGGTTCGCCGGGCCAGCGCGATCAGCGCCACCACATCAGCCGCGCTCGCGCCTCCTGTATTCACGATGAAGTTGGCGTGTTTGGGCGAAATCTCCGCGCGCCCGATGCGCGTGCCCCTCAGCCCGAGCGACTCGATCAGGCGGCCCGCGTGGTCGCCGTCGGGATTCTTGAAGACCGAGCCCGCGCTGGGCTGCGGCGGCTGCGTATCCTTGCGATGCTGTTTGTAGCGCGCCACGCGCCGCAGGATGTCCGCTGGGTCATCGCGCCGCAGCACAAAAGTCGCGCCAGTGATCATCTCTGGTGGCTCGATCAGCCCGCGCGGCGCCGCCTGTGGGCGCCCTTCGTCGTCGAAGATGACACGGCGGTCGGCGCGAAAGCGGCTGTGACGGTAGGTCAGGTCCAGCGCGCTCGCGGGAAGCTCGCGGATGGTCGCGCGTGCTGGCGCGCCCGCCGCGCCGTTCCGAGTCGTCTCTGGCGTGAAGAGCACACGCGCTGACTCCAGGGTATCGGCCACGCAAGCGCCGTGCGCTCCGGCGTTGCTAACGACCGCGCCGCCGATGGTTCCCGGCACGCCAGCGGCCCACTCCAGTCCGGCCCAGCCCTGCGCCGCCAGATCATTGACCAGCTTCGGCAGATTGACGCCCGCGCCCGCCCGCAGCCGCGCGCGCGCCTCGTCCAGCGGCTCCAGCGCCCAGGTGGTCAGCGCCATGCGCGCGACAATGCCACGCGCTCCGGCGTCGGCGTAGAGCACGTTGGTGCCGTTGCCGACCAGCATCAGCGGCCAGCCGCGCTGCGCGGCCAGCGTCGCCAGCTGCTCAAGCGACGACTCCTCGACAATGCTCACCCAGGCGTCAGCGGGACCGCCCACGCCAAAAGTGCCATGACGCGCTAGCGGCTCATCAGCGCGCAGCAGCTTGCCAAACGCCTCGCGCAGATAGGCGAGCATCTCCTCTCGATCCGGCGCGTCCGGCCCAACTGGCCTGTCTGGCATGCTGCGCTCCTGCTCCATCATCTCAACTCGGCTCGACCACTCCATGCTGCGGCGGCGGCGACTGCTCACTCCCGCCTTCTGGAAGAGGGCTGGGAGTGAGGGTGACGCCCACATCAGTATACACAGGCCAGCGCATAGAGAGGCGGGAGCGGCGCCGCACGTCCTGGACAATGCGCGGATAGATCGCCGAACACAGGCTGGCGGCTGAGTCCGGTTCTTCCGGTGGGGTGGGGCGTGCTGTGTGGCGTCAGGTACGACCTCACCCACTGCTCCTCTCCCGCGAGGGGAAGGGGGGAATCCGACCGCAACTCGCCGCGTGCGAGAAGCGGCGAGAAGCGGCGACAAGCGGCGAGAAGCGGCGACAAGCGGCGAGAAGAACAGCCTACATGATAGCTCTGGCTTTCCTCGCCCTGTGGGAGAGAGGTGGGAGGTGAGGTCGCAGCCAGTAAGTAACCCATTAGGTCCGATGCGCCATGCATGCGCTGGTGAGCTGGATGCCAAGATCGCGAGAGAGGCGACGGCTCCGTCTCCGATTCGGCCACCTGTTTCAGATAGCGGTTCCTGGATAGCAACAAGTTCTTCACATATCGGGTAAGGAACAGGGTCTCAGCGAGTCGGCCCAGGACGCCCAGCGGCGCCTGGAACGTGAACACGTCAATCATGAGTGTCCCGTGGGGCTGAGGCGTAAAGAGATGGGTATGATGCAGTTGCTAGAAGATCCCGGCGCCCATCTCATCAGTAAAACGAGATGGGCGTTCGTACGCGGTAATCTGTGATGTCAGGCGCTGCGTGACGCCAAAGTGCACGGCTTCCCACGTCACGGTATCTCCCAAGCGCATCTCGCCCGCCATCACCCCCGCAATCGGACGTTCATGCGCGTGCGCCTGGGATTGGGCGTGCGCGTCAACACTGAGCGAGACGTCGAAACAGCGCTCTGGCGACGCCTGGATATAGGTTTCTAAGCGGATTGTTGGCATCCAGTGGGCCCCTTATCCTGTTTTATCAGGGATGGGATGGAGTTCCTTCTGTAGAGACCGTAGCACAACATTATGGCAGCGTCTCGTCGTCAGTCGAGTATGCCTTTGGCAACCGGAGTGAGTTGCTTGGGGTTGACGCGCACACAAGCGCTGGTGTGGCGGGAGTGACGCCACACGTCCCAGGGGAGTATCAGACCAACACCGCTACGGATGGTTCTAAAGCGCAGGCAGCAGCCAAAGCGTCCCAGAGACCCGCCGCCCAGAGTGTGACAGATCCGCGGACAGCGAGGGCGCACAGGCTGGCGACAAGAGCAAGCGCCACGCTGGGCGCCAGGAACACGCCTATACCAACCATCGCCCAGACCGCGAGGAGAATGAACGCGCCGGTGCAGTCCCACGACATCCACCGCACGGCGAGTCGGCCTGTCAGGCTATGCCATACCGCGGCGCATGTGATCGCCACAAGCAGGGCGACGATGACGACGAGCAGCATGGCCGCAGGGAGGCTATGCGCGTGAGCCAGCGTTAGAGTGGTCGAGTTTGCCGTAACTTCAACACAGACAGCAGAGCCCGGCGAGGCGCCCCTGGCAACCGGAACTGCTCGCTATGACATGACTAGAGCATGTTATGAACTCTTCATAGAGGGTGGCAGCATGAAGCATGACTACCACTCGCCGTCGCGGCCAATCTACTACGAATTGGTGTGACGCTCGCGGCGCTGGGGCACCCGACGGAGGCTGTTCGGGTGTGGGGCACGGCCGAAGCCCTGTGCGCTCTCTTGCCGGAGGAGCGCGCCTTTGTAGCGCGGGCGCACACGGCTGTACGCGCCGAAATTGGCGAAGAAGCATTCAGCGTGGCATAGGCTGAGTGGCAAGCGATGGGCTTCCATGATGGTGGGTGCTCGCTGCCTAACTTCACCACGTCTTTCCACGTCTTTCGCACGCTGATACACATCTGATACATACCTGATACACACTGGGTGTACACCGTATGTGCACCGACAGGCGCCATACTCGAAAGTGACAGACCACACACCCGCATTGGTGATGGACCTTGGGGGCGCTGTGAATCGGGACTGAGCTGTTCTCTCGTAGCGCATCCAGTCACGGGACAACGTGTCACGACAAGACGTAGCAGCAGGTGAAGGGGTGGACCACATGCGTCTCCAGCACATCCAGCACGTCACGACAGAACAAGGTCACACGCAGGACAGAGGACCACGGAGTGTGGCGGGGCGTGCGCCGAAAGTGCACTGGGCGAGGAGGCATCATAGTTGGCAGTTGGCGCTTGCGGTGCTGGCCGCGCTGACGCTCGCCCTCGCGGGGGCGGCGACCTCACCACTGAGCGTCGCCCATGCAGACGGTCTTGCATTGAGCGTGACGGACTGTAGCACGTTCGGCGGCAGCGGCCAGACCAACACCGTGGGTGATGCGCTGGCGCAGGCGCAAGCCACCACCAGCGGCGGCGCCACTATCACCTTCGCATGCGCGGGCACAGGCCCGTTCACCATCAACGTCCCGGCGACCATCGAGGTCTCCACCACGCTGACCATCAGGAGTGCCCAGCGGAATGTGACACTGGATGGTCAACAGGCTGACGGCACACGTGTGCGGGTATTCGCGGTGGGGGGAGGCGGCAACCTCACGCTCGATGGCTTGACGGTTATTCACGGCCACGTTTCCGGCTTCGGCGCTGGCGGCGCCGGGGTGTACAACAATGGCGGCAGCCTCACCATCACCAACAGCACCTTCAGCGACAACTCAGCCAGCTACGGGAGCGCTGGCGGCGGGGTGTACAGCAATGGCGGCAGCCTCACCATCACCAACAGCACCTTCAGCGACAACTCAGCCAGCTACAGGAGCGTCTCTAGTAGCGGCGGCGGAGTCTACAATCTGGGCGGCGCGCTGACCATCACCAACAGCGCCTTCACCGGCAATTCGGCCATCTGGGGCAGCGGCGGTGCGGTCTACAACGATGGGAACGACCTCACCATCACCAACAGCACCTTTACTGACAATCGAGGTTACTGGGGTGGCGGGATCCGGAACGTTGAGGGCAGCCTTACCATCACCAACAGCGCCTTCAGCGGAAATCAGACCCCCAGAGTCGGAGGCGCGGTCTACGACGATGGGACAGACCTCACCATTATCAACAGCACCTTTACTGGCAATTCGTCCGGCTTCTATGGCGGCGGCGGCGGCGCGGTCTTCAATCTGGCTAGCACAGCGTCCATCACCAATAGCACGCTCAGCGGCAATTCGGCTGGCCGCTTTGGCGTTGGTGGCGGGGTCTACAATGCCGCTAATAGCGGCGCGCTGACCATCGCCAACAGCATCGTGGTCGACAACGTGAGCAGCGCCGATGTGACCAGCGCTAACTGCGGGGGGACCATCACCGATGGTGGCTACAACCTCACGAACACGGCGGGGAACACGTTGAGCGGCGGCTGCCCCGCTTTCACGGCCGACAACCACGACGTGCTTACGGACAGCCCAGGGCTGGCCGGCAGCCTAGCGGATAACGGTGGCCCCACTCAGACCATCGCGCTGCAGGGCGACAGCCCGGCGCTTGACCAGATTCCGAACGGTGTCAACAGTTGTGGCACGGAGATCCAGTCCGACCAGCGCGGCATCAGCCGTCCCCAGGGGTGGGCCTGTGACATCGGCGCGTACGAACTGGAGAGTCTGTACACCATCAAGCGGCTCTACCCGGGTACGACCCAGTCCACCATTCCCATCAGAGTACAGGTGCTGAACAAGGCTGGCGACAATGTGTCGGCGTCCACCCTGACCCTGACCGTGGCCGGGGTCTGGAATCCGGCGACCAACGAGGTAAGCCCGCTGAGCGGCGCCTTCCTGTTCATGGCGAACGTGCCCCAAGGGCCGCTGTACCAGTTCAAGACCGCGAGTGGGTATGCCCGTGGGTCCTACATCCTGCTCTTCAACGTATCTGGCGACCCGGTGACCTATGGGGCAGCCTTCACCATCGGCTAGCGGAGGCGCCACGCGCACACGTCTTCTGTCGTGAGAGAGTAGAGATACAAGCCAGCTGTCCTTATGAGACGCGGCCCACCGCGCGGTTACTTCTCCAGAGGAGCTTCTGGGGTGCGCCTGCTGCTGTGGGTCACGTCTTTGACCTGTCGCCGCGGGCCGCTGGCCTTGCACAAGTGACTGGCCTGGAGCAAGTTGCAGGAAGGAGGGTAAGGTACAGATGATGCAGCAAGGCGGACGTGCGAGCCTATTCGACTGACCTGCGTGAGCGCATCGTCTGGGTGGTGGTGGAAGGTCGGCCCATGCGAGAAGCCGCCCGGCGCTTTGGTGTGAGTGAGTCGACGGGCAAGCAGTATGTCATGCGCGAGCAGACGAGCGGGTCCCTGGAGTGGTCATCCATCCCAGACGGCCCGAGCAAGATCAGCCGCCAGTAATGTGCGCTAGAATACCAAGCAGCGAGTCACGCATAATCCTTGGCCGCCATAGCGCGGGATCAGGTCAGCTGGACTGAAGTTGTATACGCGGGAGTGGCCATATCCATTTCTAGCACTGATGTATGACGGCGACACAGGACATGCAATAACGCTGCTGGGCTTGGATCCAGCTACGAGTTCAATCGTGTACTATGACCCTTGGCCGGGTCAATCGTTGCTCTCGGCAGGAAACACGTTGGCGAATGTCTCGGATGTTCAGTGCCTCACCAGAAAGGGACAGCGCCTGTGGATGGTTAAGCCAGCAGAGCTTCAGGAAATCTATTTTGCTGTTGTCGTACTGATGAACACAAGGGAAGAACTTCTGCTCGTTATGTAGAATGCCAGCGAGAAGCGTCCGCGCCGCCTCAGCGTGTGCGCAGCCGTTGCTCGGCCTCGTCGATGACACACGAGAACTCGTCGATGTCGAATGGCTTGCGCACCATGAAGCCATCCAGCGTGGTGATAATGGACTGCGCGGCGTTCCACATCTCTCCAGTATTCGCGGAGAGCACGACATAGACATGGCGCCGCGCCAACGCTGCATCGGCCCGGACGACGCGCAACACCTCCACGCCGTCCAGGTCGGGCATGGCGAGATTGAGCAGGGCGATACAGCCAGAGTCGGCGCTCCGCAGCGCGTCAAGAGTCGTTTGCCCTGTGCTCGTCTCGGTCACATGATGTCCCTCGTCTTCGAGGAAGACGCGTAATGTCTCGCGCAGATCATCATCGTCGTCGGCGATCAACACATCGGCCACGGGTCGCTTCTCTCTCTAATGACGCCGCGCCCGGGACCATGCCCGCGATGGAAGGGTATGGTACCAGGCGCTTGCTGCGTCGAGCCGCTCTCATTAGCCATCAGTATAGCAGCCAACCAACGCAATTGCGAGGGTGGACAAGAGCGAGATAGTCGCACTGCGATGCGTTAGTCAAGCACATCGCGCCGCCAGGTTGGAACGATCGCGACGACGATGAAAATGACCGTATAGATACCGATGACGAGCAGCGCATTGCTTGCTGGCGGTTGAACGAGCGGTTGCGGGCCGAAGCCGCCCACCGTCCTCGTCACGATCACAGCGCCATGTGGCCCCTGCGTGACCTCATGGTAAGCCGGAGCGATGTAGTCTGGCAAGCGATTGAGCAACGGGCCCAGTAGCGCGCCGGAGAGCTTCGCCCAGAAATCGCTCTGGGTGACGCGAACCAGCAGGGCCAACACAATCGTGAGCAAGTTGTCCACCGCGAACCAGCTCAGACCTACCGCCAGCCCGAAGGCCAGCGAGCGCCCGACGGCCGAGGCGGCTACGGCCAGCAGCATCGTCACGACCATATTGAGCGCCAACCAGAAGATGTAGATGCGCAGGTCGGCCCAGAACTCCGGACCCAGCGCGCGCCACGGCTGCGTACCCTGCGCCGCCGCAAGTGTCAATCCCCAGGCGAAGGCCAGCTCGATCAGCGACTCCAGCGCCATGACAACCAGGCCCACCAGCGCCAGCGCCGCCACCTTCGCGCCGAGCAGCTGCAGCCGTCCGACACCGCGCGCCAGCAGCACGCGAATCGTGCCATGCTGATACTCCAGGCCAATGACGTGCGCGGTCAGAATCAGCATGAAGATGCCGCTGAAGATGCGCACCAGCGCGGCGTCGCCCTGCAGCGCCTGATAGAAGGCGTCGAGCGGCGCGTTGCGCAGGTCGGAGCCGGTCTTTGGCCCCGTCACCAGCACCAGCTGCGCCCCGACGATGAACAGCGTTATGACAGCCAGCATCACCCAGGTGACACGCATATGGATGATCTTGCGCAGCTCTCCGCGCAGCAGCCCCACAAAGGTCGTGTGAATCTCACGTCGGGCGGCGTCTGGAGCCGTCGTAATAGTCGCGGCGCTCATCGCGCGCCTCCTCTCACGGTATCGGCCTGCGTCGCGGCGTCCGCTGTCAGCCGCAGGAAGACATCCTCCAGCCGCTCCTCATATGGCGCGATGGAACGTGGTGTAAAGCCTGCGCGCACGAGGAAGAGATTGAGCGCGCCGCTCTCGTCCTCCGGCGCGCCAGTGATGAGCTGGCCAGCGTCGCTCAGCCGCGCGCGAGCGCCCCAGGGCTGCGCCTGAACCAGCGCCAACGCCCCTGACGGATGGTCGAGGGTAACAGCGAAGTGACCCTGTCCGCGCGTCAGATCCGCGACGCTCGACTCCGTCACCAGCCGTCCGTGATTGATGATCGCCACGCGGCTGCACATCTGACGCACCTCGTCCAGCGCATGGCTGGAGACGAAGACCGTTTTGCCTTGCGCGGCCAGCCGTCGCAGCAATTCGCGCATCTCGACCATGCCCGCTG